>CAWDQS010000124.1:0-3282 GCA_963804295.1 uncultured Acidobacteriaceae bacterium
GCGCGCGCAGCGTAATATCAGCCAGGTTGCCAATCGGAGTTGCAACCAGATAGAGTCCCGGCGCAAGCGGCGCATCCTGTTCGGCGCTCATGCTACTCCCCGGCTTCCATACGCTCCAGGCGGCGCTTCTCGGCCAGCAGAGACATCGAACTCATCAGGTTCTGCACACTCACAATGCCCACCACGCGACCGCTCTCCGTTACCGGAATCAGCGATAGCCCGCGCCCGCCTGTAATGCGGCGTATCGTCTTGCCCAGCGTGTCTTCCGGCTGCGCCACCTGGAAGGCTTTGGACATGACTGATTGCACATAGCCATTGCCGTCGTTGCGCAGCGCGTCTACAATCCGCTGGCGCGAGACAATGCCCACCAGTTGCGGCCCGCGCACCACGGGGAAATCCTCCTGGAGCGAGTGGACACAGCGCGCCAAGGCGTCAGCCAGCGTGTCTGAGGGCGAGAGGGTCGAGAAATCCGTCAGCATCACCTCGCGCATGCAAACCGTGTCTACAACCGCCTGGAAGAAGACTCCCTGATCCTCAACCTGCGCGCCAATCATCACAAAAAAACCGGCCATGAAGAGCCAGGGATTGCCCAACAACATTCCGCCCAACATGGCCGTCATTGCCAGCGCCTGGCCAATTGTGACGCCGACTCGCCCGGTCGCCGCAAAGCCATGCTTGCGGGCAAAGCCGCCGCGCAAAAAACGTCCGCAATCCAGCGGATAGGCGGGAAATAGATGCAGTAGGCCCAGCCCGGCCTGGAGCCACACCATGCTGCGCAGCAGGTTGCCGGCGGAGATCCACGGCTGGGCGATCAGGTTGATCTGATCGCTTGCGCCCAACAGCGCTGCAGTAAGCATCAGCGCCGTGACCAGGTTGGCGATTGGACCGGCCAGCGCCAGCGCAAACTGGCCTTGTTGATTCGATTTCTCCTGGCTTTCCGGGTTGGCGTATGCGTACAGCCCGCCGATGGGCAAAATCAGGATCGCGCGCAGGTCTAAACCCAGCCACGCCGCTACCAGCAGCCGCGCCGTTTCGCGCACAACCACAGCAGCCACGAGCGCAAAAAACAGCCCAAGGCCGTTGCCCACGCCTGCTCCATTGGTGTAATCAGGCAAACCACAATAGCAACAGAAAAAATGTATGCAGGCGCAGATCAACGCCCATCCAACGGCCCAGCGGAATTGACCAGCCACGCATATCTGGATTGTAACGGTTCCACGCTCCGCTATTCTTTATTCTGTGCGCGTCATTGCCGGCTCACTCCGATCCCGAATCCTTGAGGCCCCGCCGGGCCTCGCCACCCGGCCCACCAGCGACCGGCTGCGCGAGACGCTCTTCAACGTGCTTGCGCCGCGCATTTCAGGCGCGAATTTTCTGGATTTGTATGCCGGCTCCGGCGCAGTGGGCATTGAGGCGCTCAGCCGTGGCGCGGCGAGCGTGACGTTTGTTGAACGCGCCCCTGCCGCGCTAAACGTGCTTCGTTCTAATCTTACTAAGCTGGGAATCATGGCTGGATTCAATATCCACTCTGGAAACGCCGTCAGTTTTCTGCGCAACCCGCACAGCGTTTTCGACCTGATATTTCTTGATCCGCCGTATGATGCGGCCGCCGAATACGCCGCGGCGCTGGGGCTGCTGGGCGGCGCGGCAGCGAACGTGTTGGCTCTGGGCGGACTGGTCATCGCCGAGCATCGCCGCAAAGAGACATTACAGGAAAGCTACGGAAGTCTTGCGCGCGCCCGGCTGCTCGAACAAGGCGACGCCGCGCTGAGCTTCTTCAAAGCAGCATCCAGACCTTCCGCGCAATAGAGATTTTTGCGGCAAATGCGCCGGGGCCTCTCCTGTTGGAGAGGCCCCGGCGGTTGCACTGAGTTGGTTGAGTTGCCTTACTTGACGATCAGCTGAATGTCCTTGAACTGGAAGACGGTAATCGCGGAATCAACCGTCGAGGTCGCGGTTACGGTGATCGTTGTTGTCGTGGGCGGGTTCGACGCGCAGCCTGTGAACATGCCCATGCCTGCCACGCTGATCACCAGCAGAGCAGCATCTGAATCTTGCGCCGCTTGCGGAAGCCGATGAAGCAGAGCGCGAAGGCCAGTGCTGTTCCGCCGGGGAGCAGCGGGTTGGAGTTGCGGTGCAGCATCGCGGTTGCCGCTGGCGCGGTAACCGTCAACTGTGTGCTGAGTGGGTTGACGCCATTGGCGGCAATCATCGCTGGGTTAAAGGTGGCCGTCGCGCCAGCCGGCAAGCCGGTCACGGCGAAGGTCACCGGCGTGGTAAGCGCCACCGACGGGGTAAATGTGATGGTGGTTGACGCGCTGCCGCCCGGCGCGCTGATGGTCAGTGCATCCGGGCCTGCCAGGGTTGCCGTCGGCTCAGTGGCATAAACCCAAATGCTCTGCTGCACCTGAGGAGCAGCCGTGTCAGTTGGCGTTGCCCGCCTGGTTCGCGTCGATTACCAGCGTGCCTGCTCCGGTAAGGCTCAGTGTGCTTCCACTGATTATTCCGGTGCCGGTTGAACTGGCGTCAATCGTGAAGACAACTGGATTGCCGGATCCGCCGCCTGTGGCTACCAGGGTAATTGCACCGTTGCCTACGTAGTTTGGTGAAGCAGGCGGGGTAAAGGTAATCGTCTGCGATGCTATGGTGACCACGATGGTTCTTTGAACCTGCGCGGCCGCTGCGTATGTGCTGTTTCCGGCTTGATTGGCGTCAATCACCAGAGTGCCTATCCCGGTAATCGTCAGCTTGTTGCCGCTGATGGTTCCGGTGCCGGTGGAGCTGGAGTCAACAGTGAAGACGACTGGATTGCCCGAAGCGCCGCCTGTCGCAACCAACGTGATGGGAGCGACACCGAAGGCGACCGGCGAGGTTGGCGCGGTGAAGTTGATGGTTTGCGCGGCTAATGCGCTAACAACGATGGTTTGCTGGACCTGAGGAGCAGCCGCGTAGTTGGAGTTGCCCGCCTGGTTGGCGTCGATCACCAGTGTGCCTGCTCCGGTAACAGTCAGCGTGCTTCCGCTGATGGTTGCGGTGCCGGTGGAGCTGGAGTCAACGGTGAAGACGACTGGATTGCCCGATGCGCCGCCTGTCGCGACCAGCGTAATGGGCGCAACGCCGAGGTTGACCGGCGAGGTTGGCGCGGTGAAGCTGATGCTCTGCGCGGCTTTGTTGACAACGATGGTTTGCTGTACTTGTGCGGCAGCCGCGTAGTTGGAGTTGCCCGCCTGGTTGGCGTCGATCACCAGTGTGCCTGCTCCGGTAACGGTCAGCGTGCTTCCG
>CAWDQS010000125.1:0-6632 GCA_963804295.1 uncultured Acidobacteriaceae bacterium
GCAACTCACGCGGGGCGATGCCGGAGTATTCCAGCACGCTGTGCGAGTTACGGCGGATTTCGTCGTAGAGGGTCCAGCGGCGAAGTTGGGATTTGCCGCCGACAGAATAATATTCATCGAAGGTGGCGGATTTGATGTGCTTGCCGGAGGTGAGGTAGAACTCAGCTCTCACCGGGCGCGCATCTTCCGTTCGCAGCCAATAGAGAATGCGCTGATAGGTCGAGCCCTTGCGCTTGGCGGTCAAATCAAGCACGTAGCAGTTTTCCGCGCCAACTTTTTCCGTGCGCAGATAAACGGCGGAGTAATCGACGGCATAATTAGTGCGGGCCACATCGCCGTTGGATGCGTCGCCGCTCAACCGTTCCAGCGGAGTGATGCGTACCGGGCGGCTGGTGTCTGGCATATAGACCCACATATCATCGCCCAGCATCAGCAGGTGCTGGCCTTTTTCGCGCGGGCTTAGGAACTCGACGTAGGTCTTCTCGGTTCCCTTCTGCGAGACCTCGTAGAGTTTATCCTCGTCCGCTTTGCCGGATTCGTAGTGAGTGATCTTGACTCGCAGCACATAAGAGGGCCAGCCGTTGCGGTACAAGTCGGAACGCTTGAGCAGGGCCTCGGCGTCGGGCGTTGCGGCGCGGCAGACCAGCGCGCAGGTCATCGGAAAGCTCGCAACAAAGAGCAGCAGGATGGTGCGCAGAATGAAGTTGATCTTAGACATGAGAGAGAGCCTCCGCAATTTTTAGCCTTGATGCGCGGACCGCCGGGACGATGGATGCTAGCGCCATTGAAATGATAACCAGAAGCGAAGATACGATCATCTGAAGCGGCACGTGACGGACCATGAAGGGCATGGGAAGGGTGTAGCCGGGGGGCGGCGGCATATGCAGTCCGGACACGTTCAGCAGCGCGCCAAGGAGATTGCCGGAAATCAGGCCGACAGCGGCGCCCACCACGCCGAGCAGCGTGGCCTCGACCATGAAAAGCGCCACTATCCATGCGCGGGGCGTGCCCATGGCCAGCATGGTGCCAATCTCGCGGGTGCGCTCGAACATGCTCATCAGCAGCGTGTTCACGCTGGACATGAGGACCATGAAGAAAACAATGATGCCCATGAAGAGAAAGATGCCGTTGAACATGGAGTTTACCTGCTTGTAATAGGTGGCCAGTTCGATCCATTTCTTCAGTTCCATTCGCTGCGATAGGCCATTCAGGCGCGGCATCATCTCGTCGTAGGCCTGATCGGTGTTCTCCGTGGAATCGAGACCCACCACGAGGTTGGTGACTCGATCACTTTGCAGCAGGCGCTGCGCGGCGGGCAAAGTGATGCGCAGATAGCGCGCGTCCCTTTCCGCGGCGCCGGAGTTGATGATGCCGACGATCTGAACATCGACGCCGTTCAGCGCGCCGTCAGAGGTCATCGCCAGCACCGTCAAGCCGTCGCCGATGCCGACGTTCATCGACTTGGCCAGGCCGTTGCCGATGAGCGCCTCGACCTCGCCGATGGGCTTTGGATCAAGATCGCGTCCTGATTCGATGTGGGTGACGAAACCGAGGGATTTTTCCGCCTCTGGATCGACGGCGCTTCCCATGAATCCAGCGGCTTTGGTCCCATTGGAAACCATGCCGTAGAAATCGATGCGGGGGGCGATGCCGCGCACATGGCCGCCAGTCTTGACGGATGCGGCCACCTGGCGCCAGTTGTCGATGCCGGTGTCGAGAACGCGGTTTTCGTCGCGGGTGAAGTGCTCGGCAGTGAATATCTGCATATGACCTAGGCCGCTGTTAATGGTATCTTCGCGGAGGCCGTGCGTCATGAAGGCAAAGTAGCCGCCGGCCAGCAGCAATCCTGCAACGCCTCCGCCCACCATGAACAATGTCATCAGGGTGCGGCGGCGATTGCGGAAGATGTTCCTGAATGCAAGAAGAAGATATTTAGCCACGGCTGCCTCCTTCGCTCGCGGTATCGGAAACCACTTCGCCATCAGTAAGCCGAATGATGCGCTCGGTGTGGTCTAGCAGGCGCGCATCGTGCGTGGAGAAGATGAAGGTGAGGCCGAGGCTGCGGTTGAGGCCGTGCATCAGGTCGATCAGCTGCGTGGCGTTGTGCGTGTCCAGGTTTGCGGTCGGCTCGTCGGCCAGCACCAGCGCGGGACGATGCACAATGGCGCGCGCCACGGCGACCCTCTGGCGTTCGCCGCCGGATAGCAGGTCGGGGCGCTGCTTGGCGCGAGCGGAAAGGCCAACACTTTCCAGCGCCTCGGCCACGCGTTCGCGGCGCTCGCGGCTGCTGACACCCTGAATCAGCAGCGGATATTCGACATTCTCGGCGGCTGTGAATACGGGGATGAGATTGAAGGTTTGAAAGACGAAGCCGATCTTTTCACGGCGCAATGTGCTCAGTTGGCCGGGCTTCAGCTTAGAAGTCTCAACACCGTCGATCAGAATCTGGCCGGTGGTGGGCTGGTCGATGCAGCCGATTAGGTTCAGGAGCGTGGTTTTGCCGCTTCCGCTGGGACCGGAGATGGCTAAAAACTCCCCGCCGGTAACCCGCAAGATGATATTCGTAAGGGCGTTGACAAAACTGTGCGCCGGTTGGCGGGTCGAACTGCTATCCAGGGCGAATCTTCGGCTGACCGTTTCGACATTGACGATTGCGTCCATGAGCCGTACCTTTCCCGAGCACCTTGCTCTTTTTGGAATATAGAGTCGACGATGCCAAGCGCGCATGGGCTTCCGGACGAGGGGTCGAAAAAAAGGATGAGTGGTGGGAATAGGGGGATGAATTGGCGGGAACGATGTCCATTAGGGCGTCTTTTGCGGAAAGTGAGGCAATTACCCCACTTTCCGCAGCCATCGGCCGTTTTTAGTCTCGTCCGATTCGAGCCGAGTCAGTTATCTTATTTGCAATGCAGCGTGAAGTCGATCTTCTGCTCGACCTTGTTGGGCTCGAAGGTGGTCAGCTTGATCCATCCCTTGAAGTCCTTGAACTCCGCTGTGTTGGCGCCCAATTCCCACGTGTCGGAGACATCGACGGAGGTGTAGGCCTTGGGCAGATCGACCTTCTTCATTGCGGAAGGCTCGCTAGGGTCGCTTCTCTTGTAGCGATAGGTGACCTTGGTAGGCGCGGTGGCAACGAGACCCCAGTCGAATTGCAGCTTGACGGGGCATGCGCCCCTGTATTCAAAGTCCTTGGCGAGTTTGCCGTTGGCGGTCAGCGCCCATCCGCCGACCCGGACAGTCGCTTTGGCCGCGTTCTGTGCGTACGCGAACTGGCTGATGAACACCAGGCAGAAACAAAGTGCGATTGCGCGTGCTACGATGCTGATTTTCATAATCCCTCCTTTGGGATTGGTTGAAGGTTGAGTGTGATTCACGGAAAGTGGGGCTACTGCCCGCTCTCCACATCCATCGTTCGTTCTTCGACTCGTTTTTCCGTGCCGAATCAACTGCCTCGCCTGAGTAGTGATCGTTTTGTTCGCGGCTTTCGCTGCCGGAACATCACAGCGTAAGATGTTCATACAATCACTCCCCAAAAGCCGGCGTTCTGAAACCCATGCAGTATCCACTTGAACTCCAAAAGGTATTGCCCGTCTTGTATTTCGGGATGAATTTTCCTGAAGAGTTATGAAAGCCTGGTATGTTATTGAACACAAATAAGATGTACCGGTTCGAGGGGTTCGAGATGGACCCCATCAGGCGCGTTTTGTCGCGCCAGGATGAGCCGGTTTTACTTACGCCAAAGGCCTTCGATGTCCTCGCCTACCTGGTTTTGAACCCCGGACGGGTGGTGACCAAGGATGAGGTGCTGAAGGCCATTTGGCCGGACTCCTTTGTAGAAGAAGGCAGCCTGGCTCAATACATCTCCGGGCTGCGCAAGGCAATGGGAGACAAAGCCAGCCTGATTGCGACAGTGCCCGGCCGCGGCTATCAGTTCGGGGCGCAGGTACTCACAACTCAGATTCTTACCGAGCAGTCCCGGAACGAATTGCCCGAGGCGCACCCAGGGGACATTTTTGTGCAGCGCGTGCGGGAACGCACACGGGTGGTCTATGAGGATGTGACGGCCTACCAGCCCGCATCGCTGATCGCGGGGACAACTTCAAGCCTCAGCAGAATCTGGCAGTGGGTTGCGGTATCGGCGCTTGGCGGCGCGCTGATTGCCCTGGCCGCAACCTATGGATGGAAGCACTTCTCTCGCCCTCTTCAGCTCAGCGATGTGGTGCTCGCCGACTTTACCAACGAAACCGGCGATGCTGCCCTGGATCATACGCTCAACCAGGCCTTGGAGATCGATCTGGAGCAATCTCCCTTTCTGAATCTGCTCCCCAGGCAGAAAGTCAGGGATACACTTCTCCTGATGCAGCGAAAGGGGGACGAACCGCTCACGCCGGAGCTGGCCCGCGAGATTTGTGAACGCAATAATGCCCATGCCGTGCTGCACGGCGCTATCACTAACTTTGGAAAGAAGTTTCTGCTTACCATTACCGCCGACAGTTGCGTGAACGGCGAGCGGATTGCCGGTTATAAGGCCGAGGCCAACTCCCGTGAGGGGATATTGAGCGCGCTGGATACAGTAGCGCGCCATGTGCGCAAACAGTTGGGCGAATCGGCCGCGTCGCTGGATAAATTCCAGACGCCCATCGAGCAGGCCACCACCTCCTCGCTGGAGGCGCTGCGGGATTACTCGCTGGCCCGCGACCGCTACGATTACGGCGACTGGAAGTCCTCTGAGGATCTGTTCAAAGAGGCTATTGCGCTTGATCCATATTTCGCCAGCGCCTACAACGGGCTGGCGATTACCTATTATGCCCAGTACAAATTGAACCGGGCCGCGGAATTTCACCGCAAGGCCTTCGACCTGCGCGCTCGCACCTCAGAGCATGAACGGCTATTGATCGAGATCGGCTACCATACCGCCGGCGACTACGACTACGAAGAAGCGATTCGCAGCTTGCAGGTCTACAACCGCATCTACCCCAACGATCCGCGAAGCTGGGGCCGTCTCTGCAATCTCTATACACAATTGGGGGAGTATGACCAGGCAATTGAGGCAGGCGAGCAAGGTTTCCGCATCGATCCTCATTCCAGCTATGTTGCCGTGGTGCTGGCGCGTGCCTACAAGCGCGCGGGCCGTTTTGCCGATGCCAAGAGAAAGGCAAATGCCAGTGTCGCCGAAGGCAAGGATGGCTGGGGCATCCATAGCATTCTCTTTCAGATCGCCTATGCCGAGCACGATGCGGACAGGATCAAGTCGGAGGGCGAGTGGGGGCTGAACCATCAGCAAACAGACCTTTCACTCGATGACCTTGGCTTTGCCGCGGCCACCAGCGGCAAACTGCGCGAAGCCGCCGACGACTTCATCCGCGCGCGGAACGATGCACTTCGCAACGGCGACACGGATTTCGCCGACCGCATTCTGATCCATTACGTCGGCGTCCTGATCTGCTTTAACGAGCTGGGCAAAGCCGCGCAGATGTTGAAGCTCAGGAAGGGAGATGGAGGAGATCCAGGGGGGATGGCAACGCTACAGGCAGCGGCCGGCGATCTGGCCTCCGCGCGGAGCTTTGCGGCCAGCGAGGATTCGAAGGACGAGAAGAGCACGGAAATCCTCTACAAGGATCTGCCCCAACTGCGCGCCCTGTTAGCGCTTGCCGGCCGCCACCCAGACCTAGCGATCAAGTTGCTTGAGACGGCGCGCCCCTACCAAATGGACAGCTTCGACGTTCCCTATCTGCGCGCGCAGGCCGAGACCGAGGCCGGAAAGTTGGATGCTGCCGCCGCGGACTTTCGCCTGATTCTCGCCAATCAGGGCGTCGATCCCATCTCGCCCCTCTATCCGCTCGCGCATCTCGGCCTGGCCCGCGTGCTCGCGCTCCAGAACAACAACTCCGCCAGCCGCAGCGAGTATGAAAAGTTCTTCGACGCATGGAAGGATGCGGACACGGACGTACACATCCTCAAGCAAGCGCGCATCGAGTACTCACGCCTGAAGTAGCCTTAGAGAAGTTTCAGCGGCTGTTGAGGCGCTTGAGTCCCTGCCGCGCCAGATCGGCAATGGCTTCGGCGAGAAGAACTGAAGCGTTCAGCGATTCCGGCCGCTCCAGCCGCAGATTCAGTTTTTTGGCAACATCGCGGAAGAAAATATCCACGTCGTAGAGGATTTCGACGTGATCGCAGAGAAAACCGATGGGCTGAAGCATGACCGTCTTAGCGCCCGAGGCGGCGATGGATTGAAGCGTCTCTTCGACGGTAGGCCCAAGCCACGGGCCGCCGCTCGCGCCCTGGCTTTGGAATGCGAAAAACCACTGAGGAATCTCCGACACGCGCGCGGCTACCAGCTCCGCCGTGCGCCGCGCCTCGTCGGCGTAGGGGTCGGCGGGCTGGCCTTCAGTGGCTTGAATGGTGCGGACGGGAACGCTGTGCGCCGTGAATACTACGGGAACCGGCGCGCCCACCTCCGCGCTGAGCTTCGTCCATGCAGGACGGAGCCGCTGGCAAATGCGTCAATCAGCAGCGGATGATCAGCCCATCCCTCAGTGAAGTCAATGCGCAGGCCAGAAGTCTCCACGGCGCGGCGGTAGAGTCCCACGCTGGTGCGCGAGTTCTGCGGCGCAAGGCAGAGAACCGCGGCT
>CAWDQS010000126.1:0-11115 GCA_963804295.1 uncultured Acidobacteriaceae bacterium
GCTCGACCGCCGCTCCGCCGCCGCGCAGCCCGGCCGCGTTGTCGTTTTCCGTGGTGCGATCAGCCGCCTTCAGCTTCGATGCGCCCGCGGGGATACCCTCTTCCGCGCCGGAGGGATGAAGAAAATTCCGCAGCCGCTCGCGATACGCCTGAATCTGCTCGCCGGTCTCCAGTCCCGCGATCTTCGCCAGCAGCGGTTCGGCTTCCGGCGAACCGGCGTCCACACCCACCCGTTCCAGCAATTCCTTTAACTGCATCGTAACCAGCGCGCGCCACCCGCTCTGCCGCTCCTTGAGCGCCCCTTCCGCGCCCTTCCTGTAGCTCTCGAACTCGCGCACAATGCTTTGAATCTGCGCCAGCTTGTCTTCTACCGGAAGCCTGTCTGGCACCTGCATCGCCTCTTCGCCTACCTTTTTGCGAAAGGCATTGTAGGTTTCCTCGTCGATCTCCGGCACATTCTGCGCCGCTCCCTGCGCCAGCAGCGTCAGGCAGCGGTCAAAGGCGGGAGGCGCAGGCTCCCTCGTCGCCTCGGAAGGCGTACGGCCAAGCCCGGCCATCTGCCGCAAGCCCATCGCTGATCTCCCGCCTGATTTATCGGCAGAAAACCCATTTTCAACAGGCATTTGGAGTATCGGTCTCCTATTTCGCCGCTAGGCCTCTTCCGGAGATTGCTGCCGGATGCGTTTCGTTTTGGCACACGCTTTGCCATCGCATCTGCCCGAATTTCGAGCAATTTCCTGTACACTAAATGTTCAAGGCTATGAAAACCAGACAACCAATCGGCATCCTGGGCGCTACCGGAATGGTAGGCCAACGCTACATCCAACTTCTTGAGCGCCATCCGTGGTTTGAAATCACGTGGCTGGCGGCCAGCGACCGCTCCAGCGGTAAAACATATGGCGAGGCCGCCAAGTGGCGCCTGGATACTCCGCTGCCCGAGCGCATCGCCAACATGACCGTATCGCCGGCGGAGCCGAGCGCCGCGGCCAACGAAAATCAGACCGCCCCGAAGATCATCTTCTCCTCCATCGATGCGCCCATCGCCCGCGAGCTTGAGCCTCGCTTCGCCGCCGCGGGCTGCGCCGTAATCTCCAACTCCAGCGCCTTCCGCATGGCTCCCAACGTGCCCCTGGTGCTGCCTGAAGTGAACGCTGAACACCTGCACCTGATCGAGGAGCAATCCTGGCGCAAGCAGTCAGGCGGCTACATTGTCACCAACTCCAACTGCACGGTGATGGGCCCGGTGCTGGCGCTCAAGCCCATCGTCGACCGCTTCGGCATCGAGCAGATCTTTGCCACATCGATGCAGGCGGTCAGTGGCGCGGGCTACCCCGGCGTGGCCTCCATGGACATTCTCGACAACGTGGTTCCCTACATCGCCAACGAAGAAGAGAAGATGGAAGAAGAGATGCTCAAGCTGCTCGGCTCTCTCGATGGCCACGCGGTCAAGCCGCTCAGCGCGCGCATGAGTGCCAGTTGCAATCGCGTCCCGGTCGTCGATGGCCACACGGTAAGCGTCAGCATCAAGCTCGGAAAGAAGGCCACACGCGAAGAAATTCTGGCGGCTTGGGCGGAGTTTCATCCGCTCGCCGGGCAGAATCTGCCCACCGCTCCCGTGCAGCCTGTCGAGTGGGCGCCGCAGCCGGATCGCCCGCAACCACGCCTGGACCGCAATCGCGGCAATGGCATGGCCGTCACCGTGGGCCGCCTGCGCCCTTGCGGCGTGCTCGACTGGAAGTTCACCGTGCTCTCCCACAACACCATTCGCGGAGCCGCCGGAGCCACCATCCTAAACGCCGAACTGCTGGCCAGTTTGGGGAAACTCGCATGAACCTCGTCGTAATGAAATTCGGCGGCACCTCGGTCGAAGATCCCGCCGCCATCCGCCGCACCGCGGCCATCGTCGCCGGGCGCGTGGCCCTGGGCAAGCAGCCCGTGGTCGTCGTTAGCGCCATGGCCAAGGTCACCGACCAACTGCTGCTGGCCGCCTCGACTGCCGTGCAGGGCGACCGCGCCGGTGCGCTGGCCATCAGCTCGCGGCTGCGCGCGCGCCATCGCGACACGGCTGCGGCCCTGGTCAAGGATTCCGCCGCCCTGATCGAACAGATTGACCAGAAATTCGATTCTCTCGATGAGATTCTGCGCGGCCTCGCGGCGCTGCTCGAACTTACCCCGCGCATCAGTGACCTGATCGTCAGCCACGGCGAATTGTTCTCCAGCCGCATTGTCGCCGCGGCCTTCTGCGAGCTAGGCATCAACGCCGCCCATGCCGACGCGCGCCAGATCATCATCACCGATTCGCAATTCCAAAAAGCCGTCCCGCTGGACTCGCTCATCGAAAAACGGGCTGCGGAAAAGCTGCTTCCGCTCCTCGCCGAAGGCCATGTGCCTGTTATGGGCGGCTTCATCGCCTCCAACGAAGCCGGCATCACCACAACATTAGGCCGCGGCGGCTCCGACTTTACGGGCGCCCTCATCGGCGGTGCACTCCAGGCCGAGGCCATCGAAATCTGGACCGACGTGGATGGCATCATGACCGCCGACCCGCGTGTATGCCCCGATGCCCTGCGCGTCAAAATCATCAGCTTTGAAGAAGCCGCCGAGCTGGCCTACTTCGGCGCAAAGGTTTTGCACCCGGCCACCATCCTGCCCGCTGTCAAAAAGAATATTCCCGTGCTGGTGCTCAACAGCCGCAACGCCGCCTGCGAAGGCACGCGCATCATCTCGCTCCCCCCGCATTGCAAGAGCCCCTTCAAATCCATCGCCGTCAAAAAGAAACTCAGCATCATCGACGTCGTGGCCGGCCGCATGTTGATGACCCACGGCTACATGAAGGAAATCTTCACCGTCTTCGACAATCACAAGTGCCCCGTCGATATGGTCTCCACCAGCGAAGTCAGCGTCTCGCTCACCGTGGACTCCAACGAGAAGCTGCCCGCCATCGCCGCCGATCTCGGCAAGCTGGCCGATGTGAAATATGAGGGCAAGAAGGCCTTGATCTGCCTGGTGGGCGACGACATCCGCGGCCACAGCGGCATCGCATCCCAGGTCTTCACCGCCATCCGCCACATCAACGTGCGCATGATTTCGCAAGGCGCCAGCGAAATCAACATGAGCTTCATGATCGACGAAGACGACGCCGACGAGGCCGTACGCTCGCTCCACGCCGCCTTCTTCCAGGACCCCGACCCAGCAATCTTCGATGTGGATGCGCGCAAGACGTAGACCGCATCAGACTATCCAGATGCCTTTACCTTAATGGAACGACAGCCCTTTTGCGCCCATAGATCACCAGCAGCGCCGCCAGCAGCAGCAGAATGACGCCCAGCACCAGCAGGCTGCCCTCGGGGCCGTCCGCGCCGCCGCTCCACAGCGCATTGCCCGCCGGGCTGGTGCTCAGATAGTGGCCGCGAGCGATCATGCCGCTGTCGGCGGTGCCGTAGAAGTAGGTCTCTGCCCAGTCCCATGCGGCATGGCAGCCGATGGCCCACCAGGCCGTGCCGGTCACCCGCACGCTGACGCAGAATACAAAGCCGATAAGCGCTGCGGCGAAGATGCCAATCCAGTTCTCGCCTTTATTGCCGAGATGGATGTAGCCGAAGAGCGTCGATGTGACCCACGCAGCCTGCCAAAACCCACTCTGCGGAGTTTTGCGAATGTGCAGCAGCAAACAGGGAAGAAGCCCCAGCAGCGCCATGGCATAAACGCCCCAGGCGCTGATGCCCAAGGCTCTTGCGTACAAGCTCACGCAGAGCAGTGCGTTGATGCCCAGTGCCCACCAGAAATTAAGGCCGCGGGTCAGCGTGTATTGCAGGTAGCAGCGAAAGGTTCCCTCTTCCACGCAGCCCACCAGCAGAAATGCGGCCGCCCACAGAGCGCCATACTTGAATATCTGCGCTCCGGAGAGCGTACGTGGACCAAAGTGCAGCCAGCCGCCCCAGGCCATGGCTCCCACCAGCGCCGAAAGAGCAATGAATCCCGCCACGAGTCCGCCAAGAAAGTGTGAAATGCGCCGCGGACCGGTCAGGTTGTAGGCCAGCAGGCTGCGGCGACGCTCGATCAGCGCCATCGCCGCCATCGCCCCCACCAGCGCCAAGAATTCCATCAGCTTTTCACGGGCCGCTAATGAAGCGGTGAGGTGGTCAATCTGGTTTAAATCGACAAGATGGAACCGGATAAAAACAGATCCAATAACGGAGCCAAAAATGCCTAGCAGAATAACAAAGATCAGCACCAACCAGCCGGAGCGCAGGCCCTGGCTGCCAATGAAGGTCCAGTTCAACCAATCAAAGATCCGCTCTCCCAGGCAAGGGGCAACAATTTCAACTGCTGGTGCTGCATCGTCCTTCTCGACGTACGGCGCTTCCGGCTGTGAGGGCTGAATCTCCGGCTCCATGGAGCCTCCTTCAAAATTTCTACTGAAATGTACTGCTGTCAAGATACTCTACGCAATTGTCGCAGACGTAGTTCTACGATTAAACGCTTTAGGAATTACTGTAGACCCCTGATGCAGTGATTGAACCATGCCTTTGCGTTGTCTGGAGTGATCAGCCGTATCGCTTCGGAGATGGCTTTTTCCAGCGGTCTTTGCTTCTGGCCTTTATGGAGCGAAGGATTTGTTTAAACTTGGACCACGCTTTCTCTATAGGGTTCAGATCAGGCAAGCCGGGGCGGCAGATAGAGCGCTCCCGCCGCGGCTTGTGAGGCAATCGCTCGGCTTGACCGGTGCGGTTGCGCGCGGCGGATATCTTCTTCGCCCAGCCAACACTCACCAGAAAACGACTGGACAGTTCCTCCAGGGTTCCCTCGCCTTGAACGGGGATTTCATTTCTTACGCTATCCGTTCAATCATGCAAACGAAGAAGCCGTCGGTGCGGAATGAGCCGGGGAGCAGGCGGAGCGCACCTTCGGGCGTAAGCGAGGCGCGCAGGCGCTGTGCGCCATCGGGCGTAAGAATTTTTGCGTCAACCAGAGAATCGATTCTGGCTTCAAGCGAAACCTGGCGTGCGTTCGGAGTTGCGCCCAGAGCTGCGGCTACGACCTGCTCGTTTTCTTCCGGCTCCAGCGAGCAGGTGGAGTAGACGACGCAGCCGCCGCGACGGATTGAGCGCAAGGCGGCAATGAGAATCGCGTGTTGTCGTTCGCCTTGGCGAGCGAGGTCGGCGGGGCGGAGGCGATGGCGAATCTCCGGATTGCGTCCCAGCGTTCCGGTTCCGCTGCAAGGCACGTCGGCCAGGGCCAGGTCGAAGACAGATTCTTCGGTGAGCGCTGTGGCGTCGGCGAGGCGACATTCGATCCGGGCGGCGTGAGGAGCGAGGCGAATGCGGAGTTGCTCCAGCCTTGGCGCGCTGGATTCCATGGCGACAATGCGAGCTTCGAGGCTGCGCTCGGCGAGGATGAGTGTCTTGCCGCCGGGCGCTGCGCAGGCGTCCAGTACACTTTTTATTTTTTGGCGGGGATTAGCGCTGGCTATCTCTGCCACTAGTTGCGAGCCCTCGTCCTGGAGGCGTACGCGGTCTTCGCGAAAGGCTTCGGTCTGCGTTATGTCGCCGGAGACGACGGCTCGTGAGGCGGTTAGCAATTCGCCAGGGTCGAGGTCGATGCCGGTTGTGCGGAGTTCGACTTCGACGGAGGGGTTAGCGAGGCGCAGAGTCAGCACAGGCTGGCTTTGGCCGTGGCAGCAGATGGCCCGCGCCGCATCGATGCCGTAGAAATTGACCCAGCGCTCGACCATCCAGGCGGGGTGGGCCTGGGCGAGTGCAAGTTCCGATGCGGTCTCCTCCGAAAAGTGAACAGGCGGAGCTAAAGAGAGCTTGCGCAAGACGGCATTGACCATGCCGGAGGCGAAGCGGTGGCCGGACTGTTTGGCCAACTCGACGCTTTCGTCGATTGCGGCGCGGGCGGGAATGCGGTCCAGGTGCAGCAACTGGAATGCGCCCAGGCGGAGTGCGACCAGGACTTCCACATCGAGCTTCGTATTGGGGCGAGCCAGCAGTGGGCGGATCTGGTGGTCGAGTTGTATCTGCCAGCGCAGAACGCCCAGAACGAGTGTCGTGACCAGGTTGCGGTCAGGCGCGGAGAGCGCGTCGACGCTTTTGCCGCGCAGCAGGTCGTCGGAATGAGATTGGCCGCGCTCGACGGCTAAAAGTATGTGATAGGCAGCCTTGCGCGCTGGGGAGATTTCTGCCGGGTGATTCTTCGCAGCGGTCCTCTTCGTGCTCGATTTCTTCCGTGCGGTCATTGCGTCAGAGCCCCGAGCCGCGCGTTCGCGGGAAGCGCGATTCCGCGGAGAAATTCGGCTGCCGCGAGGCGCTTCTTGCCTTCGAGCTGCACTTCGATGAGCTCCAGCCAGGTGTTTCCGGCGCAGGCCACCAGCAGGCGATGGTCTTCAATACAAATCTGGCCGGGGAGGATGGGGGCGTAGTCGGACAGATTTGATTCCTGAGAGTCGGGCGCGTCTACAACCTCCATGCGGTGAACAATCAGCTTTTTGCCGTCAAGCGCGGTGAAGGCGCCGGGCCAAGGCTGAAATCCGCGCCAGCGATTCTTTAATTCCGTTGCCGTGCGCGCGGCAAAGTCCATGCGCCCGTCTTCGCGATTCAAAATCGGAGCAAGTGTCGCCCCCGCATGGTTCTGTGGGCGTGGCTGGATGCTTCCATCGTCCAGGCCAGTTAGTGTCTTCACCATCAGCTGCGCGCCGCCCCGAGCCAACTCATCGAGCAACTCCACCGCGGTCAACTCAGGAGCGATGGCGAAGGCTTGCTGAAGAAGAATAGGGCCGGTGTCGAGGCCTTCTTCGAGCAGCATGGTGGTGTTGCCGGTGATGGTTTCTCCCTTGGCCACTGCCCACTGAATCGGCGCAGCGCCGCGATAGCGGGGCAGCAGGCTGGCGTGCAGGTTGATGCAGCCCAGCCGAGGCAGCGCGAGCATCCATGACGGAATGAGTCTCCCGTAGGCGACTACGACGATGGCGTCGGGCGTAATGGCTTCGAGTTGCGCGCTAAATGCGGGATTGTTGCGAATCGTCTCCGGCTGCGAAACGGGGAGACCTGCGGCGAGCGCGGCCTGCTTGACGGGCGGAGCGGTGAGCTGGCGGTCGCGGCCCACGGGGCGGTCGGGCTGGGAGACCACCAATGCAATTTCATAGCCGGCCGCATGGAGCGCTTTGAACGTGGGCACGGCAAACTGTGGAGTTCCGCAGAAAATCAGCCTGAGGGGTTTCATCATGTTTGTTCCCCGCGGCGAGTTTACCACTTGCCTTCGCGTTGCATCTTGCGAATCTTGCGCAGGGCCAGGTCGCGCTTGAGGGCGCTCATGCGATAGATGAACAACATACCGTCCACATGGTCGATTTCATGCTGGAAGCAGCGCGAGAGCACGTCTTCGCCGTCCATCTCGAACCACTTGCCCTTCTCGTCCTGAGCGCGAATGCGTACCTTGGCGTGGCGTGACACCTTCTCGCGGATATCGGGAAAACTCAGGCAGCCTTCCTCTTCGTAGACCTTGCCCTCGCTGGAAATAATCTCCGGATTGATGAGCACCAGCTTGTCTTTGGGCTCCTTGCCTGCGCTCAGGTCAATCACAGTCAGGCGTTTCGAAACACCCACCTGTGGCGCGGCAAGGCCAATGCCCTGCTCGGCGTAAGTGGTCTCGAACATGTCGGCGATGAGCTTGCGCAATTCTGCGTTGAACTCGGTGACGGGCTCTCCGGGCCGCGAGAGCACCGGATCAGGATATTTGACAATTTTAAGAATCATCGGCGTTGTTGAAAAATAAAGCTGCCCTTCATTGAGATGCTTGCTATTTGTTCCAATCTTTGCTGAAGATCATTGCTGCCAAAAAAACCGGTGCATTTTTGGAATATCTTTCTGTCTTCCAATCTTTGAAGATATTCTCAGCCTCTTGTACATATAAGACTGCAATGATCGGATCGAATTGTTTCAGCACATCGTAATCCGCAGCATGACGCGCATCCTGCAAATCTTTGAAACTGTTGGAGATCGAAGCAAGTTCTCGGGAGATAGGGTCGGGCAGTTCAAAGTCGTTCGGCAGCTCTTTAGTTCTCTTCGTACCTGCCCGCGAAAATGCCTTGGCCACGTTCAGCATCTGCCCGTGATGCAGAGCCCGTTGTGTTCTCTCTCGCAGTCCTGAGGGAACATCTGGACTGACTTGTGCCGCAACCTCTGCGGCAAGCAAATGAAAAACCGCATAATATGCGGCAGAAATTGCTCTCCTGATGTTAGCCTGCGTGGTTGTGCGCGCATCAAGATTCGCCAGGAACCTTGCATGCTCCAGCAATTCCTCAGCTAGCGACATCGAGCGCCCTCCGCGCTACGCCGGTCTGTACATAGGTCAAGCGATCCAGCCCAAGTCCTAGCAAGACCTGTTGTACCTCGAAGGTAAACTCGTTCAATACGGCAATTCTCTCTTCAGAAGCCCGGCCATTCTTCTCATAGAAATAATCTGAATCTATGAAAAATCGTACGAAAATGGATGGATTTCCAGCATGGTCGTCACCATCTTCGACTTCGTAACCGTCGATATAATCAGGGAATTTCCTTCTATCTGGATTCGTCTTGAGCCACTCGATTGCATGACGTACAGGCCACGTTTCGCTCTCATCCACATATTGCAGCTGTGACCAAGGCACACCCTGAATAGGAGAGAACAAATGAGAGTCGCTTCTCAGACGCTTCAAGTCCACCGTGCGCCCGCCCTCGGCGCCCAAATGCGCAAAACTCTCCCATCCTTCTGGAATCGTGGTCGAATTGGGAGGATGAACAGCAATAATCTCAAACAATCCTCGATCGCCGCGAATACAAACCTCTAATCCGACAACGGGATCAAGCTTCAAATCGGCCATACGATCCTCCTCGCATCTACCATTCTACCGTCGAATCAAACAAAACATGAACATGACAGGCGTAGCCAGCCTAATAGTTCCGTATCTGTTCGATGTAGCCGTAGAAATTTCGTTGCAATTCCAGTGCCGAATCACCACCGAATTTTTCCTGGGCAAGGCGGGCCAGGGTGAGCGCCACCATAGTTTCGCCGACCACACCAGCCGCGGGGACAACACAAATGTCGCTGCGCTCGTAACTTGCGCTGGTGGCTTCGCGCGTGTCAAAGCGCACGGATTCCAGCGGCTTGCGCAGGGTGGAGATGGGCTTCAGGTACCCCCGCACCACAATGTCTTCGCCGTTGGAGACGCCGCCCTCGATGCCGCCGGCGTTGTTGCTGGGGCGGATGAAGCGGGTGGGCTTGCCGGTCTCTTCGCTTTCGTAGTGGATGGGGTCGTGGACTTGAGAGCCGTAAGACTCGGCGGCCACCACACCGCGGCCAATCTCGACTGCCTTGACAGCCTGCACGCTCATCACCGCGCTGGCAAGCTGGCCGTCGAGGCGCTCATCCCAGTTCGCGTAGGTGCCCAGGCCGGCGGGGACGCCATGCGCTACCACCTCGAAGACGCCGCCAACGGTGTCGCCGGTGCGGGAGACTTCCTCGACTTCTTCTTTCATGCGGGCCTCGGTTGGCCCATCGACGCATCCGAGGACTATTTCATCACGTGCGGCAATGGCGGCGATCTCGTCCCACGCGGCGGCGCGCTCCAACTCCACGCGGCCCACGCGGAGGACGTGGCTGGCAACCTCAATGCCGAGAATCCGCAGCAGCATCCTGGCAAAAGCTCCGGCGGCGACGCGCGCGGTGGTCTCGCGGGCCGAGGCGCGCTCCAGCACGTAGCGGGCATCGGGAAAGTTGTACTTGAGGGCGCCGGCGAGGTCGGCGTGCCCGGGACGCGGCGACGCGACGGCTTGGTGTTTGGCGGGGTCGCCGCCCGCGACGGGGAGCTTGTCTTCCCAGTTCTTCCAGTCGCGGTTGATGATCTCAATCGCGATGGGAGTCCCGATGGTCTTGCCGTGGCGCACGCCGCTGAGTACGTGGGCCTTGTCGGTCTCGATCTTCATGCGACCGCCGCGGCCATAGCCCTGCTGACGCCGCCACAGTTCGCGGTTGACGAATTCGAGATCGACGGGCACGCCCGCGGGCAGCCCGGAGATGAGAGCGATGAGAGCTTCTCCGTGGGATTCGCCGGCGGTTGAGAAACGAATCATATCTTCTTGATTGTAACGGAGAGGCAGTGGTCAGTGATCGGTGGTAAGTTTTCAGCCGCCCGCAGAGATGCACTGAAGCTCCTCTCCCAACGGCGAGCAGAATTCATGTATTCTGCTTGCGTGGTGAGAACTTCCCTGCTCCGCTCCCTTCACGGCCAACTCACCACTGAAAGCTGAAAACTCACTATGACCTGCTTCCTCTTCAAGACCGAACCCGATGTCTACTCCTTCGACGATTTTCTTGGTGACAAAGAGACGATCTGGGACAATGTGACCAACCCCACCGCCGTGAAATACCTGCGCGAGATGAAGGCGGGGACGAAATGGATTTTTTACCACACAGGCGACGAGCGCACCGCCGTAGGAACTGGAGCCGTCGTCAGCGTGGACGCGACTGATCCCAAGGTGCCCATCGTGCGCGTCAAAGCGGGCAAGCGGCTCAGGCAGCCGAAGACCCTCGCTGCCATCAAGGCCGAGCCGCTCTTTGCCAAGTCTCCGCTGGTCCTCATTGGGCGGCTTTCGGTGGTTCCGCTGACCGAGGAGCAGTGGAAGTGGTTTGTCGGGTAAGGAAACAATATGGTAAGATATCCTTACTTCCTTACTTCCTTACTGGAGCTGCCCATGCAAGCGAAACTCACCGTTAAGAATCAACTCACCCTGCCCAAAGCGGTCGTCTCGCAGTTTCCTGGCATCGAGCGGTTCGATGTACTCGTTGAAGGCGACTCCATCCGCCTGAGGCCCTTCCGCCGCAGCCGCGCCGACGAAGTGCGCGAACACTTGGCCAGCATCGGCATTACGGAACAGGATTTGAAGGACGCGATTGTATGGGCGCGTGCACAGGGGTAAGCTCACGTGCGCCTGCGAGTCGTCTTCGATACGAATGTTGTTCTATCGGCGCTGGTGTTCACGGGCGGGCGGCTTGATTGGCTTCGGCGTCACTGGCAAATGGAAGAGGCAGTGCCGTTGGTAGCAATACGTACGAATCGGCGCGCGCAGAACATAAC
>CAWDQS010000127.1:0-17908 GCA_963804295.1 uncultured Acidobacteriaceae bacterium
AACCGTCGTCAACTACGATGCACTCAACCACAGAGTAAGTCTGCGCGAAGACACTTTCAACAGCATCTGCCAAATACTGAGCAGAATTGAAGGCCGGGATAATCACGGATACTAGAGGAGGCATGCTATTCGGTTTCCTTATTGCTTCTTCCGCTGATGACATGATGACTCATGGGATATAACGGAAGACTGCCTGCCTCCGATTGCTTGAGCTTGTGAAAGAACCAGATTCATTCGCCGCAAGCTAACTTTCACAGGTGCGGTGGCTCGGACGAAGGAAAGCAGCGAGCGGCAATTCCCATTGCCTTTACAGCGACTCGTGACGCGTGCGAGGGAGCTAGAGCCACCGCACTCGCTGCCAGTATCACAGATCCTATGCAAAACGTCACCGGTGTGGCGGAAATACCAATCACCGCGAGGCCGCCAGGGAGCGCCGAACTTATGGCCATCCGCGCTATGTCAGCACGCGAAGTCATAATCTTCATCTGTACTGAGCAGATGACAAGACATGCGGTCAAGTCAAATACTTGCGCCACAAGATACGACAGCGGTATCGCCTGAGTACCAATTTTGGGAAGGAAAGCGACCGCGATCCAATAGCGAATCACGGCGCCCACTATCTGCAAAGTGAGCCAAGCACGGATTTTGCCACACCCCAGAAGCGGAGCCCCCGCAATCCAATTGGCCGCCAGCACAGAGTTGCCGGCAAGCAAGAGAGGCAGAAACACCGAGCTCGACTGGAATTGCGAGGAAAACAGTAAATGAAGAATAGGACGTTCCAGCAGACCCAGCAAGCCCAGACTTATTGCGGATATGGGGAGGATAACCTTGTACATGGATTGAAGTTGCCGACGTATGACCAGCGGGTCTGTCGACCTGCTGATGCTAGCCAGGGAGAATACCCCAATGCTGCCCAGGACGATCGCAGTAACCTGTGATGAAAGAAGGAGTGCAGCCTGATAGATGCCTGTCTCAGCCAGTCCGGCGTAATGAATGAGTTGAGCCCGGATCAGGACATCCGTAAGACTGAATGCGAAGCCGGAAAGAAGCGAAGCGACTCCAAGACTTGTCAAGCCAACGACTGTAGATTTCGACCACCGGAACTCCAGCGGCCGATATCCAAGCTGTTGACAGCGATGTCCGAGTAGTACGGCCAACAGAGCTGATGCGACCGCGAACTGCAAGCAGGCGCCTGTGATTCCAAACACAATAACCAGCGGCACCGACGCGAGAGTCGCGAGAACCACGGCGACACCGCGCTTAGTTGCAATGCCGCGGATATCAAGTATGCCTTGCAGGAAACTGAGATAGTTGTTGCGCAGGCCTTCAATGGGCGCCAGCACTGCCACCATAAGCAGCAACGCCAGCTTTTGTTTTGCTGGAATACCCAGGATGCCGAGGAGCCAGTCGTTTGACGAGGTGAAGGCCAAAGCAAACACTGCCAAGATAGCCGCAACGGCGACCGCAGTGGTTAGCGTGTTTGCAACGGACAGCTCACGCTGCCGATCTTCGTCGTTTTTGGCGGCTGCAACATTTCGACTAAGCCCAACGGTCATTCCAAACTGAACAATAATGTAAACAGTGGATACGACAATTAATATCTGAGACCACTCGCCCATTCCCGCCGTTTTAAGATAAACCGCCGCGACCTTGTTGCGAATCAGGCCGGTAAGGACAAACACTACCTGTAATCCGCCGAGTTGAGTCATCGCCAGCACGATGGCCCTGGGTCCAAAGTGCTTTGGCGGAGCTGCACTCTGAGCCTCAATCGTATCTGTCTTGGCCATTAAGGGTACAGGCGCATTGTCATCAGATTCTTGCTCACTCAATGTCATGACCGTTGTCATCCGCCTGTCGCATAAATATATGCCTCACTCAATCACTTGTCCTACGGCCCGCATGGCCCTGAGTTCGCCCTAACAACCGACAGCTAACACAGCTCATAGCAACGGCGCTAAATGAAACCCTTTATATGTCTAAATGAGCAGAAGGGAAGACACGCCTGTGAACCCAGTTCATCCCAGGCAGTCTCCAGAACCCTTGAAGGAAGTTTCGCGTCGTTCTGACAATATCTGTCACCAGTTTCTTCCGTTCATCCAGCTCATCCATTCCTCGCCAGAAAGAGTCAGCAAGCACAATAATGCATGCTGCAACGAAAGATAGCATAGTGCCAAAGATCATGATGACACTTCTAATAGGAGAGGTCTTATGCTGTGGCACGTTGGCCGCGTCCAGGATGCGAACCGTTGGAATCTCCTTTGCCTCTTGAACCCTAGCTGTTTCATATTGCCGGGTTAAGACTTCCCATAGTGCTTCTTCAACATGCACTCTCCTTGCCAAATCAGAATATGTCACTCCCAGGGCGGGTAATTCGCTGATGGAGGGATATGAGGAGCCACTTTCATCGTTCTTATCCCCATCCTTCGACCCCATCACGCTGCCCATTTGCGACTGTAACTCCGCGATGCGCGCATGAGCGATGCGCACCCTGACATTGTCTTCGGAGTATATCTGTTGAAGAGCGGCAAGTTCTGAACGAGCATAAACCATCTGTTCCTGGATTTTAGCTCCCGAGTCCACCATGGCCTTACCCTGGATGGCCAAATCGAAGGTTTTGTTTTTCGCGGAAAACTGGCTGAGGGCCTTCGCGGAATCATCCAGGTCTTGCTTGATTTCTTTAAGGCGATCTTCCAAGAAGATTCGCTCACGTCGAGCGGCGGAAGTGCTGTTATGAGTTACAACGCGGTCAAGTTCTTCAACATACCCTTGCGCTATCTTAGAAGCTAACACGGGGTCGTTCGCCGTAACACTTATGGTAATGATTCCGCTCTTCGGCTCTTCGTGAATCGCAGTAGCGGCCGCCAATTGCTTGCAAGCATCATCGATATACTTCTTTTTGTAATAGTGAACAAGGTCGAAGCGCGCAACCATACTTTCCTGCACACTCCGACTCCCTAATATCCCGATAAATGTAGCGCCTGGGGTTTTCACTCCTAGCGCCGCACTGCCCATACTAGCCGCGGGACCAGCAGATGAAAGCAAGCTCAGAAGATTGGAACTAGGTGAGGAGGAGTTATCGGGCGCCATTAAAGTTGTCGTCGATGTATACATATTATGACGTGAAATGGCATATATAAATGAGAGCAGGATGCCGGCGGCAAGAATACGAAAAACTGTCTTGCGCCTCTCCCATAACAACCGTAGTAGTTGAGTGATTCGTAAACTCAGAGCTTCGCCCATTTCTTCGTCGCGGGCTGACTCTACATCATTTCCCTGGGCCCAGGGTTCTAGACTACGTGTTGCGCTTTGAGGATCGTCCATTAGAGATCGCTTTCTGGGATGCTACGCAGCGCTGAATTCGCAGGCTATCAACCAGATATTTTTGGCACTTACAAATTAGCCAAATAATATCCCGCCGTAATTACGCCAGCTTGCTGCTTTGTAAGTGAATGCCCTCGTAATTGCCGGAGCGTTAGATCTGTTGGGTGAGTATCTTCTGTTGCATCAAAAAGTTCCGACCAAGGCGATAGGGAGAGCGGCCGTCGACATGATCTGTGCAATACCCATTATGTTTTGCCAGACAGGTGAACCGCCAACGATTTTTTCGGGGACGAACACAGTATCGCCGGGCCGCAATTTTATGTTCATCAAACTACCGCCAGTCCAGCTACTCCCGCGCGGTACTCCTGAGCCATCAGCACGTAATACATAGATGTATTTTTTATTGCCATAGGGTGTTGCGCCACCAGCCTTTCGCAGATACCAGGCGACATCTCTGCCGGGAACATAGCTTATCGCTGTTGGATTAAATACCTGGCCGCTAACGATCACAAAGTTCGGCCGCTTGGGAATAACCAGCGTGTCGCCCGCGCGCATTTCAATATCCGCCGGTGTGTTTTCCCATTTGCCGATGTCTGCGGAAATGTTGACTATCAGCCGTCCACTGGCGGTATGGCTGCGAAGCGCCGTGAGGATTTGTTGCCGCTGTTGCTGGAGCGACTGCTGTATATCCGTTGATGCCTGAGTGGACATAGCCCCTTGTTTAACAGTGGCTGGCGTGGTTTCGATTCGTTGAATCATCTGCTGCCGGGCTTGTTCTCCGAGTTCGCGAACCTGCAAACGTTCCAGAACGGCGGCGATGGGGTATGCGCTCTCGCGAAATCCGCCGGCACGCTTCAGAACCGAACTCAGGCGCTCTCCCTGTTCAATCCCGTAACTACCGGCATGTTCGACTTCGCCATTTATCGTTACCGACGCACCGATGTCCTGCCAGCCGGCCAATCGGCGAATACTGACAACATCGCCGGGCTTCAGCGCCACATCCGCACTTTTATCGCCTTCCAACGCTTTCTCGATGGCGACGGTGCTATGGCTGACCAGCACGTACTGTCCATTCTGAACCACATAGCTGGAAAGATCGGCTTCGTCCCGATAAGCACTGCGCTTAAAGCCGCCCGCCATGCGCACCAGATCAGCCAGTGTCATCCCTTGTGACATTGGGAATTTGCCGGGGCGGAGGACTTCTCCCTCAATCAAAACCCTGGGCGAATCAATCTCATACCTGCTGAAGATGCGGATCAGATCGAACGGGCGGAGCGCGATTGGGTTGTTCCCGATCAGCACGTCTGGCAAACTGAAACTGATGGTCTCTGGCCGGAAGTCCGGTGGCTGTAAACGTACAAGTTCAGCATGGTCGGCCGGTTCCGGCATCACGTCCTGGTATGAATGCAATAGATCATTGATGGTCATTCCATCCCGGTAGGGGAATTTGCCGGGACGAAAGACATGCCCTTCAAGATAGACTGCCTGCTCGTTGTAGGGCAATATCTGCGTAATGACGACGTCGTCCCCGTCTTGCGCCCTGAAGTCGGCCAGCTTCTGCTTCACAGCTTCCGCGTTGTCCGGAAGTTGCAAACTAAACATGGTGCGACGCTGGTGGGCTTCAATTCGTTCGACATTAATCTGTTTCAAACTCGCAGAAACCAGCACTCCTCCGGCGAGATCTAATACCTGGTCTAATCCTTGCTCGCCGTTCAGTTCGTAAATCGCGGGGCGATGCACCATCCCTTCCACCGAGACCTGCGAACCTGCCGGCGGCACCAGGATGGTATCGCCTGGCAGCAGGCGGTCGACATCCGAGCGGACACCTCGCAACAAGAAGTCATAAAGGTCAATCTCACGGACCAGTTGCTTGCCGCGGTACTGGCGCAAAATGCGCAATGACCCGCGGCTAGTCGGGCCACCGGCAGCATACAGGGCGCTGAGCGGCGTAGACAAGGAACTTACATCGTAGGCTCCGGGGCGCTGCACGTCGCCGACCACATAGACGCGAACCGTGCGCAACCGGCCCAGCGAAATTTCGACATGCTCACTCTGAAACTGCGTATTGAGCGCCTTTTGAATGGCACCTTGCGCCTGGTCGATTGTCAGCCCGTCAATCGTGATCGTGCCTGCCTCAGGAAGCGCGATCTGGCCTTGGCGGTCAATGGTTCGATTGAGACGATCGGAGCGGCCACCCCATAGGTTCACTACAATGTTGTCTCCCGCCCCTAGAACGTAATCGGGACCGACGGGAAGATCCATCGGCAATTCATTTGCATTCCCCGTGCCAAGAATGAAAGCGTCACTGCCGAAGCGCCGCAGCTTCCGTTCCGTGGATGGGAACTGAGAATAGAGCTCTCGCAATGAAGGCATGTTCTGATATGGACTTAGCCGTAGTTTAACCTGTGGGTCGTTCGGGTTCTCGTAAGGCCGAGTTTGGAGGCATGGAGGTAGTTGCTGTTGCGACATTGATCTTTTGGCAGGATGAGCTGCAGCGGGATTCTCGGAATCCTTATTCTGCGCCAATGGACCTGTGTTGTAGCCAAGCTCGTTCAGTTCTCTAGCAGCCAAATCGCGCAAGCTCGCATCCTGCCGTATATGGTCGTACGCCGCCTCATCGCTAACTGTGCTCGGATCCACCGCCAACTGTTGTGCGACCTGGGTCTTAATATTGTCAAGGATCTTCGGTTCCTGCCGCAATAGGTCAATTATCTGATCGGTAGATAGGGTTGGCGGACCCTCCGTCTGACCGGTTTGTTGGTCCGTCATCTGACATGTTTGCGGGCCCGCTGTCTGACTGGTTTGTGGGCTTGCTTTCTGACCGGTTTGCTGGTCCACCGTCTGGCCGGTTTGTTGACCCGCCGTCTCATCGGTCTGTTGGCCCGCCATTTGACCAGTTTGTTGACCCTGCGTCTGACCGGTTTGTTGACCCTGCATCTGACCGGTTTGTTGATATGGATACTGATTCCCTGCTTGATCCGCAGCTTGCGCATCACATCTCTTGGCAGCGCTTATGCCGCAAAGTATTACGACCAATCCGAAAGTAAGCAGGAAACCGCTGAGTCGGTTCCATCGCGACCTGGAGTCAAAACTCCCATGGTTATCAAGCACAACTTCGCTCATCCTATGACCTTTTAGAAACATGATTAGGTTGATCAGCATTCGCTGGTTGGTTAGATGCCAAGTAATTCACAATGAGCGCGGGCAGAATCAAGTCTACGCTCCAACAGAAAGCAGGCAATCGAGGAGAGATTTGGTCAGACTGAAATACCACACGATGCCGCCTCTTTAAGGGCGGCACATCCTCTTTGACGGAATGCTCTTAGCTATCGAGGATTGTGATAACTATGTTGACTGCGCCTTTAATTCAGCGCCAAGCTGCTCTTTGAACACGCTTAATTCAGTAGTTCCGCGGGCTTCAATTTGACCACATCTTTGGTCTCGGCCTGCTCACGATGAACCGGAATCTTCACTGGACCTGTATTGTATGGCTTGACAGACAAGGCAGTTTTCAAAAGCTCGGTCCCAGGATTGTAGTCGGGCACCAATTCCTTGAGCAGCAAAACGAGGTTGGCGACGTCTTGCCCTTCGACAATTGCTTGCAAGTGCTGCAAAGACGCTTTGATTTGCATTGCGTCGAGATTTTGATGGCAGACATAGCTTCTAATCTTGGCGTGCGAAGTTGGGACTAGATGCTCGTCCTGTAGATTCAATTCTTCATACATTTTCTCGCCTGGGCGAAGGCCTGTAAATTGAATCTCGATGTCTCGTTCAGGCTGGAGCCCCGATAGCAGTATCAGATTCTTGGCTAGATCCACGATTCTGACGGGCGCTCCCATTTCGAGAACAAATACCTCTCCGCCCTTGCCGATCGAGAAAGCTTGCAAAACCAACTGGGCCGCCTCAGGAATGGTCATAAAATAGCGGGTCATTTCCGGGTGAGTGACTGTTACAGGACCGCCCGCGGCAATTTGTTCTTTGAAGATTGGAATAACACTTCCGTTGCTTCCGAGTACATTTCCGAAGCGCACAGCAACAAATTTTGTACCGCCTTCCATCTGAAGCGCGCGAATCAGCAACTCTGCCGTGCGCTTGGTAGCGCCCATCATGCTGGTAGGCCGCACCGCCTTATCAGTGGAAATCATGACAAAATCTCCAACTCCATGCTCAGCCGCCGCGCGGGCGACGTTCCAGGTTCCGAAAATGTTAGTTTCGACAGCAGCGAAGACATGCTTCTCCATCAACGGAACATGCTTGTAGGCGGCAGCATGATACAGGATCGACGGGTGATAGTGTTGCATCACCCTTTTCAGAGTGCTGCGGTTGGTGATACTGCCAATCTCAGGGTAAAAAGTGATGTAGGGAAAGTTTTTAGCCATCTCTTTGTCAATATGGAAAAGCGGGGTCTCCGCCTCATCGAACCCCACAATGGCAAGCGGACGGAAGGAAGCGATCTGCCGGCAAATCTCCGACCCGATAGATCCCGCGGCGCCGGTCACCATCACAACCCGCCCTTGAACGCGCTCCCTGATCCGGTCCTGGTCGAGATGCACTGGCTTTCTACCGAGCAAATCCTCTACGGCAACCTCTCGAATCTGCTTGCCCAATTCCGTGCCCTGAACAAGCTCGCCCAGGCTCGGAACCATCTTGTATTCCACCTTGGCATCGGTGGCGAGCCTCAAAATACGCACCATTTGCGGTCCCGTCGCGGAGGGAATCGCAATGAGCACCCTCTTAATGGCGTGCTTCTGCACCAACGCTCCAAGGGATTCTCCCGTTCCCATCACCCTCTTGCCATCCAGCACGAGCCCAACTTTGCTTGGATCGTCATCGACAATGCCTACGACATCGCACATCAGGGATTGGTTTTGCCGCAGCTCCCATAGAAGCGCCAGACCAGCGGCGCCGGCGCCATAAATGAGCGTATTCGCCCGCTCACCCTCGACACTACTTGTGCTTATCGCGGTAGCAACCACGCGCGCTGCCAACCTCCCGCCCAAAGTCAACAAGCAGGAAAGCAGCCAATCGAGAATGTACACAGAGCGCGGAATGCTCCATGGTCCTATGAGATGAAAAATGACCAACCCGCCCAGTATCGACCCCGCCGAATTAGCCAATACAATCCGCACTGCATCAAAAACAGAAGTGTGCCGCCAACTTCCCTGGCTTACCGCGCCAACGATGAAGGCCGCGGACTTTGCCGCTGCCCAGATACACAGGGCCACTCCCAGCGGGTGAAAGTACTGGGCAGGCAATACACCGTCGAATCGCAACTCGAATGCAAGGAATGTAGAGAGGACAAATGCTGATAAGTCCAAAGAAAATGCGATAGCTCGGCGCCAGAAACGCTGCGCCTTATGCCGTCTAGCTAGCTTTGATTCCGGAGACATTTCGTTCCCTCCAGGATTTCGGAAGATTTGTTTCACTTGGGGATTCCGAACGATGGTTACTTACTGATGACGTCACGCCGCAGACTTTCGCGAACAACTCAGTGGTTGCGGAGTGTGCGGCGCTAACAGGTAAAGTCATAAATGTTATTCGTGAAGCGAGATGATACCAGGCCCGGTAATACGGTGGAACTCATGCCACAGAAGCAACATGATGATAAGGCGGCTCAATACCTGCTCCGGCTGTCTTGAGGATTGCACTCTCCAAACTTTGACCTGCGCGGTTCAGCTCGGATGCTCCTCTGTTATCCGCGCAATGGGCGATGGATAGGCCGGCATCCTTGGGGCGATCAGTTCCATCCAGAACCTGACATATGTACGGTGCGCTTCCAGGCTATTCGAATATGTGGGCTTGTTGCCATCGATCAGGTTGTATATCCCCGGATGCGTCAATGCTGTCATAATCATTGCGGATGTCAGCATCGTGGAATCCAAATCACGAATAGACCTGTTTTTGATATTCATCTCCAAATATTTACGGATCGTTGAGAATACAGGCGTGAAATACTGCGACAACAGGCCGTCCGACTTCGTGGGAAGCTCGATAATAGCAATTGCAATCAGCCGAAGCAGATCAGACCTGTAGACTACTGTATCTTCGAGCAACTCGATTATCTTTGGCAATACCACTTCCGGGGAATCTCCTCGCGCAATCCCGCTTAGTAATTCCCGCGCAGGCTTTAGTCCTGCAAGCTGCCAGCGTATCGCCGCCCAGAAGATGTCTTCCTTATGATCAAAATGCCGGAAAAGCGTATTCTCGCTCACGTCGGCTAGCTGGGCTATCTCGCGAGTGCTCGTTCCGTTGTATCCCTGACGGGCAAACAGCCTGCCTGCCGCCTGAACAATCTTGTCCGTCCTCTCCAGACTTTTTGCTGTACGTGGCATACTAGATCGCTTTCCGGCGCGATTGCTGATTTCCCGCAGCCTGTACAAGACATTGTTTACTTCCGGACGATTGCTGCGACATAACCTATGTAGAAACAACTACCGGCTCCAGATCTTCAGGGTTCACCTGGATCGCGGCATGCTGATTAATCATTTCGATGGTCAGCACGAACCGCATATTGTTGTTCTTTCTCACCAGAGTTCCTTGAAGCCCCTGCATCACACCGCTTTTAATACAAACCTTTTCACCAATAACAAGTTCGTGATACGGCTCGATCCGTTGTTTACAGAATCCAGAGCGCAGAAACTCGACCTCGGCGTCCGGAAGAGGAATACCCTCTCGGCTGCTGCCCACAATCTGCAGAACTCCGGGAGACTGAAGAACACTTGCCCGCTCGCTTGAATTGATACGCACAAACAGGTAAGAAGGAAACAGCGGCAACAGGAGCTTCATACGTTGTCGGTTCTTCCACACGCGAACTGTTTCATAGACAGGAAGAAATGACTCGATTTTCCGCAGTTCTAGTTGCCTAAGCGCCGATTTTTCATGTTGCCGAATCGTGTAGACCGCGTACCATCTAGGATCGTGCACAGGGCGCAAGCTTGTTGCTTCCAGCGGAACCTGATGGCTGATGCTTGAGTTATTGTCTCCAGGCACATTCAAGACCTCAGGCTTAATCGACGCGCCGAACAAACGTCAGAGAGCAATGCATTGAACGCACGGAGGGAATCAAGCAAAATGCATGAGCTGACGCGTTATGCATAAAATTACACATAGCTCCGCTATGCTGACTTAGCAAATCAACTTTGCACTAAGCCCATTTTCCCGTTCATCACCAAACTCTGCCTTCAAACCACAAATACAACTGACGTGTCACCGCATCCATTCCGCGCCGGACACATCTACTCCAGACACATTATGCGAGAAAGTCCGTTAACAGATTGTGAGTATTCATGAGAGGAAGATTGTTGAGTTTGGATCTTGTCTAGATATTAGTAAGCCAATGCTGTCATTTTGTCAAGAGTCATTTTGCGTCCTACATGGCCTGAAGATCATCCGCCGCAGTTTTTGACGCTGAATATTTCTGATTGCTTGTCGGCATAATTATTTTATTATCATTATGTTGCGCCGATGTAGTGAATTTCGTCCGCAAATCGTCGAGTAATGAGTAGTGCTGGCTTTCTGCCTAAAGTAATGTGCTCGATGACACTTCGGATTTTAGCAGTGAGCGCTTGCTACCATATTCTCGGTACTCGACCTGCTGTGAAGAACGTGAACGCGTATCGATTCTGTCACACAGGATAATGGAGGCTTGCTTCGGGCGATAGTCTCAATCACCAGTATACCGATGATTCTGTCTCAATAGAGCCTTGCGGCGATTCCCGCAAGGCTATGAAGGGCTACCCACATCCGAATCATTGAGGTTCTTAGATTCCCACCCTTGCCGCGATAAGGCTCAGGCAAGGATGCGGCACCCGGCATGGTTGCCTGTTTATACATTGGTTACCCAACCCCACCCGTATTTTGGGCGCAAAATCCTTGTTTTCTTGAGGTTACAGGCAGGGTTGCGCTGTAAAATCGTCAAAACAAAGGAGTTCCCTGCAAAATCGTCCAGGATAAGGAGTTACGGGCCGTTTCGGCCTCTTGCGGCTGAATGGCGGCGCGAAAATGGGCGTGCCGGACGATTGGCGGGAAAGCTTCTGAGGATGATTATGCACGAAACGGGGAAATAATCTGCAGGACTGGCCGTCCAGGCAAGCGGCGCTTGCGCGCCATGAGGTTGGTGGTCTCCCACTCATCCACGATTGAAAAACGATGATCCTTCGACTGCGCTCAGGAGTGGATGAATGGGGCACGAAGATTCGTGGTGAGTAGATGGCCGGGGCCATCTGCCGAGATGAGCGGTGCTCACGCGCCGCCAGGGATTTTTGCGCTGGCCAAAGCCTTCGTCCTTATCGATGCGCCACCCGCCTTCCGATTCAGAGATGAAAACTGGTGCGCTATAACGCACCAGTTATTGTAAAAGGTGAAGCTATAACGCACCGGTTTTTAAGAAACGATTCAAATGGTGCTTTGGCGGTATCCCCGGTCCCCAAAAGCGAGGGATACCCGGCATAAAAGTCAGGCGGCTGGCTTGCGGGTCTGTGGGGTCTTCTCCGCATCGGGAACCACGTGCTTCTGCGAGGTAAGAAGCGTTTGAAGTTGAGCGGGCAATGCTGAAAAGGGAACGAACCGCGCAAAGTCTTGATCGTTCAGCTCACGAACTTCGCCTTCATCATTCGTCAATGGTCTTTGGTCTGCCATATTTGCGCGCCTCCCGGTCATTCGCTTTGCGGAAGCTGATTACTCGAATTCCGCCAACTCTCGGCAGAAAACAGAGAATGTGCAGCCGCCTCTTCAAATAGCCTACAGCAAGCAGGCGATGTTCTCCATTGCGCACTTCGTTGAAATAAGAGGCCGTACTGAAATCAAAATCAGCGGCCTGCTCAAAACCGAGGTTGCGCTCGCGAAGATTGCGCTCGCTCTTCCGGGGATCGAACGTGATCTCCACACAATGATTGTAGCCGTAAATCAGATTTCTGGCACGTAAAATCGAACGAATGTAGGTTACGGTTCGAGGAATCCCCGGTCCCCAAAAGCGAGGGATACTTCGACTTCGCTCAGTACAGGCTCAGGGGCACCCTCAGCGTGGTTTGGAAATCTTACCGGGACCGTGGGCACCCGCCCGCATATTCTAAGTTTGTAAAGATAAGAAAAGCCCGAAGGGCGGATCAATCAGGTTCGTGGTCAATTCTCATTCGCCCATCACATGCCTGGGTGGCCCAGGTCTGGATTTTCAGACCTGGGATATCGAATCACTCAACCTTCTAAGTTTATAAAGACAAGAAAAACCCGCAGGGCGGATCAATGAGATTCATCATTTCCCATGTCTCAGAATCGAGACATGGGCCACCCAACTTTTTTGGTCGGATATGCGCCACCCGCCATCCAAGAAGCCGCGCGATTCTGCAAAATATTAGCCGAAGGCCAGGTGCTCTCCCCGGCGCCCAAATGCGAGGCACCTGGGCCACCGGGCTTCAGTTGTTGTACTTACTTCCCCGGCACCCGGGCCACCCGCCGTTGATTTGTGGTTATTTTAAGGGTGGGCCACCCGCCCAGTTGGATCAATGTTCCTCATTGGATTGTTCTGTGCATAGCTGTACAAATTGAAACTCTGCGGGTTAGTTTGATTGGCGTAGTAAAGCTGCGATGGATCAGGGCTGAGGAATCTGCCCATACTACTCGCCATATACCTGGCTTCAAAGTAGTCGTTGTCTGATTCTGCGTCCCGTTCTTTGCCGGTATAGCGGGACGGAGCAAAACACACGTCTGAGGCACAAACGGTTGGGTACATCGTAAGCATAGGCGTTCAACCGAATTTCACCCGGCAACGTGAGACTGCCACCACGTTGGCTTCTTGACGAACATAGTCACTTGCCCAGGCACCGGTTTGAGTATTCTGCTCACTTTGGTCGGGCACCAGATTCCGCCATCCGCATCTGGGTGTGCAACCGCACCAACGGATAAGATGTCTTTCAGTGTGATTGGTCCTACCCCGCATTGCTCTTTCTTGTTGGGCGGATATATAGAGATGTCGATCTCCTGTTTATCACTACAAAGGTTAGAAATTAGCGCAGTCCCCTCATTGTCTGTGACGGTCGTTTTGTGTGCCGAATTAATTGGAAGCCCCATGCAGAAATACTCAACTTTCACATTGGCTTGAGGCTTTCCATCCGACGCATCCAGAACGAGCACCCTCAGGCTTTGGGCTTGGACTGTCATCCCGCAAACACATGAAAACACACATGCCAATAGAAAGCAGAACATTGTCATTAAAGATCGCATGCAGTTATCCTCCGTAGAATGAGTCCCGTCAATTGCACGAGAAACCATACCTTGCACAATACTCCAACTCACCCTTCCGAGCCTCACTGTTTGCATCATGGTACTTGTTGAGATTGTGAGAGGACTGACTCGTGACGTGCACCCTATCGCCAAACTCGGAAGTCCAATCATCAACGGACTGACTTCCAAAGAAGGCTAGGGCCAATGCCAGGTCATTGGTGCTGATGAAGATTTGGGTAGAGTCTTCGTCTGCTTGGTCCATTGCTTGAATAGGCGCAGCAGAATTTGCATTTGGACCAACAACTGTGGCAGATTCAAAATCGCCCGCTGACATCCCTTGGGCAACCTGCCCGGCAGCGTTGACCCCATTGCTGTATGTGTCGAATGCAATGTTGACGCCTGCTGGCGCTGCTGCCACAATCGCTTTGCCTGTATCGACTTGGTCTTTATTAGCAAGGCCAAAAAACGCGCGAAAGAACCCAGATAAAATGCCTTTATTGGGAATAATTTCGGAGTTACTCGTGAAATGATCCGAATGCCAGCGACCAAAATCCGCCCAAGGTCCCAGTGATTGATGTGTATGCAGGCCCTGAATGCCTGCAAAATCGAGGTAAAACGTACCGCCTTGCCCTGCATTCATTTTTGCTAAAGCCTCTGCAACAACCGCCTGTAATACCTTGAACCCGTTTGGGTCGACATTCCTGAGTGGATTATTCCTGGCGTACTCGTAAAGATTCCAACTTTGAGGATTGCTTGTGTGCTGATCCGCAAACGGCTTGTCAGGACTCATCCACCTTCCCATGTTGGATGCATAGTACCTGGCCCCGAAGTAGTCGTTGCCAGATTCGGCGTCCCGTTCTTTGCCGGTGAAGTGGTGTTCGGTGGGGGCCTGGAGGTTGCCGCCGGAGCAGCTCAATCCGTCGCCGAAGGGCAGGCTGGAGCAGGTTTGTTCCAGCACGCCGGCGTAGTCGGTTTGGGCGCGGCGGGTGCCCAGCGGATCGTTGAGGTAGAAGTGCAGGCCGTCGTTGTCGTAGGTGGCCAGCAGCTTGCCGCCGGCCCAGACGTTGGTGTGCCGCCAGGCCATGGAGTTGTTGGCGTCCATGGCCATCTCGGTGACCTGCTCGCCCGAGGGGCCGAGGATGTAGTCGCTGGTGGTCTGGAAGCCGTTGACGGCCGGATCGCAGGACCAGGCGGTGATGCGGCCCTTGGCCACGCGCGTTCCGTCGGCGTCCCGCCCCGTTGACGAAGACCTGTCAACGGGGACCCCGTCGTAGAGGTAGCACATTTCCATGACGGAATCAGTATAGCTCTCGATTGGCCGGTTGATGATCGTGGACTTCCTTGTCCCAAAATGCCAGGGACCGGGCACGGCGATTTTTAGCCTCAATCAGTGTCACGGCAAGCTGGCTGCGGAAAAGACCTTTTTCAATCGATTCACACAGAAAGCAGACCGCAGGGGCTAAAGCCCGGCATTTGTTTTGTTGCACTTGCGGCAGTCAGTGTTAAAACCCTTACCTACCAGCCGTGCCATGATACAAAACTGGCTCAATTTCGAGTTAATTCCGCAAGCTGTAACGCCGTGCCCATTCAAAACCAGGTTATGAAACAGCTTCTAGCTGCATCCGTTGGTGGTTCCGCAGCTCATGCAGCGATGGCATGAGCCGTTGCGAACCATGATGGCGCCGCAGACCGGGCAACTGGGCGCATCGCCCATCTCGTACATGGAGCGCATGGCGTCGGAGGCGTGGTAGATGCCGCGATCGTGGAGTTGCGGTTCCTGGGCAGGGCTTGTGGCGTAGGGTGAGGAAACCTGCGCTTCGGGAATACCGCCGCCGCACGGCTGGCCCATTCCAGAGCCGGAAAAGCTGCCTGCCGGGGCGCTGACCTGATTCAGCCGCTTGGCGACCTCCTCGGCCAACTGGGCCAGGTGGTTCTGCGCAAACGAATCATGATACGGCTCGGTCTCCGGCGCCATGCTGGGCGAGGCGGGCAGTTGCGAAGCCTGCGGAACCAGCCCGGAGAACAACGCAAGTTGAGTACCGGAGTGAAAGCGCAGATCGAGCCAGCGGAAGATGTAGTCCATCAGGCTAGTGGCCATGCGGATCTGCGGGTTGCCGGTCCAGCCGGAAGGCTCAAAACGGGTGTGGGCGAACTTGTTGCACAGCAACTGGAGGGGAACGCCATGCTGCAGGGCGATGGAGACGGAGGTGGCAAAAGAGTCCATCATGCCGGAAACGGTGGAACCCTCCTTGGCCATCCTGATGAAGATTTCTCCCGGCTGGCCGGTGGGATAGAGGCCAACGGTGATGTAGCCTTCGTGGCCGTTGAGTTCAAACTTGTGGGTGACCGAAGCGCGCTCGCCAGGCAGGCGATGGCGGATGGCGCGTGGCGGGCCGTTCAGGTCCTGCGCCTCCGGGCTGACGGCGTCCTGCGCGGCTGTGGCTTGCAGAACAGGCACGGCGGCAGACTTGGCAATCTCGGCCAGTGCACGCTTGAATGCGGCGCTGGCAAGAAGAACCTGCAGCACGGGAACCACAATTTTTTCGCCGCTCTTGCTCTCAAGAACCTTGAGGTCAGCTTCGGCGGCGGGCTGGCCTGCGGCCAATTGCGCCAGCACGCGGCTGCCGGCAGCATCCTGCGCCGAGGAATCGTGCCGGTTGTCCATGCTGGTATTCAGCGGCTGGGTTCCCTTGGAGCCGTCGCGGTAGATAGCCACGGCCTTGATTCCCTGACGCCAGCTCTCGGCGTAGGCCTCGGCCACATCCTCGACGGTAGCCTCGTTGGGCAGGTTGACGGTCTTGGAGATGGCTCCGGAGAGGAAGGGCTGCGCGGCGGCCATCATCTTGATGTGGCCCATGTAGTGGATGGAGCGGGTGCCCTTGGTGGGCTTGAAGCTGCAATCGAAGACGGCCAGGTGCTCGGGGCGGATGCCGGGCGCGCCTTCAATGGTGCCGGTGGCGTCGATGTAGCTGACGATGGCGTTGACCTCGTCGCTGGGATAGCCCAGCTTGAAGAGGGCTTCGGGAACGGTGTTGTTGACGATCTTGATCATGCCGCCGCCCACCAGCTTCTTGTATTTGACCAGGGCCAGGTCGGGCTCGACTCCGGTGGTGTCGCAGTCCATCATGAAGCCGATGGTGCCGGTGGGGGCCAGAACCGTGGTCTGGGAGTTGCGATAGCCGTACTTTTCACCGTAAACCAGGGCCGTATCCCAGCATTCACGGCTGGCGTCGATGAGGGCGTCGAGCTGAGGCACGGTGAAGGGCTCGCCGCTCTGGCGCGACCTGCCAATGTTGTTGACCTCGGCGCGATGCATGCGGATCACGTCCAGAAAGGGCACGCGGTTGACGTAGAAGCCGGGGCAGGCGCCGCCTTGATGATCGGCATTGGCCGTGAGCGGAGTTGCCGAGGCGATTGGCGGGCAGTTGGCCGCCAGAATGGCCGATTGCAGGTAGGCCTGGCCGGTGAGAATGGCGGTGAGCACGCCAGCCATGTCGCGTCCGGCGGCCGAGTCGTAAGGCAGACCCATGGACATCAGCAGCGCGCCGAGGTTGGCGTAGCCCAGCCCCAGGGGCCGGTAGTCGTGTGAGTTGCGCGCGATGGCCTCCGTCGGATAGCCAGAGTTGTCCACCAGAATCTCCATGGCGGTGATGATCACGGAGATGGCGTGCCGGTAAGAGGGAATGTCGAAGCCGCCCGATGGGGTGACGAACTTCATCAGATTGAAGCTGGCCAAGTTGCAGGCTGAGTTGTCCAGGAACATATACTCCGAGCAGGGATTGGAGGCGTTGATGCGCGCCGTATTCTTGCATGTGTGCCAGCGGTTGATGGTGGTGTCGAACTGCATGCCCGGATCGCCGCACAGCCAGGTGGCCTCGGCGATCTTGTGCATGATCTCGCGCGCCTTGTAGGCTGCAACCGGCTCGTGGTCCTTCACTGTATAGGTGTTATAGTCGCCGTCATTCTCGTAGGCGCGCATGAACTCGTCGCTCACGCGGACGGAGTTGTTGGCGTTCTGGAAGAAGATGGACGAGTAGGCTTCCGAGTCCGGTCCGCTGCCATCGTAGCCGGCACCAATGAGGGTATAAGCCTTGGCCTCTTCCTTGGATTTGCACTCGATGAAATCGATGATGTCCGGGTGCTCGGCGTTCAGAATCGCCATCTTGGCCGCGCGGCGCGTCTTGCCGCCGGATTTGATGACTCCGGCAAAGGCGTCGAGTCCGCGCATGAAGCTCAAGGGGCCGCTGGCGGTGCCGCCGCCGGAGACGGATTCCTTGCTGGAACGCAGGGAGCTGGTACCCGCTCGGCCATCTTTTTTTTTTTTTTTTTTTTTTTTTTTTTTTTTTTTTTAAAAAAAAAAAAAAAAAAA
>CAWDQS010000128.1:0-15360 GCA_963804295.1 uncultured Acidobacteriaceae bacterium
GCTGTATTTACGTCTTCCCTTTCTGACGAGTACGTATTGCTATGAGAGCCTCCGACGTGATTCTGCTTCCATCGCATCGGGAGCCGTTCGGAATCGTCATTCTTGAAGGAATGTTCTCGGGCAAGCCGGTCCTGGTTTCTGCTTCCGGTGGAATAACCGAAATTGTAACCAATGACCGCGAAGGGATTGTGTTTCCGGCGAGGGATGTGGCCGCGCTCGCCAGGGGAATCCAATTACTGGTGCGCGATCCGGAGTTGAGACGCCGTCTGGGCGAAGAAGCATACCGTACCGCTCATCGCAGATTTCTATTGAGCAAGACGATCTCAGACACGGAAGCTTACTACCTGGAGATCGTGCAGAAGCAAAAGCCAGGGTAGCATGGCTCTACACTGCTTTAGGCGTGCGCCAGCCAATGAGCGCAATGGCCAGCGCGATGGCTTGCATGGCGAAGATGAAGGCAACGCAGGCCGGCCATTTTCCCAGCGCCCAGAAGGCTCCGGGAACAACCCCGGCAGCGGTGCCTCCGATGTAATAGCAAGTTAAGTAGAGTCCGGCGGCGGTGACGCGTGCCTCCGGGGGGGCGGCTACGCGCAAATGGCTTTGCGCGGCGGTCTGAGAGATGAAGGTGCCGGAGGAGACCAGGGCCAGTCCCAGGATGACGACGGGAAGCGAGGGCGCCAGAGTGAGCAGAACGCCGGCCATGCAGCAAACGATGGCGCCGCCTATGCCCTTGCGCAGGCCAACGTGGGTGATGATGTAGCCGGCGGCGGGGGTGGTGATAAGGCCGATGAGGTAGACGAAAAACAGCGAACTGAGTGCGGCGGTGGAGAGCCGGAAGGGCGGGGCGCTGAGGTGGAAGGTGATCCAGGTGAAGACGGCCACCAGGGTGAAGAGGACATTGCAGCCGACCGCATAGGTGGCCACCAGGCGGCGGTTGCGAAAGAGCGTCCCCGCCTGAGACCAGAGCTGAGGAAAGAACGAAGGCTGCGTGGCCGAGAGCGGGGGCAGCTGCGGGCGGCGGCGTCCGTGCGGGAGCCATGCGGCCACAGCTCCGGCTCCGGCCAAAGCAAGGATACCGACGACGAGAAAGCTGACGCGCCAATTGAACCAATCGGCCAGAATGCCGGCTGAGACGCGGCCCAGAAATCCGCCTAACGCGGTTCCGCTGACGTAGAAACTCATGACCAGAGCCACGCGGTTGGGCGGCCACTCTTCGCCGATGTAGGTAACCACCACGGCCACGATGCCGGGCACCAGGATGCCCTGCAAAAAGCGCCAGAATATGAGCTGGACAAGCGAGTCGGAGGTGGCGGCCAATAGTGTGGGCAAGGCGATCCCAGCCAGACAGGCGACGATGACCCTTTTGCGCGGCAGCCGCTCAACTAGATAGCCAAAGATGGGAGCCGACAAAGCCGCGCCCAGCGTGGCGGCCGAGACGGTTAGGCTAACGCCGGTTTTGGAGGCATGAAAGAGGCGCGTGAGCAGCGGCAGCAGCGGCTGGGTGGAATAAAGTTCTAGAAAGGCGCAGACGCCGCAGAGCACAACCGCAGCCACGGCCAGCTTGCTGGGCGGCGTGCGATCCGGTTGTGCGTCAGGCTCCATGTATCAGGATAATTGATTCGAGTGATGGTACATGGAACTACGCAAGCGTCAGGCTCGCCTAAAAAACTCCGGCCAGACAGAATTCGGAGGGAAGCGGATGCTCGTTGATGGCGCCGCACTCAGCCAGCACGATGGGCGAGAGCGTGATGACCGGACATTGCGCGTAGGCCAGCACCTTGTAAAAGATGCCGGCACGGGAGACGGCGGCAAAGTGAGAGGCGCCCTGCGCGCCCAGCACAATCAGGTTGGCGTGTTGCGCTCTGCCCTGGTAGAGCAACTCCTCGGTGGGGTCGCCAAGCACGGCTCTGGTTCGCACGCCGACCTTGTGCTTTAGTTTGGGCGGAATCAGGAAGGGCAGTTCTGCCTCGATCTGGTCGAGAGTGCGACCGGCAAGAACTTCATTGCGTTCCTGGTGGGGAATGACATGCTGCAGGATCAGGCTGGCTTTGTGATGGGCGGCCAACTCTGCCGCAAACTGGACCACCACGCGGCTGGACTCGTACGCGCCCACAGAGCACAGGATGGTACGGGCGGAAAAGTGACGATAGGCTCCCTCGATCACGTTGGGACCGACAATGTCGACCGGCACGGGAGAATTGCGCAAGACTTCCTCAGCTACGGAACCGACCAGCAGCTTGCCGATGGGGCCGGGAGAATGAGTGCTCATGACGACGTGATCAACCTTCCGTTGACGCAAGTAAGCGAGGATTTGTTCGGCGGCCTGGCCCGGACGAATCACGATACTGCAGTGTACGCCGAGATTGCATGCACGCTGATTGAGCGGCTCAAAGCGCTGCTTACAGGTCAGGGAGTAGTCGTCAGGAAGGATCGTTGAGTCCTCCTGCGCGGCAATGTCTACACTGTCATAAACATGAAAGATAACGAGATCCGAGCCGAACTCGGCGGCCTGGGCCAAGGCAAAGGCAAAGGCCTTCTCGTTGACGGGAAACTCAGAGGCGAAGAGGATGGTGGAGGGCTTGCTCCACCCAGGCTTGATGGTGGTCATGGGGGGACTCCTGAGTTGAATCATCTGTTGTAAAGCGCCTGAGCTCGACTTCAAAAAGTAAATCCGGGCAACGACGAACGGCATTCCCGAACATTCCAACGCGCTGGCCGCGCAGGCTCGGGAAGTTCAACGCAGGGCTGGGCGCCCTTTAGGCAGCGCGGAGGTTCAAGCCTCCATTTGATTCATGTCGTATTCTCTTGGAGTACGTTGCGGATCGTGCTTCATTGAGAGTATCTATAAGGTCCTGTGGAAAAGAAGTACAAAATTGCACAATCACAGAAAATTCATTGTGAATTTTCTGTGATTGCCGTCAAAGTTTCGCGTGCCACAAGCAATCTCTCTGCTTGCACCGCGATGCTTCCACTCCAGTATCCTATTGATTCTAAATGAGAAACTTTCTGGGATTTCACATCTAAAAGCGCGCGTTACAAGCGGCTCAGTAGCCGGCAGCCTTGCCGTATTGGCTGCGGTGATCCTGACCGGCTTCAAGCTCGCCGGTCTTGGGATTCACGGCGATGCACTCGCCGTTGGACCAATGTCCGTGACTGACGCTGAGGTCGTAGCCCATATCGTGGAGGGCAATCAGGGTTGCGGGCGTGAAGCCCGGTTCCAGGAAGAGCTTGTCAGGCAGGTACTGGTGGTGGAAGCGGGGCGCATCGACGGCTTGCTGGATATTGAGGCCGCCTACCGATGCGGAGAGAAAGATGTTGGCAACGGTGGAGATGATGCGCGCGCCGCCGGGTGAGCCGAGGACGTAGCGCAACTTGCCGTTTTCCAGAACAATGGTGGGGGTCATGGCGCTCAATGGGCGCTTGCCGGAGGCGATGGCATTGGCGGGACCCTGGATGAGTCCGTACAGATTGGGCGTGCCGAGCTTGACCGTAAAGTCGTCCATCTCGTCGTTGAGCAGAAAGCCCAGCGAGCCGGAGGTGACGTGGGAGCCGAAGGAGTTGTTGAGGGTGGTGGTGATGGCCACGGCGTTGCCCTGGCTATCCACCACGGAGTAATGGGTTGTGTCGGGAGATTCGGCGCGATGGCCAGCGGTTTTGGGAGCGGGAGGCAAAAAGCCTTCAGGGCGTCGAAGCGCGGCGCTGGGAGTGGCGGCGTGGGGGTCGATGGAGGCGCGCCAGGCTTGGGCGTAGGTTTTGCTGGTCAGCTCGGCGGGAATCGCGTTGTAGTCAGGGTCGCCGAGGTACTCGGCGCGATCCATGTAGGCGCGGCGAAAGGCCTCGACGATCAGGTGCATTGAGGCGGGGCTGCGGTCACCGAGATTGGCCAGGTCGTCGCCTTCGAGTATGTTGAGGGTGCTGAGCAGCACGATTCCACCTGATGAGGGCGGCGGGGCGCTGATGACCGTGTAGTTGTGGAAGCTGCCAGTGATGGGCGTGCGCTCGACGACAGTGTAGTGAGCCAGGTCTTGGAGGGTGAGCAGCGCGCCGCCCTTGCGGAGATCAGCGACCAGCTCATGGGCCATTTTGCCGTGGTAGAAGTCCTCAGGATTTGCGGCGATGCGCAGGAGGGTTCGGGCCAGTTCGGGCTGACGGAATGTCTCGCCCTCCTTGAAGAACTGCCCATCGCGCTGAAAGATACGCTTGGAGTCAGGAAAGTGAGCCAGGTCGGGGTCGCTGAGTTCGCGGGCCTCTTCCGCGGTGAGCTGAAAACCCTCAGAAGCCAGCCGGATGGCCGGAGCGATGACGCGTCGCAGGCCGAGCTTGCCGTAGTGGCGCTCGGCATAGACCAGTCCAGCCACCGATCCGGGCGTGGCGATGGAGCGGTAGCCGAGGACGCTGGAGTCAGGGATGACGTTGCCGCCGGCATCCTGGTACATGGTTTCGGTGGCCTGCAACGGGGCCTTCTCTCGGAAGTCGATGAAGGTGGTTTTACCGTCGTGGGCGCGCAGCAGCAGAAAGCCGCCTCCGCCCAGATTGCCGGCTGCCGGATGTACCACGGCCAGGGCAAAGCCGGTAGCCACGGCGGCGTCCACGGCGTTGCCGCCCTCGCGCAGCGTTTCCAGGCCGGCGTCGGAGGCCAGGTGATGGACGCTGACCACCATGCCGTGTTCGGCGCGCACCGGTTGCTCGTCCAGATAAGGAAGCGCACTGGATTTGTCCTGCTGGGCGAAAGCGAGAGCGGGAATAAAGAGCGAGGCACCGAACAGGGCTGCCAGAATGCGGAGAAACGGCGATCGAATCATGTGGTGACAGGATAACGCGAAGGGCGGACAAACTGGAGGCTGTGCTTTCCGCGCCTCAAAAAACGGAAAAGAAGAAGCAGCTCATGTCGGCTACCACCATCACTTTCACTGCGGCTGCTGTGTTACCGTTGCAGTACGGCGTCCCTGCGACGGGCCGGTGGATGGGCCTATTCCGAGTGCCCGCGACGGGGCTGGAATTAGGGGCGGTGTGCGAACTATAAAAATGTCCCAGCAGCCGCAATCGACCTCGCCTCAGCGTGCCGTGAACCCGGCTGCCAAGCCTGTCCCCTATCCCATGTCCGCGCCCAACACTCAGGATTTGCTGGGCAAGCACACGCCGCAGCGGATTCCGCGCTGGCTGGAGCGCTCCGAGCTGTTTGTGCGTTCCATGCTGCTGATGTTCATTGGCTTTGTAATCTGGATTGCGCCGTGGTCGGGAAAATTGCTGTGGTTTCTTCCCCGGGCGCGCTTTTTGTGGGACGATAATCCTCTGATCCTCTACTTTCCTTTGGTCGCGCACTATGCGGCGAACGGTGCGGTGTGCGGCCTGGTGTCGGGGCTGGGACTGTTGAGTTTTTGGATATCGTTGGTAGGCATTTTCCGCCATTGGGATGGATGAAGTATGAATGACAGAGATCAGAGATCAGAGAACAAAGATCAAGGAACAGCACCGGCTGCGGTGATTCCCGGCAACGGTGCGCCGCCGCCTCTTGAATCCGCGCCGCTGGCATATGAGAACTCCAACTTTCTGAATAGCGCCGACGGGCGGCTGATCCGGATTGTCTCCGAGTACATGGAGCCGCTGGCGCGCTTCCGGCGGGAGCAGATACAGGACACAGTGGTGTTTTTCGGCTCTGCTCGGTTTCGCGGGCGCGAGGAGGCCGATTACGCTCTGGAATTGCTGGAAAACACCGGGTCCAGAGAGCCGGCGCCCAGCCATGAGCAGCCGGCCAAAGCGCCGGAGATTGCCGCCGGCACTGCGACGGAGTTGCAGCGCAAGCGCGCCGAAGCGGCCGTGGAGATGGCCCGCTACTACGAGGATGCGCGGCAGCTCTCTGGCCTGCTGACGACCTGGGCGAAGCGGATTCCCTCGCGGCGGCACCGCTTTGTGGTCACCTCGGGCGGCGGGCCGGGCATCATGGAGGCGGCCAATCGCGGCGCTCACGAGGCCGGCGGAAAAACCATCGGCATGAACATCCGTCTGCCCTTCGAGCAACACCCCAACCCCTACATCACGCCCTCGCTCAACTTCGAGTTCCACTACTTCTTCATGCGCAAGCTGTGGTTTGCCTACCTGGCCAAGGCGCTGGTGGTCTTTCCCGGCGGCTTTGGAACGCTGGACGAGATGTTCGAGATTCTTACCCTGGCGCAGACTCACAAGCTGGGCAATAAGATCACCGTGGTGATCTATGGTTCAGAGTACTGGAAGAAGGTCTTCAACCTGGACGTGCTGGTGGAGACCGGGGCCATCTCGCCCAAGGACATCAACCTGTTCCAGTTTGCCGACACGCCGGAGCAGGCCTTTGAGTTGCTGCGCAAAGGGCTGACGGAAAATTACCTGGCTGCCGAAGTTGCCGCGGGCACGCTCGCAGAGAGCCAGGAGATGACGCCGGGCGAGGATCTGATGGCCGGTTGGACGGTGGAGGATTTCCTGGGGCCGGAGATGGCCAAGACGAGCAAATAGACGCTGTAGAACTTTGGAGTATTGCATTGAAGGGGAGTGGTACAGATTACGGATAGGAGACAATACGACCGGAGATCAACCGCTGACCGTGGACGCCCTTCAAATGATAAAATCTGGCATGATTCAACGCTGGAAATACTTGCTCTGTGGCATTTTACTCTTAGGGGTTGGAAGTCTAAATCTTGCCGCTGGACAATCGACTCCTGTGCTTCCTCCGTCGACGCGACAAATTCAGTTGTACCTGACTGCGACCGGTAAGGATGAATCCTTGGTAATCCCAGATCATAAGGCCTTGAGTGTGTCTATTGATAAACAGCCTGCCCAGGTAATCTCGGTGCACTCAGCAAGAGAACAAAAGTTGCTTTTTGCAGTTCTGGTCGATATCAGCAGATCGAATTCGGTAGAAGCTGATCAAGTGAAGAGTGCGGCATTAAAGATCTTTCAAGGCTTATCAACAAACGATAGCAAAGGCTACCTTGTCGTTTTTAATGAGAGGATCGTAACTAGTGAAGAGCCCCTTGAAGCTGCGGAAGCAGAACAGGTATTGAAGCGAGCGCAATTTGAAGCAGGAACCTCACTATACGATGCAATCGGACAGACCTGTTTAAAAACATTGAACAGGTCTGCAAATCCAGCTTCTTTTCGTCGCGTAATCATCCTGCTATCCGACGGGGGAGACAACGCCAGCAATATGAGTTTCCTAAATGCCGACGAAGCTTGCCAGGCGGAGGGCGTGTCCATCTTCTCTTTTGAGACGGGTTCAACAGATCATATCCAAAGATATGCCTTGAGGTTATTCAGCCAGGAAACTGGCGGCGAGTTCACTCCAAAGAAAAATCATGACGGCGTGAAGTCCTTGCTCGCAGCTATTGATAGACAGTGGGCGGTAAGTCTAGCACCAATCCAAGAACCTGATCAAAAACTTCACGCGTGTGCTGTCAAAACCGCGCATAAGGGAGTTCAAATCTCCGCGCCAACCCATATTTCAATTGAATAGCCACCGTTCGCTAAATGTCGCTCCTTTTTAGCAACGCTGCAGAGTTATGGCCTCATTTCTGGTGTTTCACACGAATAACCGGCATACCGGAACCCGCATCATTACCGCATCCTGGTTTTTCATGGTGTCTTCCAATGCTTTCTCGTGCCTTTCTTGATTCCTTCGCTAATTGAAGGGACATTCGCACTCCGTTAACGCTCTGTTGATGGTTGGCAATGGATACTGGCTCCAGCAATTCCACTTTCCCCGTGGAATTGAGGAGCAGAAATGGCCCATTCGACCATCTCGTACCTGTGGCGCGATAAGCTGGCGCCGCAGGGTTTCCGTTCGGGAATATCGCTGCACAGCCACACCAACCAGTCACACGAAACGCTGGATTTTCTGGCCAACTTCGGCAACCAGTATCCGCTGATGCGTCCGCTGCTGGCGCGGCTGGAGCAGCGTTCGGAGCGAATGCACGGGGTGCGCATCGACTATGCGGCCAGCTACTGGACACCGCCGATGACGCCCAGGCTGGCCTTTGACCTGGAGACGCGGCAGATCGAAAAGCTGGACCTTGCCCCGATGGTCTCCATTACCGATCACGACAACATCACTGCGCCGATGTTGCTGCGCACGATTGCAAGCGCGCGGCGGATTCCGGTTTCTGTGGAGTGGAGCGCACCGTATGGCGAGCAGTCCTTTCACCTGGGCGTGCACAACCTGCCCAGCGCCAGGGCCACGGAGTGGATGGAAACGCTGGCTGATTACACTGCCCATCCAAGCGATACGCGATTTACCGAGATTCTGCGCGCGCTGCACGAGGACCCGAATGTGCTGGTGGTTTTCAACCATCCCTTGTGGGATCTCTACCTGATTGGCAAGGAGAGGCACCAGTTTCTGGTCAACGAATTTCTGCAGAAGAACGGCAATTATCTGCACGCGCTGGAGCTGAACGGGCTGCGCAACTGGGACGAAAACCGCGCAGTGCGAAAGCTGGCCGAGCAGTGGAATATGCTGCTGATCTCCGGCGGCGACCGTCACGGCGTGGAGCCTAACGCCAACCTCAATCTGACCAACGCGGCCAATTTTACTGAATTTGTGCATGAGATTCGGCGCGAAAAGAAGAGCGATGTGCTCTTCATGCCGCAATACGCCCAGCCGTGGAAGCACCGCCTGCTGCAATCGACCATCGACGCCATCCGGCATTACCCGGAGTTTCCGCAGGGCTCGCGCACCTGGGACGAGCGCGTCTATCACCCGGATGTCAACGGCGTGGCGCGGCCTCTGAGCGAGCTGTGGCCAAATCAGCAGCCGCCGCGCTTGATGAGTCTTCTGCTCGCCGCCGTGCAGTTGATGGGCGCCGCTCCGGTTTCCGGTGGGCTGCGCATGGCCTGGAGCGAATCGCGCCAGTTGCGCCTGGCCCTGGATTCCCACCCGCTTTAGGGCCTGTTCACAGTACCCATGCGGATGGCGCTGCGTGAGAAAATCGGGCCAGATAAGACGGAGGCCGAAGGCTTTGGTGGTTCCAAAGTCGAATCCGACAACGCCGTATGGCCCGATTTCGCCGCAGTCCGAAGGGACGGGGCCAATTTCCCTCATCTCTTCGTCAATCGTCGCTAGGATACGCCCGGTATCCGTCGCTCCTCATTCCTCGACCTGAGAAAAATTGGCTCCCGTCGACACCACCTGGGTACTGTGAGCAGGCCCTCATTTGCCCCGCTCCCCAAGGGTGTGTTAACCTTGACTTCTGTGCCGTAGTACGTGCATAGGGTTAGTGTGCCCGTACGGATATTCGAGCCTCCGGGACAGCTTCCTGGTGGGAAGGGCTGGCGTAGCTCAGCTGGTAGAGCATCTGATTTGTAATCAGAGGGTCGGGGGTTCAAATCCCTTCGCCAGCTCCACTTATGAAAGCGAAAGACGGGGACTGAAGCGGCAAAAGGTTTAGCCGGCGCTGGAAATTTTGGGTGCCGGGCCTGTCCTCCGCGGTGATTCCACTTCAGGTGCAGGCTCCATAAGCCGGAGGTTTTCCGGGCGGGGCCTGATGCGCTGAATTGGGTTGAGCGTAGAGAGCAGTGGGGTAATGCACAGGTGGCCGAGTGGTTAATGGCAGCAGACTGTAAATCTGCCGGTCTTTGGACCTACGGAGGTTCGAACCCTCCCCTGTGCACCATGATTTTGCGGGGTTGGCATGCGCTTTTGGCAACGTTCGGGATACGATCTTAACCTCAAGCGCGCGACAGAGGGATTACACAGCACTGGTTCTGATTTGGACCGGAAGTACTGGGTGGCTCTGGCGTTGTATGTGGCTCTGGCGGTACTGGCTTGGTTTACAGTAGGCGAGGGTGCGATTCTCGTTTACGGCAAGCCGGTGGAGCTAAGGTTGCTTCCGTTGATTGTGATCGGGGGCATGGCTCTACGCACGGTTTTAGCCCGTCATGCGGAGAAGATTCGCAGGGGCGGGGATGGGGGCGGTGGTAAAACGCCTACGAGTTTGTAAGAGGGCTGATGTAGCTCAGTTGGTAGAGCACTCCCTTGGTAAGGGAGAGGTCACCAGTTCAATCCTGGTCATCAGCTCCAGAAATTCAGCTATTAGCTTCTAGCCTCTAGCTTGTGCGGTGGTAGATCGGGCCGATGCGGTTCACGCCAACAAGATGGAGCTAGAAGCTAGCGGCAAAAGGCTGTTTTTTGCGGGAGTAACTCAGTGGTAGAGTCACAGCCTTCCAAGCTGTTGGTCGCGGGTTCGAGTCCCGTCTCCCGCTCCAGAGACTAGCTGCCAGCTATCAGCTTCGGGATCTGTGAAACGAACCGATGCGGCAAGAGCAGGCAGGAAGAAGCTGACGGCTGAGAGCTGAAAGCTGTAGTGTGAGGCAGAAAATGAAATTCGAGCAGGCAGCGATCGCCGTGCAGGATCAGCTGGGATACGCGCAACTACAAGCGCGCATCGACGCGGCCTTCGACTCGCGGGACGTGGAAGTATTTCTCAGCCGCATGGGCAGGTCGAAGCTGCGCATTCGCGACTTCGAGGGCGCTTTGCAGCGCGGCCTGATAGGCAAGGAGGCGGCCGAGCTTTACCGGGCTCTGCCGGTCTCGGACCAGGCTTTGACCCGCGAGCGCTACCTGCAGCAGGTGGAAGCGGTGCCGCCGGAACTAAGGCAGCGGTATCTCAAGGTGTACGCCTACTATTGAGGCGCGCAGCACAAGCAGTTGCGCTTTCGTCATTGCGGGGCGCGACAGAAAAGATTAATGGAAGGGACTGAAGGCCATGGGCAAGGAAAAATTTGATCGCACCAAGCCGCACGTGAACGTGGGAACGATCGGTCACATCGATCACGGCAAGACGACGTTGACGGCGGCCATCACCAAGGTTCTGCAGAAGCACAACCCGAAGAACGTCTTCCGTTCCTTCGATTCGATCGACAACGCCCCGGAAGAGCGCGAACGCGGCATCACCATCGCCACGGCGCACGTGGAGTACGAGACCAAGAACCGTCACTATGCGCACGTCGATTGCCCCGGCCACGCCGACTACATCAAGAACATGATCACCGGCGCGGCGCAGATGGACGGCGCAATTCTGGTCGTCGCAGCGACGGACGGCCCCATGCCGCAGACCAAGGAGCATGTGCTGTTGGCGCGCCAGGTGGGCGTTCCCTGCGTGCTGGTCTTCTTGAACAAGTGCGACGCGGTGGAAGATCCGGAGCTGATCGACCTGGTCGAGATGGAAGTGCGCGAGCTGCTGGGCAAGTATCAGTTCCCGGAGGACGCGCCGGTGATTCGCGGCTCGGCTCTGCTGGCGTTGAATGGCGACCCCAAGTGGGAGGCCAATATCGACGAGCTGATGGACGCGGTGGACGCGTATGTGCCGCGGCCCGACCGCGCGGTGGACAAGCCCTTCCTGATGCCCATCGAGGACATTTTCTCGATCTCCGGACGCGGCACGGTGGTCACCGGGCGCATCGAGCGCGGCAAGGTGAAGGTGGGCGAGGATGTGGAGATCGTCGGCTTCCGCGAGACGCGCAAGTCGGTCTGCACCGGCGTCGAGATGTTCAAAAAGCAGTTGGATGAGGGCATGGCGGGCGACAACGCGGGCATTCTTCTGCGCGGCATTCCCAAAGAAGACGTGGAGCGCGGCATGGTTCTGGCCAAGCCGGGATCGATTACGCCGCACACGGTTTTCAAGGGCGAAGTGTACGTGTTGAGCAAGGAAGAAGGCGGCCGTCATACGCCGTTCTTCAAGGGCTACCGGCCGCAATTCTACTTCCGCACGACGGACGTGACGGGAGTGGCGCAGTTGCCCGAGGGCGTGGAGATGGTGATGCCGGGCGACAACGTGCAGCTAGAGGTTGAGCTGATTACGCCGGTGGCGCTGGAAAAGGGCTTGCGCTTTGCGATCCGCGAAGGCGGCCGCACGGTGGGCGCGGGCACGGTTTCGGAGATTATCAAGTAAGGCAGTGAATGAGTGAATGAGTGAAGAAGTGAAGGAAACAGTGAATGAGTGAAGTAGTGAAGTAGTGAACTAAATAAGCGCGTGTTGTTCACTATTTCACTCGTTCGCTTCTTCACTGTAGTTGAAAGGATTTGGAATGCGGGAAATTGTGACATTGCAGTGCGCTGAGTGCAAGGAGCGGAACTACTCGACTACGAAGAACAAGAAGACGACGACTGGCCGTCTGGAGTTCAAGAAGTTCTGTAACCGCTGCCGCAAGCACCAGCCGCACAAGGAAACGAAGTAAGACAGGGATCAGGGATCAGGGATCAGGGATCAGTAAGTGCCGTACGATCTGAGGCGCTGGAACTGACCCCTGAAACCTGCCCCCTAACCCCTGCATTTAGGGGCGTAAGCTCAACGGCTAAACTGTCGGTCTCCAAAACCGAACTTGGGGGTTCGAATCCCTCCGCCCCTGCCAGATTGAACAGGAATGCGCAAGGCTTGACGCCGGGCGCGAAGGAACTGGAAACATGGCATCGAAGGCAACAATCGTGAACGGCGAAGATCGGCCGTCGCCGATAAAGCGGCAGGGAGAAAATCCCGTGTCGAAGTTTTCCGGCGGCGTGGTTGGACAGTGGAATGAATTCACGCGCTTTTTGAGTGATGTGCGCGCGGAGATGCGCAAGGTGGTTACACCGTCGTGGAAGGAAGTGCAATCCACCACCACTGTGGTGATCATCGCGGTGGGCATCTTCGGATTGTTTTTCCTGGTGACGGACTCGATTTTCTCATCGGGCATGAACTGGCTTCTGCACAAGATGGGCGGGCAGTAGTGACGTTGAACCGCGAAACGAGAGCATGATGGCCGAAGAATTGAAACAAGCCGAACAAACCGAACAAGCTGGGCAGGCTGAACCGGTTGAACAAGCCGTCGAGCAGGCAGGCCCGCAGGCGCAGCCGCTGCCGGAGCGCAACGAGCGCTTCCGGTGGTACATTCTGCACGCCTACTCGGGCTTTGAACGCAAAGTGCGCGAATCCATCCAGAGCCGCGTGGAAGCCTTCGGGCTGGGCGACCGGGTGGGCCGTGTGATGATTCCCACCGAGCAGGTGACGGAGATTGTCAACGGCAAGAAACGCACCGTGGAACGGGTTTTTCTGCCCGGTTACGTGCTGGTCGAGATGGAGTTGGACAACAATCTTTGGCACGTCTTGAAGGACACGCCCAAGGTGACCGGCTTTCTGGGCACGGGCGACAAGCCGGTGGCTCTGAGTGAGGAAGAAGTCAGTGGAATTCTCTTCCGTTCCGATACCACCAAGGACAAGCCGCGGCAGAAGATCAAGTTTGAGAAGAGCGAACAGGTCCGCATTACCGACGGGCCTTTTGCCAACTTCAACGGCGTGGTGGATGAGATCAACGAAGATCGCGAGACGCTCAAGGTCATGGTGACCATCTTCGGACGCTCCACCCCGGTTGAGATGGAATTTGGCAAAGTGGAAAAGATTGAGTAACGCAGCTTCTAGCTACTAGCTTCCAGCTTCTAGCCGACCGGATTATCTAGCCGCCCTCGGTTGTAGGCGAATGCAAGGGATGCGTCACCAAAATTTGAACAGGAACAAACCATCTAATAGCTAGCGGCTAGAAGCTAGAAGCTGGTTCAAAGGAACCGACACATGGCACCTCCGAAGAAAATTACGGGTTATGTCAAACTGCAGATCGTGGCCGGCAAGGCCACGCCGGCGCCGCCGGTCGGCCCCGCTCTTGGCCAGGCGCAGGTCAACATCATGGAGTTCTGCAAGCAGTTCAACGCGCGCACCTCGAGCAAGGAGATGGAAGGGCTGGTCATTCCAGTCGTCATCTCGGTTTATGGCGACCGAAGCTTCAGCTTCATCACCAAAACGCCGCCGGCTCCGGTGTTGCTGCTGAAGGCCGCCGGAATTCCCAAAGGCTCCGGCACGCCCAACAAAGAAAAGATCGGCAAAGTGACCGAGAAGCAGGTGCGCGAGATCGCCACGCAGAAGATGCCCGACCTGAACGCCTCCTCGGTGGAGACGGCCATGAAGAGCATCCGCGGAACCGCCCGCTCCATGGGTATCGAAGTGGTGGCGTAAGCCGCGGCTGTTTTCACGCACGAAGGCTCTCCCGCATGGGAGGGCCTTCGTGCATTTGGCTTATTATTCCGGAACTTCGTGGTTTGCCGTTCGTGCTACAAGAAAAGCAAGAAGAATGAGTAACCCAGTCCTCAAATAAATGCTTCCATGAATTTGCTTGACTTGATGCGGGGGGTGGGAGCATCCTGATTGCGGTTTGTTACATGTGCGTAATGAGTGATTGGGCACGTGCGTCTTACCCCTGACAGACTTGTGCAGTACACGCGATTTCAACTGCGGAGAAATCCATGAACAAACTTGCTTTTTCTCTTGTGACATTCGTGCTGATAGGCAGTTGCTTTGCGCAAACGGCCAACATGATGCAGGCCGGCACTATGAGTCCCGCAAAACGGATTCTGGCAGGATCTCTCGAAATCACCGCCGTTGACACTAAATACGCGAACTGGCAGTCCCAGTACTACTCAGTTAGCGCATGGGGTGTAAGAGTCCATGTAGCAAACACCACTGATCATGAGGTGTCCGAAAAGTTTAGCGAAGCCGACCTGAAGGTTACGGACGCGTCAGGCAAGCAATATAGTATTTCGGATCAGTACCAGAACGTCTTTGCGGAAATTAATCTGAATGATATCTTCGGACAAGGATTGCAGGGCACCCTGCTCTTTGCCAAAAATGGCGTCAATGCGGCAATTATCCTCAAGGGCGATAAAACAATCGGCGAGTTGTCTCGCGATATTGACGAGTCTAACAAGGCAAATATTCATAATACCTACACGATTAAACTGGCGCCCAGAAAAAGCGTAACGCTAGTTTTTCTCTTCGATTGTCCAATGGGATTGCCTCCCACGACTTTATTGTGGCCAAAGGCGAACCCCATTGATCTCCGGTGAACAAAGCTGAATTTGTTTACCGGAGCACCAGGAACCCTCAGAACCACCGCCCCAGGGTGACAAAGACTTTGCGATGGCCGGCGTCGCCGATGGAGGCGCCGAAGGTGAACAGGCCGATAGGTGTGTTGGCGACCAAACCTGCGAGGCCATCCTGGCGGAGAATCGCATTGGCTTGCGGCGACCAAATCTCGCCGGCCTCGTAGCTGAAGACGCCGTAGAGGCCGTGTCCCATCCCGGTGGGCAGAGCCGTAAAGCGGCGCATATAGCCGGTGCGGGCCAGGTATGTGTCGGTGCCGCGAAACTCGTCAAAGGATGAGGCGGAAAGGCGCATCGGGCCGCCCAGTGTGAACATGTAGGGCTGGGCGACGTTGGCGCGCAAATACAATTGACTTCTCCGCTGAGAGCCGAAGATGTTGGCATCTCTCCAGGAACGGGTTCCGCTGAAGGCGAACTTGACCAAGCAATGCGTT
>CAWDQS010000129.1:0-3245 GCA_963804295.1 uncultured Acidobacteriaceae bacterium
GAGCAGCAGGCGGCCTTCTTCGGCGGCGATCCGGATAACTTCACCTATCCGCGCTACGACCTGGATATGGCCGTCTTCCGCGTCTATGAAAACGGCAAGCCGATCAACTCCGCTAACTATCTCAAGTGGAGCGCCAAGGGCGCCGCGCCGGGCGAGTTGGTCTTTGTCTCCGGCCATCCCGGCTCGACGGAGCGCGACGACACTGTAGCCCAGTTGCTGTTGGAACGCGATGTGATTGGCCCTGCAGCCACCGAGTACTATCAGCGCCGCATCGCCGCCGCCCAGGCTTTTTCCGCACAGGGCGAGGAGCAGGCGCGAGAGGTGGGCAGTACTCTCTTTTACCTGCAAAACAGCTTGAAGGTCTACCTGGGCCGTCGCGATGCACTTGCTGATCCCGCCATCCTCGCCAAGAAACAGGCCGAGGAAGATGACTTCCGCGCCAAGGTGAACGCCAATAATGAATGGAAAAAAGAATATGGCAAGGCATGGGACGAGATTGCCGGCGCGGAAGAGAAGCTGAAGCCGGAGATCAAGGGCCAAATGTTCCGCCGCACCGGCGGCCAGATGCTCAGCACGGCGATTGAGATCGTGGAATATGTGGCCGAGGTCAAAAAGCCGGACGGCGAGCGTCTGCCGGGATTCCATGAGGCGGGCTTGGAGTCGCTTAAGTATCAGTTGCTCTCTCCAGCGCCGATTTATCCGGCGACGGAGAAGCTGTTCATGACCACCGCGCTCAAGCTGTGCCAGGAGAAGATGGGCAAGGACGACGCATTTTTGCAAGCAATCCTTGCAGGCGGCGAAGTAGACGCGACCGTGAATGCGTTGGTGGATGGCACCAAGATGGGCGACGCTGCCTTCCGCAAATCGCTGCTGGATGGCGGCGAGGCCGCCGTGGCCGCTTCCACTGATCCCATGATTGTGGCCGCGCGCCGCGTTGAACCCATCCTACGCGAGACCAACCGCCGCATCCGCGACACCATCAGCAGCGTGCTCACGCCCGCTGGTGAAAAGCTGGGCAAGGCTCGCTTTCTGGTCTATGGCAAGGATGCCTATCCAGACGCCACCTTCACCCTGCGGCTGAGCTACGGCTCCGTCGATGGCTTCCCATACAACGGCACCATCGCTCCGCCCTTCACCACCTTCTACGGGCTCTACGATCGCGCCGCCAGCTTCAGCAACAAGCCGCCCTTTGACCTTACGCCCAAGGAAGCTGCCAACCGGGACAAGCTCGATCTCTCCACCCCGCTCGATTTTGTCACCACCAACGACATCATCGGCGGCAACTCCGGCTCGCCGGTCGTCAATCGCGATGGCGAACTGGTGGGCCTGGTCTTCGACGGCAACATCGAGTCGCTGGCTGGCGATTTTGTTTACGACGGCTCGAAGAACCGCACCGTCGCGGTGCACTCGGCCGGCATGATCGAGGGTCTGCGCAAACTCTACGGCGCCGATGCACTGGCCGACGAACTGCAAGGCAAGAAGTAGCCCATCCCATCGCCGCCGTCAATATATGGCGGCGGCGATGCGCGGTATGGCCGCGGGAATGATCGCTTAAAAGAGCAGGGTTAGAACGAGGTTGGTAAAAACCGCTGATGCGCTGATGCGCTCAATCTCCCGATGGTAATCGCCCATGTAGAGCTTGCGGATGAGGGCGTGACGAATTTCATTTTGGTCAGAGAATTTGAGGGCAACCAACTGGCCGCGCGACGAGACGCTGGTTGCGGGGATTTCGAGGAGATTCTTCTCGTAGCTCTGGTTCACGATGAGTGCGTCGATATCGTGCGATGCGGGGATGAGAGCCGTTGCACCCACCTGCACGGAGACGGCAGCGCCGCCGAGTGAGATGTCCTTCATTTGAACCGGGACAATCACCTTGTGCGGCTCCGTGGATGTATTGCTGAAGCGCAGAAACGCTCGCTCGTCGACTGGAAAGCGCTCGTCGCGGCGGCGGCGCGGGGGCTCAATGCAGGACATGGCCGCGAGAGTGAGTATGGCGGCATTGAAGAGCGACCAGACGATGTTGGGCGAGTAGCCCTGCCTGCCGTGCACGGGGCTGGAGCTGGAGAGGTTTAGGATCATGCCGAGCAGTGTGAGAGCGGCGAGCAGCGCATGCGGCCAGAGAAATGCCCACTGAATGGTGATGCCTTTTTGCGAGTGGCCTTTCGCCGTAACCTTGAAGGGCCGGCCAAAGGGACGCACTATGCCGGCAACGATGGTCTGGCAGATGACAAAGGCAGTGAGCAACTGGGTGATGTCGGTCATGATGGGCAAGACCCTGTTGCCGGCGAGGTAGTACATATAGATAAGGTTGGCGATGAAGACCGGGGCCATCCAGTAAACGATCTGAGCGCCTGTGGCTTTGAGGACGGCGGTGCCGGTGAACCAGTAAATCATCGGAGCACTGATCAACATGATTTTGAAAGCGGCGCCAGTGGTCCAATAGAGGATGGTGTCAAAGAAGGCCAGGCGATTGATAAGTGAGTGATTGCCGCGCCCGGCAAAGTTCCAGCGCGTGTAAATTCGTCAAGTCGCCCATGAAAAAGGCCACTACCGAATGCCATGTCAGGCTGCCATACAGCCGAGCAGGAAGATGGCACCGACTGCCCCTGGGGTTCGGTCACCGCCTGGGAACCGCCGAAGCGTTTCATCTTCGCCTGGCAGATCAGCGCGGTCTGGCAATTCGAACCCGACATGTCACAGACCAGTGAGATCGAGGTCAGCTTCACCCCAACCCGACGGAACCACCCGTGTCGATCTCGAACACCGCAACTTCGAACGCATGCCTGAAGGGGGAGAAGATGCGCGAAATGGTCAACTCGCCCGGTGGCTGGGCTCTACTCTGAACTCTACAAGCAGAGGGTGGAAGCGTGAAGGCGGTCTGGCTGTACCGAATCGCGGCGATAATTTTCGTCCTCTTCACGGTGGGGCACACTTTCGGGTTCCTCACCTTCCGCCCCGCCAACCCGGAGGGCCTCGCCGTGTGCGGACGCCATGAATTGCGTCCCGTTCACGGTCGGTGGAAACACTTTCACCTATGGCGGCTTCTACAAAGGGTTTGGTATCGACATCAGCATGTATCTCGCGTTCTCAGCGTTCCTGGCCTGGCATCTCAGTTTACTGGCTGCGCGCCGCAAGCTATCGGCGCGCTCGGATGGGGCTTCGTCGTTTTGCAGATGGGCGGGCTTGTTTGGCCTGGGTTATTCGTCAGTGGCATTAGGCGCGGTGGTAGCCCTGTGCGTCGCGTG
>CAWDQS010000130.1:0-8924 GCA_963804295.1 uncultured Acidobacteriaceae bacterium
TGGCTGCGTTGATGGGCGAGCTCGAAGCCGAGGGCAGCGCGGCGCCGCTGTTCAACTTTGATGTGGAACAGGACGACAAGGACTCCTCCAAGCAGATTGCCAGCATTGGACAGGCTGGCCTCTCGCTGCCCGACCGCGACTACTACATAGTGGACAGCAAGCGCTTCCAGGAGATCCGCAAGCAATATGTGGAGCACGTAACCAAGATGTTCACACTGGCCGGCGATACACCCGAGCAGGCGGCCAAAGAAGCCGCCGCGGTTCTGGAGATCGAAACGGCTCTGGCTAAGGCCTCCACCAGTCGCACCGACCTGCGCGACCCAGCCAACCACTACCACATCTATACAGTGGCCGATTTCCAGAAGCTGACTCCGGATTTCGATTATTCGATCTACTTCAAGGACGTGAAGATTCGTTCCTTCGAGACGCTGAACGTGGCAACCCCCGATTTTTTCAAGGGGCTGAGCGTACTGATTTCCAAGGAACCGATTGAGGCCTGGAAGTCGTACTTCCGCTGGCACGCGCTGCACGGCGCTGCCCTTAACCTGCCCAAGGCCTTCTTCGACGAGAATTTCGCGTTTTTCGGCAAGAACCTGGCGGGGCAGAAGGAACCGACGCCGCGCTGGAAGCAGTGCACCAGCATGACCGACCGCGCGCTGGGCGAGGCGGTGGGCCAGGACTGGGTGAAGAAGAACTTTCCGCCGGAGGCCAAGGCCAGCATGGACCAACTGGTGGCTGCCCTGGAAAAATCCCTGGGCGACGACATCAAGACCCTGCCTTGGATGAGCGACTCCACCAAGAAGGCGGCGGAAGAAAAGCTGGGGATGATCCGCAACAAGATCGGCTACCCGGAGAAGTGGCGCGATTACCGGGCTCTCAAGGTGAAGCGCGACGACCTGCTCGGCAACCTGCGCCGCAATAACGTCTTCGAGCGCAATTACAACCTAAACAAGCTGGGCAAGCCGGTGGACGAAAAGGAGTGGGAGATGACGCCGCCCACGGTCAACGCCTACTACGATCCATCCTTCAACGACATCAACTTCCCGGCCGGCATTCTGCAGCCGCCCTTCTTTGATTTCACAATCGACCCGGCAGTCAACTTCGGCGGCATCGGCGTGGTGATCGGCCATGAGATGACCCACGGCTTCGACGACGAGGGTTCGCAGTACGACGGACGGGGCAATCTGCGCGAGTGGCAAACGCCCGAAGACCGCAAGGCCTTCACCGAGCGCACAGATTGCGTGGCCAACGAGTACAGCGGCTTTGAAGCCGCACCGGCGCATGACGGCATGGCCGCGCAGATGTTGAATGGCAAGCTCACTCTGGGCGAGAATACGGCTGACAACGGCGGTCTGCGCATTGCATACATGGCGTTGCTGGACACACTCGCCGCGCAAAAAAAATCCATCGATGACAAGATCGACGGCTACAACGAAGCGCAGCGCTACTTCCTGGGCTTTGCCCAGGTGTGGTGCCAGAACCAGACCGAGCAGTCGGCCCGCCAGTCAGCGCTAACGGATCCGCACTCGCCTGGCCGCTGGCGCACCAACGGCTCGGTGCAGAATTTCGATCAATTCGGCAAGGCCTTCGGCTGTACCAAGGGCCAGCCCATGTACCCGGCGGCATCTTGCCGGGTTTGGTAGGCCATTTCCCCGGTCTGGAGCCGCGGCGCGTTCAAGTCACGGCTCTGGTTCCAGGCTGAGGTGGGGCGTAAACGGGCAAATATGCCTGGTAATCCTCTTTTCAAGGGCGGCAGGTTGACGTTTTCCGCCGTCCCGGAGTCCATATCTCAGCCCTGAGGGATGAATCAGGGCCGTCCAAACCTGGAGGCGAGGGATTTTCGGCGCTTTCGAGGCAAGGCGGTCAGAGAAAAATGCATTGTTTTGCCCAGTCTGTGGCCAAAACTAGGCACAACCCGGCCTGGGCTTTTACAATGCAACAGGGACCCGTCCCAACCCAGCTATGCTGTGGAACTAGCAAACTTGGCGGCGCACGCCGGACCAGGATGAAGGAATCGCATGAAGTTCATGAAATTCGGCAAGGCCCTTCTGATAAGCGCCCTCTCTGCTGGCGTTGTTTTCAGCATTACGTCTTGCCTACAGGATTATTCGGTTGGCTATTTGTATGTGACTGGGACGGTGACGGCTGGAACCTCCAGCAACGGCATCATCTCCGGCTTCAAGATCGATCACAACACCGGTAAGCTGACGACCATCAACGGGCTTCCGGTCTCCTCCGGCGGCGCCAACCCGGTTCGGGCCGTCCTGCTCACCGGCAGCCGCTTTATTTATGTTCTCAACCGGGGCGTCAGCAGCAACCCGGCGGGCAGCTCCATCTGCACTACGCAGTATCCCTGCCAAAACGCCAACATTACGCAGTTCGCTGTCGGCGCCAACGGCATCCTCACGCCTCAGGAGACCTTCTACACGCAAGGTTTGAACCCGTTTCGCATAATCTCCGACAACGCGGGATCCTACCTCTATGTGCTGGAACACGATTCCATAGGCGCCGACGGAATTAACCCGTCCAGTGCGACGAACCAGAATCCCAACTGCGCTGCTGCCTTACTCGGTGCCACCACCTGCGGAGACATTACCGCCTTCCAGGTCAACACCACCACCGGCCGGTTGAGTCTGATCCAGAATTCCCAGGTGACCGCCGCCGGCGGCGGCGCTACGCCGCTATATTATTTCCCGGTTCCAGCCAATCCAGTCGACTTCACGCTGGTCAGCGGATCCATGCTTACCTTGAGCGGGGCGCCAACACTCACCGCGGCTGCTCCTTGCAAAACAGCCGCCGAACTCGCCGCAAACTATCCGTATATCTGCGGCACCTCGGTCTACCCGTACGCGCAAAATTCATCCAACGGGCAGTTAACGGTGAGCCAGAACAACGTCCAAACGCTGAATATAGCCCAGGGTACCGCCCTTGTGATCGGCGGCGGTTACATCTTTGTGCTGGACAACGAAGCCCCCAGCACGAATCCGACCAGCGCGTCCAGCCAGATTGTGCCTTACACATCGGGCAGTGGCGGCTCGCTGCAGCCGGTCCCCAGTGGCCCAATTCCCGATGACCCCAACCAATCCAACCCCATTTACCTGGTGCAGGAGAGCAAGGGGAAGTGGTTCTACGTGGTTAACCAGTCGGGCGTTGCCAGCTCGAATTCGGCCGATGGCGGCATTGCCGGCTACGTGATCAACTCTCCATTCCAGCCTACGGAAATGAGTGGATTACCCATCGGCTTCGGCACCGGGGCTGTCCCGCAGTGCATGGTCGAGGACCCCTCGGATCAGTTCTTCTATACGGCCAACGGCGATAACACCGTAACCGGCCAGGCGCTCGACGAAAACGCCGGCACCCTCGTCCCGCTCAACAACTCGACCAAGGCGCCGGCTCAATATCCGCTTACCGGTTCGCCTACATGGTGCCTGGTGGATGGGCGCACAAACTGAACTGCCGCTTGATGCGGATACGCCTGGAGCGGATGATGCACCCGTTCCAGGCAACGCCAGGCAATGATTGATTTGCAGTCTTTAAGAACGCAGCCGAATTTCCCGACGCGATATTTTTTCAGGGCGTCCTGAGGTTCGATTCCAAACCCGATTTTTTAGGGGCCGGAGTTTTTGGCCCACTGACGAAAGATGCGCATGAAGTTCAACAAATCGAGCCAGCTACTGCTGGTCTCCGCGGCCAGCCTTCTGGCGGCAATACTGATTACCGCTTGCGGTACTGCTACCGTCGATTTCGTTTACGTGTCCAGCGCCAAGGCCGCGGGAACCAATTTCATCGGCGAGATCGATGTCTATGAGATTAATGGCGTCTCCGGCTATATGCGCCCGATTCTCAGTTCGCCATACCCATCGGGAGGGCGCAATCCGGTGGCTGAAGCCGTCTCCTCCGACTACGCGAATCTGTACGTGGTCAATCAGGACGACAACAACATCGTTCAGTTCCTGATTGGCAGCGATGGCAAGCTCTATCCGCAGAACACCGTCAATACGCCCGGCATCTTTCCGCTGGCCGTGGCCGTCAGCGGCACGAATCTGTTTGTAGTGGACACCTATCAGCCTTTGCCCGCCTGCTCTACAGCGGATCCGTGTTCGGGATCGGTGGGCGTCTTTCCCCTCCAGCCTGCCACCACCGGCGCCAACCCAACCCCCAGCGGCGCACCGGGTCCAACGCCGCTTACCAATACGGCCACCGGCGCGGACTATTGGCCTTTGATCCTGCCCAGCAACCCCACGCACATCATTACGCCCACCGCGGTCAACGTGCTGAAATCGGGTGCTGCCCTCTTTGTCTCGGCCTATGACGCCTCGGTAACGCCCAACGCCGGCTATGTCTTTGGTTTTTCTATCGGTTCGAGTGGAGCGCTCACACCCCTCAATGGCGGCGTGCCTTTTGCCGCCGGAGTCAATCCCTCCGCCGTCGCCAGCGCCACGGAAACCTCCGGTACTTATGTTTACGTGACGGATTCCACCAAAGGCGATGTTCTCGGCTACTCATTTGCGTCCGGAGTTTTGACTCCGTTATCCGGCAGCCCCTATCCGGCCGGCAATCTACCCACCGCCATAGTCGCCGATCCCGCCTACCCGTATGTCTACGTGGCCAACGCGACGGACGGCAATGTTGTGGCCTTCTCCATCTCAAGCACCAACGGTGCGCTCACTCGCATCGGCGCCTACGCCGCAGGCATTCAGCCGGTGGCCATAGGCATCGATCCATCGACCCACCATTTTCTTTTCACCGCCAACTTTTCTCCCGATGCGGTCAACGGCACGGTCTCCGGCTTTGAGTTGAGCGCCACCGACGGCACGCTCGTCGACACGCAAAATTCTCCTTACCAGTCCAACGCCCTGCCCACGGCCGTGGCCGCGGTTCCGCACGGCAGTACGACGCAATAAGCGCCGCAACGGTCCTCTGCCGGGCACTCTAGCAACACCCCGTACCGGGCTTTTACAATGCATACGGGGCAACTTAACCAGTATTTCTTAGGGCTCGCAACTGACCAGCCCACGACGAAGGAAGCGCATGAAGTTCAGCAAATTGAGCCAGCTTTTTCTGGTCTCTTCCATCGGCCTTCTAGTGGCCACCGTTTTCTCTGCCTGTGCGATCACAACCATCGACTATGTTTTCGTGGCCTGTTCCGCCGGTTCCGGGACTGCAAGCGCCGGCCAGATCATGACCTACGCGGTGGACTCCCAGTCCGGCGCATTGCGCACCGGAGCGCCCACCGTGGCCTCGGGTGGAACGAACCCGGTTTCCATGGTTGTCTCCCCGGACTATGCGCATCTATACGTCGCCAATGCGGGAAACAACACCATCGTCCATTTCACCATCGGACTTCAGGGGCAATTGACGGCTGATTCGCATACTGTCACCCTCACCACCACTCCCATTGCCATGGCCGTGAATACGGCCGGAACCTATCTGTATGTGGTGTCCTGCACCGCCGCCACCAATACAGCTTTTCCCACGCTGAGCTGTACAGGCGGCGCGACGCTGACGGAGTATGCACTCTCTTCAGGCGTCATCGGCTCCGCAACTGCCGTGAAAACACTCAGCCTCTACGGCGCCTATGCCGCCTATAGCGGCGATATCCTGGTTCCCACCGGGCTCACCGTACTGACCAATAACAGTTTGGTGAGCGGCAACGCCGTCTACGTCACCGCCTATGACCTGTCGGCCTACAATCCCGGCTGCACCCCTACGCCGCCTGCCACGACTTGCGTTACCAGCACCGCCAATCCTGGCTGGATCTTTGGCTACACCATCGGGTCAAGCGGCGCTTTAACCCCGCTCTCCACCCCCTACGAAGCCGGCACCAAGCCTTCCGCCATAGCCGCTACGCCCGTGGACACCTATCTTTACGTCACTGACTACGCGAATGGCCAACTGATCGGCTACACGATTCTGGATGGCGGACAATCCCTGGCCTTCATGCCCAGCGGTCCCTTCAGAACAGGGAACGAACCCTTGGCGATAACCATCGATCCGCGCGGCAAGTTCATCTATGCCGTCAACTCCCTGGATTCCACAATTTCGCCCTTCTCCATCAATCTGGCCTCCGGGATTCCCACGGGTACGGCGAGTTCCTCCAACTCGACGGACACCCAGCCGGTCGCTATCGTGATAGACCCGGCGCTGGGACGGTTTGTCTATACCGCCAACTACCTGGGAAACTCTGTCTCCGGCTTCCGCCTGGACTCAACCTCAGGCTCGCTGAGCCTGGACCAGGCCACGCCATACCCAACCGGCGCAAAACCCACAGCAGTCACTTCGATTCCCCACGGGAACTATTCAGTGCAGACGGTTACCCCGTAAAGGAATCAGCTTTTACCTGCCAAAAAGCCCAGCCGCAGGCTGGGCTTTTTGCTGCGCTGCGCTTTACTGCGACGAGCAAATCCTGGCTCAATTGACGCAAAGTGTGGTAAAAATACCACAGGACAGGGATAACCCCCAGCGTCTAATCTACCCCTTACACACTGTTTTCTGCGCCGTGGAAGAAGGAAATTTGGCCAATCCCGCGAATTTGAGTCCCGCGCATCTGGAACAGACGATCCTTGCGCCTCTGGAGTTTGAAGGGGTGGGGTTGCACTCCGGCGCACCGGTGCATCTGCGCCTGCTGCCTGCCCCAGCCGGCTCGGGCATCGTCTTTCGCCGCGCCGATCTGGACAATTTTGAGATTCCCGCCACCGGCCGCTACGTGGCCAAGGTGAGCTACGCCACCAGCTTGATGAGGCAGGGCGTGCTGATTCAGACCACCGAACATCTGCTCTCGGCGCTCATCGGCATGGGCGTGGACAACGTGATTGCCGAGCTGGACAACCTGGAGCTGCCCATCCTGGACGGCAGCGCCCTGTCTTACGTCGAGGCCTTTATGAGGGTGGGCATCCGCCATCAGCGCCGCCGCCGAGAGACTATCCGGGTACTGCGTCCGGTTGAGGTGCGCGAGGGCAACAAGTTCATCGGGGTTTATCCCGGCTCCGGATACAGCATCGAGTATGCCATCGACTTTCCCGCGCCCGTCGGCCAACAGAGCGCCCATATCGATCTGGCCGCGGAAACCTACGGCACCTTCATCGCCCCGGCGCGCACCTTTGGCTATAAAGCGGACGAGCAGAAGCTGCGCGACATGGGCCTGGTTCGTGGCGCCAGTCCGGAAAATATTATTGTTCTGGGCGCAACCGGCCCGGTGAACGGCCCTTTGCGCTTCGCCGACGAGTATGTGCGCCACAAGGTGCTGGACCTGATCGGCGACCTGGCCTTGACCGGCCGCCGCATCGAGGGCCACGTCGTTGCCGAGCGCGCCGGACACGCCATGCACACGGCACTGGTTTCCCGACTGATCAAAGACCGTTCAACCTGGGAGCTGGCCCACGTGCCGATGGCCTCGGCGCTGGACGAGGAAAGCGCGAAAGAGGTCAGCCCGGTCTCTGGTGGACGCTTAAAGAAGCGAGAAAGCAAGTCAGCGCAGTAGTCGCAGCAAGCAAGTCAGCGCTGTTTCACAATGTGCCGACCTGCTGACTAGCTGACTCGTTTCTAGACAAACAGTATGCTCATCGGCACAACCGCCGGGTAGCTCTTGCCCTCTCCGGCCAGTGCGCCTGTCTTTGGATTGCGCGCGAAGACGCTGATCAGATTCGAGTCCTGATTGGCCACCAGCATCCAGCGCTCGGTGGGGTCCAGGGTTATGCTGCGCGGAGTCTTGCCGCCGCAATTCGAGCTGCCGATCGGCGTCAGTTTGCCGGTCGCAAAATCGGCGTGGAAGCTATAGAGAAAGTCGTCGTCGCGATTGGCGAAATAGACAAACTTACCGTTCCTGGAAATGAGCGTGTCGCAGGCGCGCGAGGGGCCTTGACGCAGGCTACCAGCCGGCGCCCTGTTTGGGAATTGGGGGTGAGCCCCTATCTCGATAGGGGATTTCCCTATGCCGGGCTCCCCCGGGCGGCTGGCCCTGCGAAAGGTTTGGCCCCCCGGGCCCGTGGTCGCACGGTCTACCCTTGCGGGCGGTGGGCCCCGGCCTAGATTTGGGGACATTGGCGAACACGGAACAGTCACGCGAGGCGGATACGGCGGCCGAACAGCCCGGCCGGCCCCCCGCTGCCGGGCGCAAGGGCGATGAGGGCGGGCGGCTCCAGTTGGCGGCGATCATCGAGTCGTCCGACGACGCCATCATCAGCAAGACGCTCGAGGGGATCATAACGAGCTGGAACCCGGGTGCGGAGCGGATGTTCGGCTACCTGGCTTCGGAGGCCATCGGCAAATCGATGCTGATGCTTTTTCCCCCCGACCGCGCCAACGAGGAGGAGGAGATTCTCACCCGGATCCGCCGCGGCGAACGGATGGAGCATTTTGAAACGGCGCGGCTTAGAGCCCGGGTCTTTCGACGAAGTGGCGAGCTGTGGATCGAGGACCTGGGCTCTACCAACGGCACCTACCTCAACGACGAGCGCCTCGAGTCGCCTTCTCGGTTGCGCCGGGGCGACAGGGTCAAGGTCGGCAGCACGATATTGGAAGTCGCCCGATGAGCCGGATCCAAACGGCGGCCGCCACTCACACGGGCTACCTGCGCACTACAAACCAGGACCTCGCCCTCGCCACGAGCGACCTGGCGGCGGTGGCCGACGGCATGGGAGGCCACGTCGGCGGCGAAGTGGCGGCTCGGATCGCCGTCGAGCAGCTGCTCGAGGCCTACAGGCGCGACCGGACGACAGAAGGGCTGCTGGCGGCCGTCAAGGGAGGCCAACGAGGCCGTCTACCACCGCTCGAAGACGGACCGGAACCTGCGGGGGATGGGCGCCGACCCTCACGGCGGTGGCCGTCGTCGGCGAGGAGTCGGACGGGTTGGTGCGCCTCGCCCTCGTCAACGTCGGCGACTCGCGGGTACCTCCTCAACCAGGCGGCTGGCGTCAGGTGCACAA
>CAWDQS010000131.1:0-9449 GCA_963804295.1 uncultured Acidobacteriaceae bacterium
AACCAATGCTTCCCGAAGTTGCAACGGTTGTTACAACACCGCTCGAGGTAACCCTGCGAACTGACCCATTTCCGGTATCCGAAACAAACAAAACTCCGTTTGAATCGATGGCAATGCCCTTTGGCTGGTGAAACAAGGCAGCAGGTCCATTTCCATTCGAATTACCTGTAACTCCGGGCAATCCAGCCAATGTCGTGACGACACCCGCCGGCGTGATCTTGCGAATCGTCGAGCTATTCGTGTCAGTAACAAAAAGATCGCCGGTCGCATCTACCACAATTGCTGAGGAGCGTTAAACTGAGCCGCTCAACTGTCCCGTCCAAGGTGCCAGTCACCCAAGCTGTGCCCGCCATCGTGGTGACGGTTCCATCGGGCGTGATTTTTCGAATGGTGTTATTGCCTGTATCGGCGACATAGACAGCACCGCTTCCGTCCACCGTGACAGCCTGCGGACTGAGAACTGAGCATTCGAACCTATGCCGTCTGTCGATCCGGCACGAAGCCGGGTATCCCAGCTAGGGTTAATGACGTCAGCGTAGCTACCGGCGACAAATTGACTGTGATTGTAAGCGTGGTGGAGCCTACGCCGTAGCCATTATCGGCGAGAATGGTAACGGGGTACGTACCGGTTGCAGTGGGGGAGCCGGAAATGACTCCCGTTGCAGGGTTGAACACGCAACCTACAGCACATCGACGACGACGTGGCCGTCGAGCTGCCAGCGCACCGCGACATTCATCGCCGGATTGCCCGGCTCCAACCGGTCGAGCACCCAGAACTGCTGCTGCTGGATCGAGCAGGGGATACCAGGTTTTCGGGCGGCGCAACCTCCGCCGGACGGGCCTCGCCACTGAAGGTGCTGCTCATTGCCGCATTTCTCCCATCGCTGGTGCAATTCGCCCGGGTTGCCGGAAGTGCAATTTTTTCGTTTCTTTAATCTCGCACCTAGAGTCATTTAAACTGCTTGAAAATGCAACAGCAATTTCCGGAACGAGCGCATGCGCATATCGGCCGGACCTCACGAAGGTGTGCTGACCGCGGTTCGGGCGAGTCCGGACAATATGAGGTATTATGTCGGTTCACGACTGGAGCGAATTTTCGATGCGGGCACCCCGTGTGGCGTCGCGCTGTCAGTTGTGGCAACATCCCGAAACGGAGGCCGCAACGCTTCGGTCGGAATTGGTTTTGGCACCATGTCACGGCCTGCAGCCATGTAGAACTGCGCCCCGGCCTGATCTCCGGTTGGGTCAACCTGGCAATTCTGGAACGGGAGCGCCGCCGGCCTGACGAGGCCGAAGCCTATCTCCGCAAAGCCTTTGCCCTCAATCCGGAACAGATAGAAACCCTGGTGGCCTGGTGCCAGTTTCGCTCCGCGGAGCGCGACCTGGCAGGCGCATGGCAATGGCTGCGCTGGGCTCTGGCCCGCGAGCCGGAGAACTCAGAAGCCGTCAACATGCACGGTATCCTGCTCCACCAGGAAGGCCGCTTCGAGGAGGCGATTGCAGTTTTCGAGCAGGCCGAGTCTCTCGGCAGCCTCGCCGCCTCCTCCAATCGCGGAAACTCCCTTTTGGATTTGGGATCCATGGACGAAGCCTTGCGGGCGCAGGAACTGGCTGTCGAGCGCGATCCCGTCAGCGCAGGAGCGCTTTACAATCTTTCCCTGACTCGATTACGGCTGGGGGAGTGGCGGCAAGGATGGCCGAGCTACGAGGCCCGTTGGCGCTTCCGCGAGGTTCATCGCAGACCCAGGGCCTTTACCCAACCCCGCTGGCAGGGCGAGGCCCTCGAAGGACGCAGCATTCTTCTCCACGCCGAACAGGGGCTGGGCGATACTATCCAGTTCTGCCGCTATGTCTCCATGGTCGCGGCCCGCGGCGGGCAGGTCATCCTGATGGTGCAGCCGCCGGTCGAGCGGCTTATGGCCTCGCTGGCCGCTGTGCGCGCCGGCCAGGCGCAGACGGCTCTGCTGGGCGCAAAGCCAGTGGACTTCGATCTGGAATGCCCTCTCATGAGCTTACCGGCTGTCTTCGGGACTACGGTCGATTCGGTTCCCTGGCCGGGCGCATACCTGGGCGCCGATCCGGCGCTGGTTGCCGAGAAGCGGCTTCAGTCATGTGATTCGCCGTGCGCGCAGCTACGCGTCGGCCTGGCCTGGGCAGGAAATCCTCGCTACAAGGCCGACCGCCTGCGTTCAGTCAAGCTGGCCACGCTGCTACCCTTGTTGCGCGTTCCCTGCATTACATGGATTTCATTGCAGAAAGGGCCGGCAGCCGAGCAGAGGTCCGCTCTGCCCGCGGACGCCGTTCTCCTCGACGGCTCCAGCAGCGACCGTGACATGGCCGAGACGGCGGCGCTCATCGATACGCTCGACCTGGTCATCACCACCGACACCGCCATAGCCCATCTCGCTGGCGCAATGGGCAAACCCGTCTGGATTCTGCTGCCCTATCTGAGCGATTGGCGCTGGATGCAGCAGATCGAGATCACCCCATGGTACCCTACCGCAAGGCTCTTCCGGCAAAGTACTCCAGGCGACTGGGCCGGGCTTATCGACCGCGTAATCAAGCAGTTAAGTGAACTTCTCTCCGCTTGGCAGGGGCCGATAACAAGACCCGCGGAGTACATGTCCCGATTCATCCCCGCATAATTTTCAAAATCCGGCCCCAAAAATAATCGAAAATAGTTCTTGACATCGAGTACTCTGCATTGTAGAGTACTCTTCATGATGAATTCTTCGATTTTGCATCGCTTCAATTTCATCCGCCGGAACCATCCTCTCGCAAAGGTTGGGCAGAAGGGCAGTGCAACCGCATGAACGTCCAGTCCATACCGGAGACTTTACCCCAATCCTCATCGAGCCTCCTCGAATCGACCCCGCTCGAAGTCGTCTCGCTGGCCAAACGCTTTGGACAGATACAGGCCGTCGATGGCATCTCGCTTAAACTGCGCGCCGGCGAATGCATGGGATTGCTTGGGCCAAACGGAGCAGGCAAGAGCACGTTGATCCGCAGCATAGTAGGCCGCGTCATTCCCGACGCGGGGAGCGTCTCCGTCTTCGGTTCTCTGGCCAATACATCCGAGGCCCGTTCGGCCTTGGGATGGGTTCCACAAGAGCTGGCTCTTTATCCCCGGCTCACGTGCAGGGAAAATCTGGCCGCCTTTGGACGCTACTATGGTCTCTCTGGCGGCAAGCTGGCGGAATCGGTGGCATGGTGCCTGGGCTGGGCCGCGCTCGAGGACCGGGCCGATGAGCTGGCGAAGAACCTCTCCGGAGGCATGAAGCGCCGTCTCAATATGGCGGCTGGAATCATCCATCGGCCCCGCGTGGTGCTGATGGATGAACCCACAGTCGGCGTCGATCCGCAGTCGCGCAACCGCATCTTCGAGATGATCGAAGCTCTGCGCGGCGAGGGAGCCGCGATTATCTACACCACGCATTATATGGAGGAGGCGGAGCGGCTCTGCGATCGCGTCGCCATTATCGATCACGGCCGCATTATCGCCGAGGGCGCAACTGAAGAGCTGGTCCACGATGCATTCGCATCACGCAGCCAGGTGGTGGCGCACTTTGCCGGAGATCCCAGCGTGATCAGCGCATGGGTCGAGCAACATGCGGGGCGATTGCTGGATGGCGCCGCGGAGTTGACTATCGAAGATTCCACTCTGATCGCCAGTCTGCTCGATGACGCTGCCCGCTCCGGCCTCAAACTGGTGGACGTAACGCTGCGACGGCCCAATCTGGAGTCTGTTTTCCTGCACCTCACCGGAAGGGAGTTACGCGATTGATCGCCTCTATTGTTCGCACTGCCATTGTTTCCTTGCGCCGCGACCGCGCCGCGCTTGCCTTGAGCTTCATTCTGCCCATCGTTTTTTTCAGCATCTTCGCAACGATATTCGGCGGCCGGCATGATTCCACGTCCAAGATCGGCGTCATCGTGGTGGACGAAGATCAGAGCCGCGCATCGGCTGACCTGATTCGCGGCTTGCAAAGTGATGGCTCGCTCGCAATTAGCACCAGACCGTCGTCCAAAAGTAAAACGGCGGAGCCGCTTCCGGAGTACACGGCGGCAACCGCGGAAGCCGCGGTCAAGGCAGGTGACGCTCCGGTGGCGCTCATCATTCCACACGGCTTTGGCGACAACCCCATTTCCTTTGGCCCAGATTCCGATCCAGCCAAGGGCGGCGCGGCGATTCAACTGCTCAACGATTCGAGCGATATGATCGCCCCGCAGATGGTCGCGGGCCTTCTGCAAAAGGCCGGTATGACCTCGATGCCCGAGGTGATGGCGGAAAAGGGAATGAAGTACACCGATCAATACATCGGCGGATTCACGCCGGCGCAGCGCAAGCAAATGAACGAAAACCTCGAACAATTGCGGCAGCAGAAGGATCAGCCAGCTGCTGCCGGAACTACTCCCGCGAAGACCAGCTCCGGCGGAGGTTTGATCGCCGTCAAATCCCGCGCAGTCGTGGGACAAGACAAGCACAATCCCATGATCTCTTTCTATGCCGCCGCCATCGGTGTCATGTTCCTGCTCTTCACCGCCAGCGGCTCAGCCGGAGCATTGCTGGATGAAGCCGAGAGCGGAACCCTGGACCGCGTGCTCAGTTCGCGCGTCACCATGACCACGCTCATGATGGGCAAACTTACCTTCAATACGTTGCTGGCGTTTACGCAACTGGTTGTGATGTTTCTCTGGGCATGGGCGGTCTTCAAACTCGATCTCTTCACGCATATTCCCGGCTTTGTGGTCATGGGCCTATGCACAGCCTTCGCAGTAGCCGCCTTTGGAATGCTGCTGGCCAGCCTCTGCCGTACGCGCGCGCAATTAGGCTCGCTCTCGACGATTCTTATTCTCACCATGTCCGCCGTCGGAGGCAGTATGTTTCCCCGCTACCTGATGCCCGAAGTCATGCAGAAGGCCGGACTGTGGACCATCAATGCCTGGGCCATCGACGGTTTTACCAAAGTATTCTGGCGCGATCTCCCGGTCCGGGAGCTATGGCCGCAAGTCGGCGTCCTTCTCGCCGTCGGCATCGTGCTCTTTGTGATCTCTCGCAGAATCGCGCGGCGCTGGGAGTTTGCTTGAGGCTCGCATTCACAACCAGACCGTATCCACTCTGAACACGTTCAATCATTCAAAGGAGAATCAACATGACAGCAAACGCAGAAAAGTTGGAAATGAAAGACGGGCTCAGCCTGATCGAGTCCATGAGCGCCGAAAGCCGGCGCACCACCGAAAGCTGGGGCTCGATTTTCATTGTGTGGGGCACAGCCTTCTACGTTGCCTTCACCTGGTTCACGTTGGGTCATAGCCCCTGGGCTTGGCCGGTAACCATGATCGTCACCTATGTGCTCACCCGGATCATCAATGCGCGCCGTCGCGGCGGCATGCCGCGAACCGCCATGCAACGATCGATCGGTTCCATCTGGAAAGCTATGGGTATCTCCATGCTCATCCTCTTTCCGGCGATTGGATTCAGCGGCAAAATGGTCGACCCAAGTATTCTCACGGCAATCGTTGCCACGATGCTGGGCGTGAGCAATGCCGCCTCCAGCCTGTCCCTCAAGTGGAAGCTGCAGTTTGGTTGTGCGCTGGTTTGGTGGGCGGCAGCGGCTATCGCCTGCTTTGGAAGCGTGACCCAGAGTACGATCGCGTTTCTGATAGCAAACTTCTTCTGCCAAATTCTCTTCGGCGCATACGGAATCATCTGCGAAATCCGCCAGAGCAAAAAAGCGGACAGCTATGCCTGAACACACAGATGATCAAAGGAGAATCGCAATGACGGCAAGCAATGAAGAGTTGGAACTGAAAGACAGATTGAAATTGATTGAAGCCATGATCGCCGAGGGCCGGCGCACCACCGAAAGCTACGGCTGGACCTTCATCCTCTGGGGCGTGGCCTACTACGTCGCCATAGCCTGGGCCGGCCTGGGTCACAGTGACTTGGCTTGGCCGGTAACCATGACCGTCGCTGGCGTGCTGACGGGAGTCATCATTGCCCGCAAGCGCCGCAAGAGGCCGCCAACCACCACAGCGCGCGCTATCGGAGCCATCTGGTGCGCGACAGGCATTTCGATGTTCGTGCTCTTCATGGCTCTTGGCTGGAGCGGGAAACTTATGCACTATGACATCTTCGTAGCCATCATGGCGGCTATGCTCGCTACCGTCAACGCGGCCTCCAGCATTTTCCTCAAGTGGAAACTGCAATTTGTCTGCGCACTGGTCTGGTGGGCGACCGTGATCTATGCCTGCTTCAGCGGCGGCAATCTGCTGACGATCGTTTTTCTCGCCGCCATCTTCTTCTGCCAAATCGTCTTTGGCCTCTACGGAATGATCCGCGAAGCCAGCACGCGTAGACAGGCGACTAGTCATGCATGAGCACACAAATATTCAAAGGAGAATCGCAATGACGGCAAATGCTGAAGAACTGGAACTGAAAAACAGATTGAGCCTGATCGAGACCATGATCGCCGAAGGCCGGCGCACCACCGAAAGCTGGGGTAAGATTTTTGTTGTATGGGGTACAGCTTTTTACGTTGCGTTCGCCTGGTTCGAGTTGGGTCATAGCCCCTGGGCCTGGCCGGTAACCATGATTGTTACATATGCGCTGACCCGGGTCATCAATGCGCGCTGGCGCGGCGGCAAACCGCGTACTACCATGGGCCGCTCAATCGGCTCCATCTGGAAAGCCATGGCCATCTCGATGTTCATCTTCTTTCCGGCTATAGGGCTCAGCGGCAAGACGATCGACCCGAGTATCCTCGTGGCCATGGTTGCAACCATGCTGGGAATAAGCACCGCCGCCTCCAGCATAATTCTCAAGTGGAAGCTACAGTTTGGTTGTGCGCTGATTTGGTGGACGGTCGCGATTGTGTCATGCTTTGGAACCGTCCGCCAAAGTATGATTGCGTTTCTGGCGGCTAACTTTTTCTGTCATATCACCTTCGGCGTATACGGATTCTTCTGCGAGGCGCGCAGAAAACGTCAGGAGGCCAATCATGCCTGAGCTGCCGGAGCTGAATCCTGTGATCCACGGGAAGCTGCGTCTGGCCCTGCTCTCGCTGCTAGTTGGCGTGGAAGAGGCGGAGTTTACCTGGTTGCGCTCGAAGACCGGCTCGACCGACGGCAACCTCGGCGCGCAACTCGCCAAGCTGGAAGAAGCCGGCTACGTAACGGTCGAAAAGAAGTTTGTCCAGCGTAAGCCGCAGACCCTCTACCGCATGACCGAAACGGGCCGTACGGCCTTCCTTGCATATGTCCAGGCGCTGAAGCGAATGCTCGGTGGAGCAATCGGCGATTAGGAATGAGCCTTCACCCTTTGGGATGAAGGCTCTTCCGCACACGCTCCATGATCCCCAAATAGTAAGCTAGATTGTGGATGGTGTTCAGCGTGCCGGATAAAGCCTCACCCGCCTGCATCAGGTGGCGCAGATAGGCCCGCGTATAGCGTCGGCAAACCATGCACTGGCAGGCTGGGTCCGGCGGGCCTTGATCTTCGGCGTAACGTGCGCCCTTGATGTTCAGCCGTCCTTCGCTGGTGAAGAGCAAGCCGTGGCGAGCGGCGCGGGTGGGCAACACACAATCCATCATGTCCACGCCCATGCGCGCGTACTGCTCGATCTCGTCGGGGTAGCCCACTCCCATCACGTAGCGCGGCTTATCGGCTGGCAGCAGCGGCAGCACCTCGGCAATCATCTCCATGGTCAGCTCGCGTGGTTCGCCCACGCTCAAGCCACCGATTGCGTAGCCGTCAAAGTTCATCTCGACGAGCCGCTCGGCGCTCTCGCGCCGCAGATCTGCAAACATCCCTCCCTGAACAATTCCGAAGAGGCTCTGTGTCCGCCCGCCCAGTTCCTCACGCCAAACCACCTCATCGCGGTGCGTGTTGAAGTGATCTAATGACCGCCGCGCCCAGGCCATCGTCAGCCGTAAACTCTCTTGTGCTCTGGTCCGGTCAGCAGGATATTCCGTGCACTCGTCGAAGGCCATGCAGATATCCGCACCCAGCGCGATCTGCACGTCCATCGAGTGTTCCGGAGTAAAAAAATGGCTGCTGCCGTCCAGGTGCGACCGGAAGCGCACGCCCTCGTCCGTGACCTTGCGCAACTGACTCAGGCTGAAAACCTGAAAGCCGCCTGAATCCGTCAGCAACGCCCGCGGCCAACTCATGAAGCGGTGCAGCCCGCCCATGCGCTGAATGGCCTCGTGGCCGGGGCGCAGGTAGAGGTGATAGGTATTGCCAAGAATAATCTCCGCGCCCAGCGATTCCAGCACGTCCTGTGCAACAGCCTTCACCGTCCCTTGCGTGCCCACCGGCATAAAGACCGGCGTCTCCACGGTGCGATGAGGCAGATGCATCCGCCCCCGCCGCCCGCCGGCTGCGGATGTCGCCAGTACATTGAATTCGAGGCTCACCAGACGATTCTAACGGGCGTCCCAGGCATCGCTTTCAATTCGCAATACCGCGTTCGATTCATCGGGCGCCCCAGGTCTCGTTTTTGAGAGCTGGGAATCCAACAATTGCTTGGCCGTTTCTCTGCAACCTGGAACATCAGCATTCGCCGCAATCTCGCAGAGCGGAACCAGCACAAACGCGCGCTCCGCCAGTCGGGGATGCGGAATCTCCAGTCCCTGCTCGCTGATTTCCAAATCTCCCAGCAGCAGAATGTCCAGGTCCAGCGTGCGCGGCCCGTTCACGATGCCTGCCGCACGGTCGCGGCCAAACTCCTGCTCGATGGCCAGCAACCCCTCCAGCAGATCGCGCGGCTCAAGCTGCGTCTCCAGTGCCACCACCGCGTTCACGAACCGGGGCTGCGCCGCAAACCCTACCGGCGTAGTCGAGTAAAGCGATGACCGGCGCGCCACCCGTCCCAGCGATTCCAGCCGCACCGCCGCCGCCGCCAGGGTCTCCTCCGGCGCGCCCGCCCAACTGGCCAGGTTCCCGCCCATCCCAATGTACGCCGTCCGCATACTCTTCAGGGTATCGCGAAAACCAATCCCGAATGTGCTGATTCTTGAGCCAGATGAGATGCACGCCCTTCATCTGCTAGCATCCTCTATGGAGAAACTTCACCATGGATGCCCAACCCAACGTGAGCTTCGGCGCGCGCCGCAATGAAGACATCGCCCTCGATCTGCTCAAGTTCATCTCCGTCACCGCTGGTGTAGGCAAGCCCGCCACGCCTTCCACCGGCTTCAGCGGAGCCGCCGGACCCAAGCCCGAGGAGCACGTGAATCAGTTGCTGGAACTCTACAGCCGCTGCCTGAAGGCCGTCGAAGGCCATGGAACTGAGCAGGCAGCCCAAAAGCCTGCGCCGGAAATCCGAGCGCCGCAGGGATGGATGCCCCAACAGTGAGCGAAACCACATTGCGCGTTGTCGTTGCCGGGGCAGGAGCCTTTGGCAGAAACCACCTGCGTGTTTACCGCGAGCTGGAATTGGCGGGTC
>CAWDQS010000132.1:0-5399 GCA_963804295.1 uncultured Acidobacteriaceae bacterium
TATATTTTATCGAGCTGCCGATGCCGTTAGCGTCCATATTAGCCGAGAGGGTCTTGTTGATTTCAATTGCGTCAACCAGCGCGGAGGGTATCACGTCAAGGCGCACCTGTCGGACGGTCGGCTCTGGAGCCGGAAGTGTAACGCCATCCACCGTAATATTGGTCAGGCGAGGCTCTGTGCCGCGCACCTGAACATAAACTCCTTCTCCTTCGATGCGATAGAGGGTGACCGAGGGAAGGCGGCCAATCGCATCGGCAACATTGGCGTTGGGCAAGCTGACGATCACTTCGGCGGGAAGCACCTGCACCAAGTTATCGGCCATGCGGGTCTCGTTGATGGCATCCGCCTCGCCGTGAACGCGTTCAGCGGAGACGAGAATATTTTCGCTCGCCGAAGCTACGCCGAGTTTGATCTCGATATTAGTCGTTTTGCCCGAAGTCAATACAATCGTCGTATCCGAGGGTTTGAAACCAACGAAGGAGACTGAAAGCGTATAGCTTCCAGCCGGAACTTCGGGCAGAATGAATTCGCCTTCGGCGTTGGTCTCGCTGATTAGCTTCAACGGTTTCAGTTCCAGCCGCGCACCCTTCAGTACGGCGCCCGAATTGTCTACAACGGTGCCCGTGAGGGTGCATTTTAAGGCCTGACTCCAGCACACTGTAGCGCAGATCAACACAAGCAGGACGGATAAAAGTGACAAGCGTCTCATAGGTCTCCTCGCACAGCCAGAGGTTCTCTTCCGCACAAACTTGAATCGTCTCCGGTTGGCTATAGGATGGACTCTAAGCCGCTTTGTTAAAGACTTGTTAACAGTACGGTGAAAAATCACTAAGGTTGAGTGGCTGTCTTCAACGCATTCATGAATGTTCTGTCAATTTCTTCCGCGGCCGGCTCATTCGCTCCGCTGCGTGTTTACGCTAATGAATACAGAACAGATGCGAATCCTCATCATAGAAGACGAACCGCGAATGCTGGAGCTGCTTTGCAAAGGGCTCTACGAAAGCGGATTTACCGTGATGACGGCAGCCGACGGCGAGAAAGGACTGGAGATGGCCACGGCGCACGACCTGGATGCGATTGTGCTGGACATTGGGTTGCCGAAACTGGACGGGTATGCGCTGATGATGGCTTTGCGGGCTGGCGCGCACACAACACCGGTGTTGATGCTGACTGCCCGTGACATGGAGGATGAGATCATTCGCGGTTTCGATGTGGGAGCCGATGACTACCTGACCAAGCCATTTTCGTTTCCTGAACTGGTGGCGCGTTTGCAGTCCATCACACGGCGTCGCGGCCAGGCGGAGGCCGCGATTCATGCCGGCGGCCTGGTGATCGATCCGATTCGGCGTACAGTCTCGCGCAAAGGCAAAGTCGTCGAGTTAACCCACCTTGAGTATCAGTTGCTTTCCTGTTTTGTGCGGAGCATGGACCAGTGCGTGTCCCGGCGGACGCTGATTGAGTTTGTCTGGGGCAAGGATCATGAGATTGGCTCAACAGCTCTCGACGTATTGATGAATGCGCTGCGCGCCAAAATCGATGCGCCTTACGCCAAGAAGCTGATCGTTACGGTACGCGGCTCGGGATACATTTTCAATAGCTCTGGATTTTCCGGGCAGGAGGAGCGATGAGATCCCTGCCCATTCGCGTGCGTCTTACGCTCTGGTATTCGCTGGCTGTTGCGGTCACGATGTTCTCTATCGGCTGCGCCTCGCTGTGGATGGTGCATCGCGCCATCGACGATCTGGAGAGCGAAGAGCTGCAGCAGCGCGTCCGCAGTGTCCGCCGCTTTATTGAGAGCCGTCCGCCGGGCGAGACGCGCGCGCAGTTGCATGACGTCATCACCGCCACATACAACGTCAGCCATGGCAATAAATGGCTGCAGGTAATCGACGAGCAGGGCAACTGGATCTATCGCTCCCCGCATGTTGCCGCCGCATATCCGACGCTCGCGCTTCCGCAACAAGCTCCGGCGGCGGGCAGTTACTTTACTTATCATGCTGAATCCATCTCCGTCCGCGCCCTGATCGAACCTATCAATGTTCATGGTGCTCGTTATACCGTGCAAACCGGCCTGACTCTTACCAAAACAATGGCCGTTCTCTCGAATTTCCGCGTCCAACTCTTTCTTCTCACCACCATCGGCCTGATTGTCTCTTCGCTGGCCGGTTATTTCATGAGCCGCAGGGCGCTTAATCCCATCGCCGCAATCGCGGCAGAGGCGCGCCGCATCAATGACCGCAATCTCGATATCCGCTTGCCTGTGTCCAGCGCAAGTGATGAGATATCGGACATGTCGCGCACGCTGAATCAGATGCTGGAGCGCATCGACAACGCCTTCGCCAGCGTGCGCGCCTTTACAGGCAATGCGTCGCATGAGCTGCGTACTCCTATCTCGCTGTTGCGCACCGAGATTGAAGTTGCGCTCATTCGTCCCCGTGATGCCGCGGAGTATCGCGCCGTGCTTGGCCGCTTGCAAGGCGAGACAGTGAATATGACAAGCCTGACGGAGAACCTTCTCTCCTTGGCAAGGGCCGATGGAGGAGCTGAAAGTATCGCCCTGGCGCCAGTTTCTGTAGATGCTCTCTTGCGCCAGGTTGCCGGCACGTGGAATAGCGTAATGAATCAAGCCATGCTTGACTTTCATATCGATTGCCCACAGGCCGGTCTTGTCTTACTCGGTGACTCGAACGGCATTCTGCGCCTGCTCTCGATTCTGCTGGAGAACGCAAGCAAGTACACTCCTCCCGGCGGGTCGGTCACATTGTCCGCAAATGTTGCGGAATCGGAGATTGTTCTCTCCGTGCGCGATACGGGGATCGGAATTTCCGATGAGAATCAATCGCTAATATTCGATCGCTTTTTCCGCGCCGCGTCCGTAGGCGATACTGCTCCGGCAGGCTCAGGCCTGGGCCTTGCAATCGGCAAGTGGATTGCTGAACGCCATGGCACGAAACTGCGCGTCGAAAGCAAGCCTGGAACTGGAAGCTGCTTCTCATTTACGCTGGAGAGAACAGCGCCATTTGTTTCAGCCGATCAGTCGATCGACGACCGGCTCCTCACGGTTGCACGTTGAGCGGCGTCACTTTTGCCGAGGGCATATATAGCCATCATCCATTAGAATCAGCATAAAGAATCTGCGTAGCTGCAAAACTGGCACGCAATAGCCATGACGAACTACACTTCGTATGAGGTTTGAATGTCCAACCCCAGTGTGGTGTCTCCGAAGTCCTTTGAAAAATCAACCGCATTTTTCCATTCGACTACGCTCAGGGCAGGCTTTCGACACACCACCCCCAAGGTGAAAAACTCTTGGGGCCACGTTGACCACCCCAGCGACGAAGACCTGTCGCCGGGCCCCCGATTCGCTCAGTATGACAGCAATAGTATTGCTGCGAATTATAAAGAAAGAACTCTAGTATTCGGGCATACGACAGAGGGCTACCGGGAACGAGAAAGAGGAAGCGAATGAGAATGAAAACTTTTGTTGCGGCCGCAATCGTGGCCTTGTCCATTGCCGGGTCAGCCGCGTATGCCCAGGTGGTAAAGCACCCTATCCCAAGTATCGTTCAGCAGAACGGACGCTATGCCCTGATGGTCGACGGTGCGCCTTTTCTGATGCTTGGAGCGCAGGCCAACAACTCCAGCGACTGGCCGGTGACGCTTCCAAAAGTGTGGCCCGCGATCGTGTATCTGCACGCCAACACACTGGAGATTCCCATTTACTGGGAGCAGTTCGAGCCCAAGCAGGGTCAGTTCGACTATTCGATGGTCGACACCATTCTCATGCAGGCCCGCGCGCATCACGTTCACCTTGTTCTGCTTTGGTTTGGCACATGGAAGAACGGCAGCCAGCATTACATGCCGGAGTGGACGAAGCTCGACCCCGAGCGGTATGCCCACGTTGTCAACAAGAGCGGGGAACGAGTGGACTCGCCCTCGCCGTTTGCACAGGCCTCGCTGGACGCCGACATCCACGCATTCACAGCTTTCATGCGGCATCTGAAAGCGGTAGACCCTGAGCGAACGGTGTTGATGGTGCAGGTAGAGAACGAAACTGGCACCTGGGGTACGCTGCGCGATTATTCCGCGGAAGCAAACAAGCTCTTTGCAGCGCCGGTTCCAGATGATGTGTTGAAGGCGATGAATAAGACCGCCGCAAAGGGGGCAGGATGGGCCGAGGTGTTTGGGCCGGATGCCGACGTCTGCTTCCACGCATGGGCCGTCGCCAGATACGTAGGGCAGATTGCCAGCGCAGGTAAGGCAGTTTACCCGCTGCCACTGTACGTGAATGCGGCGCTGCGCGATCCCTTCAAAGGAGCGCCGGGAAGCTACGAAAGCGGCGGCCCGACAGACAACGTGCTTTCCATCTGGAAGGCCGAGGCGCCGGCGATCGACGTACTCGCTCCGGACATCTACCTGCTGGATACGCCGTCTTACCTGAAGGTCATGGAGCTTTATCACCGGCCGGATAATGCCTTGTTCATTCCGGAGACTGGCGGGACACCCCACGCGGCGCGTTTTCTTTTTGCAGCCCTGGGATTGCAGACGATTGGCTATTCGCCGTTCGGGCTGGACTACACGCGGACCAATCATCCGGAGAGAATGGTGCCCAATGAGCCGAATGCCTTTCTTGATCCGACGGCGCAGAATTACAAGCTGCTCGGCCCGATGATGCGCGACGTTGCTCGCCTTAACTTCGAAGGAAAACTGCAGGCTGTGGCAGAAGTGGAAGGCCAGTCCACGCAGACGCTTCACTTCGGAAGCTGGGACGCCGTAGTCTCTTACGGCGTTGGCCGGGGAGGCCCTGCCACAGGGAATGCAGAGCCGATCGGCCGCGTGCTTGTGGCTCAATTGAGCGACAATCAGTTTCTTGTCACAGGATTCCACTGCCGCGTCGACTTCCGTCCCGCGGGCACCGCACAGCAACAAATAACGCAGAAGATCGTCGTCGGGACCGGTCAGACGCCCTCGGCCCTTATCGATGGGAATTGGCAGCACCGTCAGTTCTTGCGCGTGGAAGAAGGCGCGTATGAGAACGGCGTCTTCCAATCGTACCGCATTCTAAACGGAGATCAAACCGACTGGGGGCTGGACTTCGGGTCGGACTCCGAGGTCCTGCGAGTATCGCTCGCCATGTATTGAATCTGGGAGAGCGAGGAAAGGTAATGTAACACGCCGATGAATTTAGAAATCCTACAGTTCCGCTGATGCATCTCAAATCTGTACAGAACGAATGCTTCCGCTATTGAAGCGAAGGGAATGCCATATGGAATTGGGTATGATCGGGCTGGGCCGGATGGGGACCAACATGGTGCGGCGCCTTCTGCGGGCTGGCCACCAATGCGTTGTCTATGATCTCCATCCAGAAGCCGTGCAGGCACTCGTCAAAGAGGGCGCAG
>CAWDQS010000133.1:0-4135 GCA_963804295.1 uncultured Acidobacteriaceae bacterium
AGCTTCCCCTATTCGCCGGACGAGAACTACCGCTATGTCCTCGACGGCATGGTTCTCGGCGAGGGCAGCCTGCGCGAAGGCCGTGATTTGTCCGTGATGGGCAACTTCCACTCCGCCCCCGGAGCCTCGCCCACCGCCCCACCGGTGGAGAATTCCCCCAAGCCGCCCTCCATCGCGGTGGACTTCACCGACACCAATCCGCATGACTTCCGTCTGGAATACTCTCACGCCGGCGATCAGTCCGGCGGCGGCATTACCCTCAAGTGGGAAGCGCCAGCCCAGGCTCAGCTCGATGAAGCCGTGGTACGCGCCAAAGGGTCCGACGTGGTGATCGCCTTCGTGGGCCTCTCGCCGCAGTTGGAAGGCGAGGAGATGCCCATCAAGATCGACGGTTTCGACGGTGGCGACCGCACCAGCCTCGACCTGCCCGCGCCTCAGCAAAAACTTCTGGAAGCCGTCGCCGCCACCGGCAAGCCGCTCATCGTGGTCTTGCAGAGCGGCAGCGCAGTGGCCCTCAACTGGGCAAACCAGCACGCCGATGCCATTCTCGAAGCATGGTATCCCGGCGTTGAGGGTGGCGATGCGATTGCTCGCACCCTGGCAGGCCTCAACAACCCAGCCGGCCGTCTGCCCATCACCTTCTACGCCTCGCTTGACGGCTTGCCCGCCTTCACCTACTATGGGCTCCACGATGCATCGGGGGGCCGCACTTATCGTTATTTCACCGGCAAGCCGCTTTGGGGCTTCGGCTACGGACTCAGCTATTCCTCTTTTACATACGGCCCGGTTAAGCTCTCCGTTGAAATGCTCAAGGCCGGTGACCCTATTACCGCGACCGTCACCGTTACCAACAGCAGCACCGTTTCCGGCGACGAAGTCGTCGAAGCCTACCTGAAGACCCCGCAGCCCGATGGACCGATTCAATCCCTGGTGGGCTTTCAGCGGGTTCACATTGCCGCGGGAGCAAGCCGCGAAGTCAGCCTCTCCATCGATCCTCGCTCGTTGTCGGGCGTCAACGAGAAGGGAATCCGCTCCATACTGCCCGGCAAATACACTCTGAGCCTGGGCGGCGCCCAACCCCAGGAGACCACAGCCAAATCCGAAGCCGGTTTCACCGTCACAGGTTTGCTGGAGTTGCCTGAATAACCTTTATTCATACTCGTCATACTGGTTCCCGTCCTCCGCATCGATGCAAACGGCAACCAAAAGCTCGCAGTGCTTCTGCCGCGGCTTAGCACGAAATTAATGCCATCGCGCCCTTGCGGACTGGACCGCGATTGTGGCACACTTGCAGCCATGGGAAGCAAAGACAAAGGCAGAAAAGAAGTCAAGAAGGCGCCCAAGCCAAAACCCAAGCCGGAACCCGCGCAGAGACGCGATGTATTCACGCCGGCCCCGCCGCCGAAGTAAGACTGAACCGTCCTCCTCTCCGGAGCGCCGCGCTTGAGTCGCGGAAGGGAATTCTGCGCCCGAAAGGCAGTCTTGTGTATTTAGTCTTTTCCCGGCATCCCGGCCACGCTCAGGCGTCAGTAGCAACCCTGACCAGCACACGTCACGGCAATCCCCTCTGAAAAGCGTTAACTTAATAGACTGATCATTCCTCAGGGGGTGCATCCGTGCGTTGGAAATCTCCCGCAATCCTGTTAGCCGCCACTCTGCTTGCAACTTCTGCCACAGCACAGGACTCGGCAAATTCCGTTTCTGCCTTCTCTGGCTCTGCCCTGCCCGCAGTGCAGCCGTCAGGCCGTCCGGCTATCGGCGTAGCGCTGGAGGGCGGCGGCGCACTGGGCATGGCTCACATCGGCGTCCTGCAATGGCTTGAGGAGCATCGCATCCCCGTCGACCGCATCTCCGGCACCAGCATGGGCTCGCTGGTCGGCGCACTCTACGCAGCGGGCAACTCACCCGCCCAAATGCGCGCGATTGCCGTCAGCGATGCCTTCACGCGCGTTTTTACCTTGCAAACTCCCTACTCCGAGTTGAGCTTCCGCCGCCGCCAGGATCGCTATGAACTTCCAGCAGCTCTGACCGTCGGTTTACGCCACCATCTGTTCCTGCGCAACGCCCTGCTCGCAGATCGCGGCGTCAACGAGTTCCTAACCAGCAACCTGCCCAACGACAACAACCAGGAGCTGGATTACAATCAGCTTCCTATTCCCTTTCGCTGTGTGGCCACCGATCTGAACACCCTCGAATCGGTCACCTTTGCCTCCGGGCCCTTGCCCCAGGCCGTGCGCGCCTCCATCTCCATTCCCGGCGTATTCTCGCCGGTCCAGGACCGCAAAGGCCATTATCTGGTCGATGGCGGCATCCTCGACAACCTGCCCACGGACGTTCTCAAGCGCGACCTGCACGCCGGAGTCATCATCGCCATCCACCTTGAAGATGCAGCTCTTTCCAAGGCTGATACCAGTTCCGCCCTCGGCGTCCTCAACCGCGCCTTCGATGTAGGCATTCAGCGCAATGTTATCGAGGCCGAGCGGCTGGCCGATGTGGTGGTCAGCGTGCCGGTGGGCAGCTTCTCTGCCACTGACTACACCCGTGCCGCGCCGCTGATCGACGCCGGTTACAAGGCTGCCGAGCAAAATCGCGCCGCACTGCTGCGTTACGCCCTCGATGCCGACGGCTGGAAGGCGTACCTGGACGCGCGCGAAAGCCGCCGCAGCCCGCGGCCCGGCATCCTGCGCGAGCTCCGTGTGGAAGGAGGAAAGCCGGGCGCCGTTCACGAGGTTCTCGCCGATATGAAGCCTATCGAGGGCCGGCCTATCGAGCCAACCTCCACCATCGACGTCCTCGAACCCGTTCAGTCCAACGGCGGAATCAGCGCTACTTGGGAGACTTTCGCACCAGCGTCCGTGCCCGCCGCGACGCTTGCGTCCGATGCGCGCGCCCCTGGCCCGTCCATCCCAACCGCGCCGGCTCCCGACACTGGCATCCTGGTCCACCTCAGCAACGACCGCATCGGCCCGCCCTATCTTCTAGTTGGCGCCGAATTTGAAGCCGCCAACTCCAACATCACCCGTGGCATGATGACTCTCCGCCTAATCGATCAGAATCTAGGCGGCTATGGCTCCGAGCTGCGCGCCAACGCCCGCATCGGTTACATGACGGATCTCTCCGCCGAATACTACCGCCTGCTCACCCACGGCGGCTATTTTCCCGGCGGCTATTTTTTGGAGCCGCGCACCGGCATCCTCCGCAGCCCGGTCTACATCTGGGCCAACCAGAAGCGCATGGCCGAACGCTTTTTGCAATCCTTGGACGCGGGCGTCGAGGCGGGCCGTACATTCTCGAACCAAATGCAAATTTCCGCCGAGTGGCGCGCCGAGGACACGCGCTGGAGCCTCATCACCGGCTCCGGCGGCGGGCCGTATATCACCGGAACCGCGCAGACCGGCAAGCTGAACATCAACATCGACAAAGCCGCCACTGGAGCCGTCTCGCCCAACGGCTTTCGTCTCTCTGCCTCGGCCGGCGCGCTTTACCATGCGGTGGCAAGCTCTAATGCGCCGCTGGTCAAGTTCGCCTTCAGCGGAACCCGTTCCTGGAGAGATGCCAACATCTTCGGCCTCAGCGGAGAAGTCAATTCGTATTTGCGCGCCAACGTCGCCCAGCCCTACATGTTCACACTGGGCGGCCCGATGCGCCTTTCCGCCTCATCCTTTGACGAGTTTCGCGGCACCGACACATACCTGGCCCGCACCGGCTATATGCGCCGCTTTACGGCTCTGCCCACCGGGATGGGACACGGCCTCTACGGCGTCTTCAGCTACGAGGCCGGCGAGATTTGGTCGCCGCAAGCCAATGCGATTCTCCGCCAGGATGGCCTCGCAGGTTTGGTCGCCAACACACCTATCGGCCTGTTCACCTTCGGCGCCTCCATCGGCGACGCCGGCCATCGCAAAGTCTTTGTCACCCTGGGGCGGTGGTTCTGAGGGTTCCTGGTGCTCCGGTAAACAAATTCAGCTTTGTTCACCGGAGATCGAATGGGGTTCGCCTTTGGCCACAATAAAGTCGTGGGAGGCAATCCCATTGGACAATCGAAGAGAAAAACTAGCGTTACGCTTTTTCTGGGCGCCAGTTTAATCGTGTAGGTATTATGAATATTTGCCTTGTTAGACTCGTCAATATCGCT
>CAWDQS010000134.1:0-6704 GCA_963804295.1 uncultured Acidobacteriaceae bacterium
TACACATCTGCCAGCGAGGCCAACTCCTTGGAGAAGGCCGGATCGTTGGCCTCTTCCTCAGCGTGGAAGCGCAGGTTCTCCAGCAGCAGCACCTGGCCGGATTCAAGCTGCCGGGCCATCGTAGCGGCCACTTCGCCGATGCAGTCCGGCGCAAAGGCCACGTTGACCTCCTCGCCCAGCGCCTTGCCCAACAGGGTACGCAGCCGGTCAACCACCGGACGCAGCGAGTACTTCATATTCGGCTTGCCCTTGGGACGGCCCAGGTGCGAAGCCAGAATCACTTTTGCCTTGCGCCGCAGGGCGAACTCAATGGTGGGCAGCGTGGCCACGATGCGGGTGTCGTCCGTGATGGTCGAGCCATCTTCGGTCAGCGGTACGTTGAAATCAACGCGGATAAACAATTTCTTGTTGGTCAGATCGATGTCGCGAATCGTGAGCTTGGGCATGAGCGTTTGCCTTCCTTGATGTCAGTGTACAGTGGACAGTGAACACGGTGAAAAAGTGAAGAGCTATGTACCGGCGGAGGTTTCCGCGATCACGGCTTCCATCTCGATCTCCGCGCACCATTTGGGACTAAGCAGCGCGGCGACAACCATGGTGGTTGCAGGGCGAATCTTGCCAAAGAACTCGCCATGGACGCGGCCCACGGCCTCCCAGTCCTCGGCGTGCGCCAAGAAGATTCTAGTGCGAACCACGTCCTTAAAGGAAGCGCCAGCTTCGGCCAGCGCGGTAGTGGCGATCTCGAAGATGCGGCGTGTCTGGCCTGCCGCGTCCATATCGTCTGCGCCAACCGGACCTGTGCCGGAGAGGTGAACAGTATTGCCAATGCGAACGGCGCGGGAGAAGCCGATAATCGGTTCGTAGGGAGAGGTGCCGGGAATGTTTTTACGCGTCATACTGATTATTTTACCTTTGCGTCACAGGCGGGGCAGTGAAGTTTGTCAGGCCGAAAGCGGCTGAGATAAGTGTCGCATACTGGGCAGCGGTAGATGGCGAGGGTGAGGGCAAAGGCAGCGGTGAACAGACCTGCGCTGATTATCAACGCCATTCTGAACAAACCATTCAATTTAATGGCGAAAATCAATGCAAGCAAAAATACTGCCACTCCAATAGCAAACCAACCCGCTGCTGCTTTGAACAGGTATTCGCAGATGCGGTGACGAAAATTCACGCTTTGGATGATTTGATCTGAAGATTGAACATATCCGTTGGAGCTTTCCGTTTGTTCTAGCATGGAAGGATCTCTGCGTTGGTGTGCTTTCCGGCCTCCCACCCTAGCCGCAAAAACAATAACGCGGCGAGGGTGGAACTCCCGAAGTATGTGCTATCCCGGGTCCCAAAAGCGGGAGATCGGGCATCCAAAAATCAGTGGTCAGGGATCGTAAAACTGACCACTGACCACTGTTAACTGACCACTGACGTTACAGGCCCTTCTTTACCAGGAAGCCGATCAGATCGACGACGCGGCTGGAGTAGCCCCACTCGTTGTCGTACCAGCTCAGCACCTTCACGCTGTTGCCGACAACCTTGGTCAGCGGAAGATCGACGATGGAGGAGAGCGCGTTGCCCTTGTAGTCCGAGCTGACCAGCAGGTTGGAGTCAACGCCCAGAATCCCTTTGAGCGAGCCTTTGGAAGCTGCCGTGAAGGCGGCGTTCAAGGCTTCGACGGTGGTAGGCTTCTCGGCGATGTAAGTCAGATCGACGATGGAGACGTTCGGTGTGGGAACGCGAATCGCGAATCCGTCCAGCTTGCCGGCTGTCTCAGGAATCACCAGCTTGAGAGCTTTGGCAGCGCCAGTCGAGCTGGGAATCATCGACAGAGCGGCGGCACGGGCGCGGCGCAGGTCCTTGTGCGGGAAATCCAGAATGACCTGGTCGTTGGTGTAGCTGTGGATGGTGGTCATGATGCCGCTGACCAAGCCAGTGGTCTCCAGGATCACCTTGACGACCGGCGCCAGGCAGTTGGTAGTGCAACTGGCGTTGGAGATGATGTTGTGTTTGGCCGGATCATACTTATCCTGGTTCACGCCCAGAACCATGGTGATATCTTCGTTGCTGGCCGGAGCCGAGATAATGACCTTCTTGACGGTTGCGCCCAGATGCGCCTTGGCCTTGGCTCCGTCGGTGAAGTGGCCGGTGGACTCGATGACGATCTGCGCGCCGACTTCGGCCCAGGGCAGCTTGGCGGGGTCGCGCTCGGCCCACACCTTGATCTTCTTGCCGTCAACGCTGATGAAATCGTCGCCGGAGGTGATCTCGTTCTTGAGGTTGCCGAGGATCGAGTCGTACTTGAGCAGGTGAGCGAGGATCGCCGGGCTGGTCAAGTCGTTGACGGCCACAAAATCGATCTCCGGATTTCCAAGTGATGCGCGTAATACGTTGCGGCCAATGCGGCCGAAGCCATTGATTCCAACCTTTACTGCCATGTCTGTTTTCTCCTTCGTAGTCGGTGAGCTGTGGTTTGAGCCGGTTCGAGATTGCCCTGGTTTGGCGGCTGAAAACCTCCCGGCACGCAATTCCACCAAACTCATGATCGTAACATTGCAGGTCATAGGAGACGAAATCAAACGCATTTCTTCCCCATTTTGAGCAAACTTCCCGCTCCCATAGTGTGCCGTTCCCGATATAGGATCGTATGTGACGGAGTGCACACCATTTGCAGCGTCCTCGGCTACTATGGTATCCACGTACTAGTATGTGTTTGAAGGCGGCATGAGAAAACGTTCCCGACGCACCCCCAATATCTCCGAATCCACCGGCAAAATCGGCCAGGAACTCCCCTCGAATCAGTTGCGGCCATTGGTCCCGTTCTATCCGGACGAGCTCCCGGCGACGGTCCCAGAGCCGCGTCCCGCGAGGCCGGATCGGCGCTCAAGGCCCGAATCATCCGACAAACAGCAGCAACCTGCTCGGCAGGAGTGGAATGAGCCGGCCGGTTCCGGGCGCTTCGAACTGGAAACCCAGCCGGAAATGCCCTCCCATGCGCCACCCGAGCAGCAGATGGCCGGGCGCTCGCCCCAGGCCCCCAAGGGCTTCGTGGTGCTGGCCATTGGTCTGCCCGGCTCCGGAAAAACCACATGGTTCCGCCGCCGCGGCGTCACCCCGCTCTCCAGCGACCTGCTGCGCAACATCCTCTTCGACGATGTCGAGGAACAGCGCTACCAGGGGCTGGTCTTTTCCACCCTGCGCTCGCTGCTGCGCGCCCGGCTCATCGCCCGCATGCCCTTGAACTACGTGGACGCCACCAACCTCTCCATCCATGAACGCCGCCAATGGATCAAGATGGCTCAGAGCTTCGGCTACGAGGTGCAGGCGGTCTTCTTCGACGTGCCGCTGGATGTCTGCCTGGAGCGCAACCGCCAGCGCGACCGCTCGGTCAGCGAGGACGTGATGCGCAAGATGTCTGAAAAACTCAAGCCCCCGGTCTTTGAAGAAGGCTTCGCCAAGATCACCGTGGTGCGTGTCAAGAGCGCGGGGTGAGCGTAGTTTTTGGGAGAAATTGACAATCCTCCACAAGGTCAAGAATGCCTGATGGAAAGATCAAGATTGATTCTCTAGCCCTAGTACTCACAATAATATGACGCCATTAGTGTGCTTTGGTTGTATTGCGAGGGCAGAGCGCCGAAGGTGTCCACACGCTGCGCCGCGCGCATACAGGAGCGGTCCAGCGTCTGACTTCCGCTGTTCTGACTCATTTGTACATTGCTTACGCTTCCGTCGCGGTGAATGGCGTACTGTATATAAGCCCTGGAACCCCTTGGCGTGTGTGGGTCTACCTCCGGCTTGTAGAAATTGGCGGACATCTTTCGATTGAGGTTGTCCACATACCAAGGAAAGCGGCTGCCGAAGTCGCCGTCGCTGACTGTGGTCTGGCCGCTTGTAAAGCCCTGCGGCTGGATCGACCGCGCCATGGACGACCCCGACTGCTCGCCGTAGCGTGCCAGATTATCCGGCTGCGGCTCATGCTGTGGAGTCTTGCGCGTGTTCTGCGTTGGCTTCTTTTGTTTGTCGGCGATGGCCAGCGTGCTGTCGTCCGCCGCCTGCTTCGACTTGGCGGCAGCCTCGGCCGGCGCCTGGCTGGGCGTATCCGTGGCCAATACATTCTCATTGAGCGGCTGATCGGAGGGTAGGGGAAGGGCACTGGTCATGCTTACCTGGATTGCCCCGCTTCCAGCGCCACCCCACGTGTTGTGATGAAACAGGCCTGCCAATAATCCATAGGTCAACAAGACCGCAACCAACCCGCCGTGCAGCAACAGCGACCCTGCCGCCGGGGCCATCATAGGCTCCGGCGAGGAGGCTATCTCCCGCTCCAGATGCTCACCGCTATCAAGTAGGCTGTCCATGTATTTTTACGATAACCCTGCCTGTCTGCTGACTAGCTGACTCGCCGACTAGCTGACTAGCTTCTTTCCTAGTTCCCGCCCGCCACCTTGGTATCCAGCGGCTGCGTCACAATCGAAATGTTGGTAATCCCCGCCTGCTTCACTGCGTCCATCACCGTGGCAAACGCGCCAAATGGAACCCGTTCGTCCGCTCTGAGATAGATCACCTGATGGGCCGGATCGCTGCCCGGCTGATGCAACCTGCCGGCCAGTTCATGAATGTTGACCGGCTGATCGCCCAAAAATACCTGCTGGTCGTGGTTGATGGTCACTACCAGCCGCTGCTCGGTGATCTCCCGCACAGTCTTCGTTTTAGGCACGGCCACTTCAATTCCCGACTGCAAAACCGGCGCGGTGATCATGAAGATAATCAGCAACACCAGCACCACGTCCACCAGCGGCGTGATGTTGATCTCCGCCAACGAACTCCGCGTTTGTCCGGTGCTACTTGTATAAGCCACGGTCCACCTCTCGGCCTGCTTCTCTTGCCGGATCACGAACCCCTTCAGTGTTCGCCGTCCGCACTGGACCGCGCACCGGAATCTCCTCCAGAGAGTTCAGCAGCTCGCGGCAAAAGTCGTCGGTAGCCGCGGCAAATACCCTTATCCGCGCCGTGAACTGGTTGTACGCAATGTTGGCCGGCACGGCAACGAACAACCCTGCCGCAGTGGTAATCAGAGCCTCGCTGATGCCCGGCGCAACCGCCCTGAGCGTGGCCGCGCCTGCCGTGCCCAGTCCGTGAAAGGCGTCCACAATGCCCATCACCGTGCCGAAAAGCCCCACATAGACGCTGACCGAAGCGATGGTCGCCAACCAGGTCATCCGCCGCTCCAGGATGGTTACGGCCTCGCTCGCCGCGGTCTGCGCCGAGCGCTCCAGCGGCGCCAGGTTGCGCGGCGGACCCGAGCCGCCCGTCTGCCGTTTGTAGGTCTCGTACACTTCATCGAAGACCTGCGACAACGGGCTCGCCTTGCACTCTGCGGACAGCGTCGCCATCTCCTGCAGGCGAGTCGCAGTCCGGAAGCCGCGGAGAAATCGCTGGCTTGATTTAGTTGCCTTGCGGAACGAAGAGATCTTGCCCAGAATCACGGTCCACGAGTAGATGCTGGCAATCAGCAACAGCACCAGGACGGCCATGGCCACCGGGCCGCTGTTCTGGATCATCTCCACCAGCGCGCTTGAACCTAGAGACGTTGGCGCTCCCTGGGCCGCGCCGCCATCAGGCGGCACTTGAAAGAGTAAAGCAGCAATCAAAATCGGAGTTCACCTCACCTTTAACGGTAGCAGACGCCGTGCCCCGCTCCAAGTTATCGATCTGGTGCGCTGGCGCGCTTTTCCCCTCGATCTCCAAGCCAGAGGTGCGGTCCTTCATGCTATGCTGCGCTCGGAATCCTGTTGTGGCTTTTTATGCATTCCGATCTGTTTACACAGGATCGAACCACAAAAATTCTGTCATCCTGAGCGAAGTTTGACATGTTTTTTGTGTCAAACGGAGTCGAAGGACCTGCGGTTGCTTTTGTTTTTTATGGAGTGTCCTCATCATGCTCGTCGAACTGCGCGCTGAAAACTACGCCGTCATCGATCACGCCATCGCCAACTTCGGTCCCGGCCTTAATCTGCTCACCGGCGAAACCGGCGCGGGCAAGTCCATCCTGGTAGATGCCCTAGCACTTCTGATGGGTGGTAAAAGCTCGGCAGAGCTCGTCCGCCACGGCGCCGAAAAAGCAGTGGTAGCCTGCGTCTTCGAGTCCACGCCGAACGCCGAGAACATCCTGGAAGAAAACGGCATCGACTCCGCCGGCAACGACGTCATTCTTCGCCGCGAAATCATGGCCACCGGCAAGGGCCGTGTCTTCGTCAACAACCAGCCGGCCACCGTCGCCGTCCTCCGCCAGCTAGCCCCCGAGCTGGCCCTGGTCCACGCCCAGAGCGAGAGCCTCGGCTCCTTCGACCAGGCCCAGCAGCGCGCCCTCCTTGACCGTTTCGGCGGTATTTCCACCGACGCCGTCGCCGAAGCCTACGCCCGCTGGCACGACGCGCAGACCAAACTCAACGACCTCCTACAAGGCGAGCAGGACCGCCTGCGCATGGTCGATCTGTGGAGCTATCAGAGCAAGGAGATCAAAGACGCCCATCTCCAGCCCGGCGAGGACGAGGCACACGAGACCGAAAAGCGCGTCCTGGCCAATTCCGAAAAACTCCATGCCGCCGCCATGGGAGCCTTCGAGGAGCTGTACGAAGGCGGAGCATCAGCCGAGGTCGCTCTGCGCGCAGCCCTGCGCAACGTCGAGGAGCTGGCCCGCTACGACGCGCGCTTCA
>CAWDQS010000135.1:0-3049 GCA_963804295.1 uncultured Acidobacteriaceae bacterium
GTCATCAATCTGGTGCTTGGCCTCTCAATCGGCTTTGGCACCCGCGTCATTGGCTCAGGCGTGAGCATCGACAATTCGGCCCACCTGGGGGGCGTTCTGTGCGGATTGCTCTTCGCGGCTCCGATGGTGCCCCGGATAGGCTCGTCTAGGGCGCTCTTCACGCGGCGTCTCCGCTACGCTGTGGGCCTGGTGGTGGGGATTCTGGTGCTATTCGGCTTCTATCTTGCCCATGTTCCGCGACCGAACTGAAGCGACAGGCCTTTGCCGCTGGAGCGGAAAGCAAAAACTAACTGTACTGACAATGATTATCGCTAGCGCGTCGCCGTGGCGGCAAACTTCTTCACCATGGCCAGCAGCAGCTTGCGGTCGCTCTCATTCAGGTTGGTGGAATAGCGGCGAATCTGGTTGAGAAAGCGCAGCTCCTCATCGGAGAGCTTTTGCAGGTTCGGCTGCTTGCCTTGTGTTTCGTCGGCAAAAAAATGGGTGATGGGCAGGTCGAGGGCCCGCGCAATCTTCGACAGCGTGTCTAGCGAAGGAACCGTATGGCCATTTTCCACGCGCGAGAGATAGCAGCGCAGCAGGCCAGTCTTTTTTTCGATATCACCCTGGGAAAGCCCCTTCTGCAGGCGGAAAGCGCGGATGGATGTGCCGATCTTCAGCATGGAGAATATCCTGTTCCATTGCCACCGGGGTTACTATCACGGTAGCAATCAATAAACTATTAACATAACAGTTAACATAGGACGGGCGGGAATGCAAGTGTTTTTATCGCGTTTGGTTACCATGGTTTCCGTGGACGCCGTGCTGTCAATCCCGTGCATCAGGGAGCCGTTGTAAACCTTCGCGGCATGTGAACCGTCTGAATGAATACGAGCATGAAATGGCAGGGAGCGTCCATGCGGCGAGAGGTTGTGCGTTGGGCAGTTGTAGCGGGAATCTTTGTGTCGGGAGGTTTTGCCTCCATGGCCCAGTCGCCTGCAACTCAACCCATTACGCCCGTGAGCACGCCTGGCGCCAGTGAACCGTCTGCGCAGAATCAGCCCGCGCCTGTGATTACCGGTGGAAAATTGCACGGCATGGTCAAGAGCGGGAATATGCCTCTGCCCGGCGTGACCGTTACCGCCCAGAACACGCTCACCGGCAAGCGTTTTTCCACCACCAGCGACATCACCGGCACCTGGGTTCTGATCATTCCACAGAATGGCCGCTACGTTCTCCGCACCCAGTTCGCGGGCTTTGCGCCCGGCTCGCAGGAGGCGGTGTTGAACGCCGCCAGCCGCGACCAGACGGTGAGCTTTGATCTGCTGCTGGCCTCGCGGGCAGCCCAGCAGCAGGAGTCCGAGACCTCGAATCAGCGCGCGATTCAGACAACCGTCCAGCAACTTACAACCAACGGCGCGCAGAGCCTGAGCCTGATGAGCGCGATGGGCGCTGACACCGATAGCCAGGCAGGGCCATCCAGCGCGACTGGCGCAGCGCTGCCCTCGATTGCCGGCAACTCGGACTTTGGCGACGATTCAGTGGCCATCAGCGGCCAGACTGGAGCAGTGAGTCCGCTGGCCGGCCTGGACCCGGACCGCGTCCGCGATGCAGTTGAGACGCTGCGCGCGCAGGGCGTCTTGCCCGGTGGGCAAGGCGGCGGCAACTTCGGCGGAGGAGGAGGCCTATTCGGCGGAGGCGGCGGAATGGGCGGGGGTTTCGGCGGGCCGGGCGGGTTTGGCGGAGGAGGCGGACGCGGCAACTTCCGCGGCTTCAATCCCGGCCAGCCGCATGGCGCCATCTTCTGGATCGGCAGCAACTCGGCGCTTAACGCGGAACCGTTCAGCCTGCGCGGTCAGGCGCAGCAGCAGCCGCCTTCCGGCTCGAACCGCTTCGGAATTACCTTCATGAGCGCGCCTTATCTGCCGGGGTTGACCAAGCCCAGCGGCAAAGACATGATGTTCCTGACCCTCAGCGGCACGCGCAGTTCGAGTCCACTGGATGAATACGCGAGCGTGCCGACCGACGCGGAGCGTGCGGGCGACTTTTCCGCGACAGGCCTGCCGGTGATCTACGATCCACAAAATCCTGGTTCACAGTTCTTCGACACCGTAACAAACAAATACAACGTGATTCCCTACGCGCGTTTCGCTAATTCACCAGCAGTCGCGCTGTTGACTTGCTCGACTCCTAATTGTCAGCCGTTCTTCCCCGAACCGACTCCGGCTTTGGTCAACGACGCGCAGAACTATCACCTGCTCACCACCGGGCAGAGCAACACCACGCAGGCCGGCGCGCGTTATATGCGCAGCCTGGGAAAGAACGCCACGCAACCCAGCGGCGGACGCGGCGGCTTCGGCGGGGGCCGGCGCTCACAGCAGAACCAGGGCTTGCGCCAGAGCATCAACTTCAACTACAACTGGATTGGCACAGCCAAGGACAATGTGAATATCTTCCCGCAGTTGGGCGGCAAGAGCTCAACTAACTCGAATAGCGTGCAAGCCGGCTACACTCCGCTTCGAACGGACATCTGCCGATCCATCACTCCCTGCGCCGCGGCCGCAAGCGGTTCCGGTTCGACTCCTACGGCGCGGCCGCGCACTCCGGTCGAATCTCCGCCCGGGAGCGCTCCGCCCGTGCGGGCGGCGCGCCGGCGCCCGCACGGACCTCCATAAATCTATTCCGGCGAATCCTGCGACCGCATTTAGTGCGACGGAAGTCGCACGATCGATTCGCTTCCGCTGCGGAATCGCCCGTCCAGGCCGCCTCGCGCAGTCTTCGAAACGAGGAAGCCTTTCGGGCTGCCGGCCGTTAGCTGTTTGCTGTTGCGATTCGCGCCGGTTTTTATTCGCATCTTACACAGTACATGTGGATAGCAAGAAACCGAACACAAGCCGTAAACTTTGGCGCAGCACCTAAAATGTTTCATGTGTTAAAGATGCTTTACGATCCGAACGACTGACCGCACGCGAAAAGGGTCCTGCTTGCGCAGGACCCTTCTTGGTACCTATGAGCGATCGATGATCCCGGCGAGCCGAGATTACATCATGTCGTAGCCGCCGCCCATCCC
>CAWDQS010000136.1:0-3051 GCA_963804295.1 uncultured Acidobacteriaceae bacterium
GCAAGATGCGTCCAAACCCGCCGCGCCAGACACCTCCACACCGGTTGCAAAGGACACTACCACTCAGACCACACAGGACACGGTCAAGCTGGCTGCAAAGGATACCGTTTTGCCGGCTATGACTGACAGCTATGTGATCGGCACAACCGACGCCATTAACATCTTCGTATGGAAAGAGCCGACCCTGTCGAGCACAGCAAATGTGTTCGTCCGGCCTGATGGCATGATCTCTATGCCGCTTCTCGGCGATGTCCAGGCATCCGGCAAGACGCCAGTTCAATTGGCGGACGACATTGCCGACAAGCTGAAGAAGTACTTGCAGGATCCCCATGTCACGGTCACTCTGACCTCAATGAACAGCAAGAGAGTATATTTGATCGGCCAAGTAGGCAGGGCCGGCCCGATGGAACTGACTCCGGGCATGACCTTGCTTCAGGCAATAGCCACGGCCGGTGGAATTTCAGAGTACGCCAACGCGAAAAAGATGTACATCCTTCGCACTGTAGATGGAAAGCAGCAGAAGATAACCTTGCAATACAAGCAAGCATTGAAGGGCGACAGCTCACTCAATCTCACTTTGAATCCGGGAGATACGATCGTCGTACCGTAAGGCCACCCGAATGAAACCAAGTTACGCACTCATGGCGATCCTATTTATTACCGTCAGCGCCTCGACAAGAGCACAAGTTGCTCCCGCGGCAACGCGACCGGCCAGTCCTGGCGGTCCCCCCGTGCTGCCGGTGAACGGTACGCTGCACTACGATCTGCGCTATGCGGAGACCACGCAGTTCGGAGGAGGGCAGGATGGCCAGCAGATGAGTATCGTCACCGGAGACGCGAGCTATGCGAATATCAGCAAGCGCCGGCCGTTCTCCATGCAGTATGGCGGCGGCTATGGCTTTGCCTGGGCTGGCACGCCCTCGGCGGGCAATGTCTTTCAGCATCTGTCGCTGTCGCAGGGCGTAGCTGGGCGCTCGTGGAATCTTACGGCCAGCGACAATGTTAGTTATTCTTTTCAAACCCCTACAGTTGGTTTCTCGGGAGTTCCCGGAACAGGAGAACCCATTGGCGGTTCTGGCCTGACGACTCCGCCTGATCAGACGGTTTTAGCTCTGAATACCCGCACGATTGACAATATAACTACGGTAGGATTTGGACAGAGGCTCAACCATGCGATGTCCCTCAACCTTGGCGCAACTTATGGGCAAATGTACTTTATCGACGGTAATGCGGAAAATACGAACACGTTTTCGGCGAATGCGGGACTCACCCGCCGCTTGAATGCGCGCAACTCCTCATCCGCCCTGTATTCATTTTCGCGCTTCAGCTATGGGGCCAACACAGGCGGCGCTCCTAGCACCGCGCAAATCAGTTATAGCCAAGTCAACTCCGCGCAAATCAGTTTTAGCCGCCAGTGGAACCGGCAGATTACTACCAGCGTCTCTGCCGGACCGCAGTGGGTTTCGAGTTCGAACAGCGCCATCGAGCCCTCTTCCACAAACTTCACGGCGAACGCTTCGGTCAGCGACAACTTCCGAGTCGGGACCGCCAGCCTGATGTACAACCATGGAGCCATGGGTGGTTCCGGATATATGGTCGGAGCGGAGAGCGATGTCGTCATGGCGAACTTCGGCCGGGGTTTTGGCAAGAACCTGACCGTCGGTGTGACCGGATCGTATATGCGTACTTCTTCACTTGCCGCCACCGAATTTTGTTTAAGCAACGGTAGTGTCTGTATTTGCCCGCCTGACATTACCTACTGTTTTGTTTCAATCACGAGCATGCCAATTACGGACGCGAGATACGGCGGAGTGCAGGCCACGCGGAAGCTAGGCAGGTATCTCAATGTATTCGCGAGTTACACCGCCATCGACCAGTCGTCCAATTTACTGACTAACCAGCAGAATAGCGGTAATGGTACGACAACATCTAGCAGCGCAAATGTAAATATTCTCAACGGTATGTACCAGGTGATTAGTTTCGGCATCGGGTATTCGCCGCGTGAAAAGCACCTCAATAAGTAACGGCTCAAGGAGGATTATGCTCGGGCATCGTGAATTGACAATGCAGGACTACGCGGGGATATTGAAGCGGCGATTCCTGCTGATTTTGGCTTGCACAATTCTCCTCTTTGGAATCAGCACCTGCATCAGCTATACTTTGCCCCCGCAGTATACGTCGCAAACGCTGGTTCTGATCGAACAGCAGAAGGTGCCGGAAGATTATGTGAAGCCTGTGGTCAATGAAGATTTGGGCGCACGGCTGGCGTCGATGAGGGAGCAGATATTAAGCCGATCGCGCATAGAGCCAATCATCGAGAGATTCAACCTGTATGCGGGCAACAGGGCCACCATGGACGACCGCGTTGATATGACGCGCAAGGCAATCGGGATCAACCCGATTCCCTCCGGATCGCGCGGGATGCCGGGCTTTTATATCACGTTCAAGGCGCAGGACGCGCAAACAGCTCAAAAGGTGTGCGGAGAGATCACATCGTTGTTTATCAGCGCGAATTTAAGCGCACGCGAAGAATCCGCAGAAGGCACAACCGATTTTCTGAGGCAGCAACTCGCCGATTCAAAACGAAGTCTGGACGAGCAGGACGCCAAACTGGCCGACTTCGAGCGCAAGTACAGCGGCAAGCTTCCAGAACAGGAATCATCGAATTCGAACAATCTTCAGGCTCTCACGACTCAAATGGAGGCCACGACCAGGGAAATCAGCTCCATGCAGCAGGGAGAGACCTTGCTCCAAGCCATGATCACCCAACAAGCGCAGGAAGGGTCGTCCGCCGACCCAGCCACGGGGACCTCGGGGATACTCTTCAGGAGCAACTCAAAAAAGCACTCAACCAGGAAAAGGAGATGGAGGCTTTCTACACGCCTGACCATCCGGATATGCTTGCGGTCAAGCGCAGGATTGCCAGTCTGCGGGCAGAAATCGCGCGCGGCGCGGTCGAACCCGCAAAGGGAGACACGCCGCCAATTCCAAGGGCGAGGCAGCAGCCAAGAGTACAGACTCGGCACAAGTTCGGCAGCTCAAGAATCAGCT
>CAWDQS010000137.1:0-10389 GCA_963804295.1 uncultured Acidobacteriaceae bacterium
TCCGGCTCCGTCTCGCCGGGAAACCCAACCATGATGCCTGTCTGCAAGAACACCTCCCTGAATCCGCGGATGGCCTTGAACTTGCCGATGAGTTCTCCAATGTCGCAGGGGCGCCTCATCATTCGCAGAATCCGTTCATTACCTGATTGCACCGGCACATAAAGGTAATGAATTTTCCTCGCCTTGCATAGAGTCAGGATTTTATCGAAATACTTACAGAACTCATGCGGGTGAAGATCGGAAATTCCAATGGTGAAGTATCCTGGATGCGAAAGGATGCAATCCAACAGTTCGCCCAGATTGGAGCCAAGGTCCAGTCCGTATCCGCCAATGGAGTCGGAAAGAAAATCAAACGTCTTGTATCCGTTGCGGAGACCTTCCGAGATATCGTGCATGACCACATAAATGGGCTTGCTGCGCACGCTTCCTGTGGCAAACCGAATCGCGCAATAGGAACATTGCTTGTTGCAGCCCGCGGAGACCTGAATTGTCATGCACCTGCTTCTCGCCAGTCTGGCCGAAATCCGCTTTATTTCAGCCGTCGGGCAGCAACGGGGGGCAACTCTGGCGGTCCAGCGCGCAAGCCGGTAAGGAACAAGATCGACGCCGCTCCAGCGGGCCGGCGCAAGAAGCGACAGTGGCGCGGCGCCCCTTCCGAAGACTTGGGGCATTTCCTGAAACTTGGTCGTGATGCCGGGCAACTCGTTGAGCGCGCTAAAGTCCGTTGGATTAATCGTCGGTCCATGAAACACTTGTGCTAATGCCGCTGCGTCGGTCTTTGGCAGGCAACTCCCGACAATAAGCTCAGAGTCCTTGCGAATGCGTCCTTTCATCGCCTCAACATCATGGACCATGTTGGCAACCTTGTACCGCATCTCCGCGCAGGTAAAGAGAAGTACGCAATCTGCCGCACTTTCGGAAATGGCTTCCGTCCAACCGTTTGCCTGGAAGAACCTTCGCACCAAGGAGATTTCAGCCTTGCGGCGATGGCACGATTTGTCAACTACGCAAAAGGACCTCATATGTTCTCCACTCAACCATGCCCTGCCCAATTATCGCTCAGAACTAAACCAGCTTGCAGCTACTCGTACTTGTGTACATCTGAGCACAATGAAGGAGCGGAGGTCATGAATTTTGCCATGAAATATCCTGAAGAATTATGACCGCGATGTATGTTGTTGAAAATACTGCCGATAGTCGTTGTTGGTGAAGCGAGCGAAAGGCCGTGAGGAGAGCCGATACTCCTACCTTGCCGGTTCCATTTTCTCACTAGGCGTCACTTCCGTAATGAACTTCCGTCATCAAAATGTTACGGAATTCGATATGTCAGCCGCGGGTATGGCGATTGTTCCGCTGGTCTTGTTGGTGGTGCTGGTCTTCACAATCCCGCCGCCATTGCCGATGGCTATCGCGTTGTCGTAGATGTCATTATTGTCGAGGCGAATCTTCGACCCTGTAGCAGAGTATACCCCAGTGTTATTGGCGGTGATCAAGGAACTGGCCACGCTGACGGTTGCGCCACTTACGGCGTAAACACCATAATTACTCTGCGTGATCACGGAGCCGGTGATCTGGGTGGTCCCGGCTTGGGTTAAAACGGCAAAATTCCCAGCGCCCGTGATGGTGACATTCTGCAGCGAGGCAGTGGTAGTCCCGGAATTCGAAGAAATCATGAAGCCGTTATTATTTGATGAAAGAGGTGAAGCATCAATGACAGTGTTTCGCACCACAACATTCTCCGCGGCATTGTCAGCAACCCCTATGCCAGTACCTCCTGTTCCGTTCAAGGACCCGATCCGGGAGTTCACAACGGTCAGATTCCCAGCGCCTATAAAATATATACCGCCATCGATAACATTGGTGATTCTGCAGTTGTCGACGGTCAGAGTGCCGCCTTCTTCAACAAATATGCCATATTGTGCTCCCCCGCCATTAATGGTGAGATTCTGCACAGTGACATTGGCCGTTGCCTGAATATAGATAGGTATACCATTGATTTTGCTGGATGTAATGCTGCCGAGATTGCTGCCGTCGATGGTGACCGACTGAGTAAGGTTATTCACCGCGCCGAAGTCGACCGCATCCTTCGCGGTGATCAGGCCACCAGCAGTGGTTTTGGCCAAAGCGCCGTTGAGTGTGAGGCACGGATCGGCGAAGGTGCAGGCGCTGTTATCGTTGCCGCTTCCGGAAACCCAGGTGTGCACGGCGGTTGCCGCGGAGATGGAAGCCGTGCTGAGGAGCACGGCGGCTGAGGCGAGAAGCATGTTGCGAATTTTCATGGGAGTTTCCTTTCTTAGGTTGCGGATTCGTAATTTCACGTGGCGCTCGCGATGTACACATTTCGTGATTGTCTTCAACTCAAGAGCAGCCGTTTATGGTAAGCCGGCCTGCAGCAAATCGATCATGTATACATCCGAGCACGATGAGGGATTGAAGGTCTTGAGTTTTGCTGTGAAATATTCTGAAAAGTTATGAAGATACGTTATGTTATTGAATTTACTATTGATATTTGTCCCAGAAGAAGCAAATAAAAGGCCGTGGGAGAGCCGATATTCCTCCCTGGCCGGTTGCATTTGTCTGTTTCGCATCACTTCCGTAATGAACTCTCGCGATTAAAATGTCACGGAATGCGCTTGACAAAGTGACAATGGAAAGTGTGGCGATGCGGCCGCAGGCACTTCATATTAAACAGAATCACGAGTTTGTTGCAAACCCTGGCTCCGTGTTGGTATGATGCGTGAACAGTAAACAGCACAGGCGCCGCCGCAGTTTGCGCATCGAAGGCAAATCGCGCCGTCCTACGCAACATCGTCCAAGTCATTTCACTCGAGAGTAAGATGAACATCTTCTTTTTCCGGCCGACCACTCGGAATATCGGTAATGACATTATCGGATATGCCACGGCGGAACTGCTCTACGAGGTCTTCGGAACGGCCACCAACATCGTCAGTATCCCGGCGCTGAAGGGGTTGCAGTTCGGCGGGTTGACTGCGCGTCAGATATACGACGTGAATCGGCTTGCCGATGCCGTGGTGTTAGGCGGCGGCAATTTGTTCGAGAATGGTCAGATCACCTATGATGCTCAGGCCGTCGATGCCATGTGCCGCCCGATGGTGCTGATGGCGCTCTCGCACGGCCGCGTTTATGGCCGGGATGGCGAATTGGAGAAGCGCACCGACGCGCTTCCCTCAGCAGCTATTCGGCATCTTGTGCAGCGCGCGGCAGTTTCCATGGTGCGAGACAAGGCATCTCGGAAGATTCTTGGCGATCTGGGCGCTGAGGTTGTGGTTGGAGGTTGTCCAACCTTGTTTTTGCCGCCCAATGAGACGAATGTGGAACCGACAGGCGATGTAATCATTTCCGTGCGCCACCCCTTTCGGATGAGTGTTCAGCCCAAGCTGCAGTGGAGGATTGCCGACGATGTTCGGCGGCTTATCGTCGCACTACAGGCCGAGTTCTCGCGACCTGTGCGCCTTGCGTGTCATGACTACATTGATATCGAGTTTGCGGCAGGGTTCCCCGATGCGACGCCGATCTACTTCGACGACATTGGCCGCTACATATCTGCGCTGAGAAGCTGTACGCTGCATGTAAGCTACCGGCTGCATGGGTTTATGCCCTGCCTCGCATTCGGCTCCCCCAGCATTCACCTATCTTATGACGAGCGCGGCCGATCCATGCTCGAAACGGTTGGAATGGAGTCTTGGGATATTGACTTGCTGAAGGAAAAAGATTGTGTCGCGGCGGTGATGGATCGTGTTCATGAACTCGATAGTTACCGCGCCGCCCGGCTTGCCGCGCTTCCGCTGATTGAGCAACTGCGTGAAACCACAATCAACGGCCTCAAGCAACTGCGACGATTGATCGATCAGCCAGTCCGGCCAAAGGAGAGCTTCAATGGGCACGAATGACCATGCGCAATTGTTTTCAGGCCTCTGGCTCCGCCGTGAAGTTTGCGATTTATCCGCAGGGTGCGGGATGAAGGATCAAGCAATCGGCGAGATTGTGGAAGCCGTAGCGCGCATCAAAGGAGATGCCGCCGCGCAGATACTGCGGCGGCAGGGCATCGAGCACCTTCACGAGGTGATCGACGCGGGCGATTTCGGTCCGCTGCGCGACCAAGTTCTGGAGCGCTTGCGGCAGCCTCTGTTCGCCATGGCAGTGGCTGTTGGCCGGGAGTTTCTAGGCTGGGAAGGCGACTTCTATATTGACGACTATCTGGTGCTGCGTATCAATTTTCCCTACGAAGTGGCGCGACGGTCAAGTTTATCCACCGAGAATCCTGGAACGGGCCGCCTAAGCCCGGCAGTGCGAGCCGCCTACAATGCCAGAAAGGTCATCGATCCGGTCTTCGATGCTGGATACTATCACGGCAGCAATCCGCCGGCCGCTTGGGTGCACGGACCGCATCGCGATAGCTGGACCGGCCACTCAAGAGGCGGGCGCAATATCTGGCTGGCGATTGGAGATGTGCCAGCCGAGGCCGGCATGGTACTGTATCCGGAGACGAATGAGGACGATTTGCGTTGCGACCCAAAGGCACTCTACCTGCAGTCAGGCTGCCCCCTGCCAAAACCGACCTGCCAGCCATTGAAGGCTGGAGAGATGCTTGTTTTCGATCCGGAGGTGCTTCACGGAACGCACCTGAACACAACCAATTTGACCCGCGTGGCCATCTCCCTGCGGCTCAATGCCGCCAAACCTACCTTCGATCCCTCCTGCTTTTACGCCCGCGAGTTCTGGCGACTGGCCAGCGATATTGAGCAGGGCAGGGACGAGGTGCATTTCCTGCGCCGCGAAGATCATCTTGGACCGGCGCTGACTGAGCAGCAAGGAAAGCCCCGCGCGGCGCTGCCTCGCATCGCGGGAAACATGGATTCCGCAGCCAAGATATTGAGGGGTGCTTGCGACGAAGAATCGACCTCGGCACCGAGAGTGATCGTCGAATGTGAACCATATCGGATGATGGTGGTTCGCGCAAAAGATGTCTTGAAAGCTTACGAAGCTGCCTGTCCTCATAATGGCGCGGATTTAGCCGATGGCGGGTGCGACGATTCCAAAATGTATTGTCCGGCCTGTGCTCTCGGCTTCGACATGGAGACCGGCCAATCATCCTGCTCATCACTGTCGCTGCGGCCTTATGAAGCGCGGGAAGCTTCGGGGATCATCGAAATCCGTCTTGCGTCATGATAATATCACCGGATCAGCCTTGATATTGGCATCTCAATGGCATTCATCCCCAGCGCACAGAGAATGTCCATGATTGATAGCGTTGCAGCAGTGATCTGTACTCGCAATGGCCACTCTCGAGGGTTTCTCGATGAGGCATTAAGGTCGATTAACGAGCAGACCGCGTCTCCCGCGGAGATCATTCTGGTAGACGACGGCAGCACTGACGGCACCGCGGACGAAGTGCGGCGCGCGTATCCTGGCGTGAGGGTTCTGAGCAATCATGGCAGCGGATTGGCAGCGGCCAGGAACACAGGAATCAGCGCGGCCTACAGCAAATGGATCGCTTTTCTCGATGACGACGATATATGGCGCCCAACCAAACTCGCCGAGCAATTGGCGCAGGCTGCGGGATCTGTGAATTCAGAGTCAACGATTTGGGCTTCACGGACAGCCCTTATTGGCCGGAACGGAGGCGTGCCGGTTCCCTTGCGCACTCCAATGCAATTTGCGAGTTGGCCGGCCTGTCTTCTCAGATGTCCAGTATGTCCCTCAGCGGTGTTGCTCTCTCGTGAATTACTTCGGAGAATTGGCCCGTTCAAGGAAGATTTCAGCACCGGAGCCGCCTACGAGTACTGGATACGCTGTTTCGCGGCCGGAACGAAGATGTGCTTTAGCAAAAATGTACTTCTTCACCACCGGCGGCATCAACATCAGATGACTGATCCTACCCGCCAGCTAGCTCTTGAACTCGCAGTGGAAACATTTCTTCAACCGTATCTGGAGATGCTGCCAGTGACACTGGCAGCCCGGATCAGACTGGCGCGTATGCTGACAGCTCTGCGGGGACTCATCATAAGATGCGGAGTCAGGTCCGCCAAACGCTTTTGGGCTGCTACCCATATGAGGCCGGCGCGGACGGATCTGCGAGCGTTCGCCTATTTAATTCTTGATTCGGCAGCCAGCAGAGTTCCGAACGCCGTGGCGCAACGACTGAGATCCGCGGCGGTTCGACTCTTGATAGGAGAGTTCTGATTCTACGTAACCATAGGCTGAACGTGACCCACAGCACATTTTCACTTCGAATAACTTTAGGCTATACTTGCTGCCAATGTTTGAATGCATGAAGAAACGGCTCTCCTCATTCCGTGATTTCCGCACAGTTCCCTTGACTCTGCAAACAGCGCAGGTGTTTCTAACGCGGTGTGGCGGGGTGCTCCTGGCGCTAGGTTTGAATCTTGCGCTGGCGCGGTGGTTGGGGATTACAGCGTATGGGAATTATGCCTACATAGTAAGTTGGGTAGCAATCCTGACGATTCCAAGCGCAGGTATGGAGACCCTTGTGGTTAGAGAAACGTCGATTGCTAGGCAGCAGAATGCTCCTGGCGCGCTCGGCGGATTTCTCCGGTGGTCTTTTGGAAACACCCTCCTCGTCAGCGGCGCGCTCACTTTCGCCGCACTATTGGTCCTCTCAATTTGCGCGAGCAAATCCACGCTGGATATGCGAATTGCTTATCTGTCGGGCTTGGCTGGAGCCCCTCTCCTTTGCCTTCAGATTTTCGCCGGCGCAGTATTCCGTGGATATCGACGGGTAGATCTGACAGTTTTTCTAAATGAGATTGTTCTGCCAATTCTCACCTTGCTGTGGATTGCAGTTTGCCTGCTCCTTGGAATTGAGGCGTCGGTGTCCGTAGCGTTTGAGGGCCGGCTGATCGTACTCGCGCTCATTCTCTTTTTCTATCTCATATTTATTATCAAGCTCAACCCCCAATGGCAGTGCATGAAATCACCACGCGACCAAACGGTCGTCTGGCGCAAAAGTATTTACTCGATGGCGCTGCTTAGAGGTATCGACACGGTGATGACGCGGCTTCCGATTCTTGTTCTTGGTTTTCTGGCTGGACCAATATCAGTCGCCCTGTTTGCCCTGTCGGCCCGCATCGCGGAAACGGTTGTTTTCACATTCTCTATCATTTCCTTGACCATAGGTCCCCATGTGGCCGAATTGCACGCAAGACGCGATTACTCAGGGATACAGAAGCTGATAACCCGCAGCACACGGACAATTACGTTGTGGGCAATCCCCGTCGCACTGGCTCTCGTAGTATTCGGAAACTGGATTCTCGGCTGGTTTGGTCCTCAGTTCAGAGCCGGATATCCGGTTCTACTCGTCTTGATCGCCGGCAAAACCTTCGATGCGATTACAGGCAATGTCGGTTTGGTGATGACCATGGGAGGACTGGAGCGCGTTGTAGCCAGAACTCGCGCCATGGGACTGTTCCTTACGACAGCTCTCTGCTTTGCGCTCGTCCCCAAGTTTGGAGCGATGGGCTCCGCGATTGGATGCGCCGCCGCGCTGATTGCATGGAACTCCATTCTGGTTTTTCAGCTTTACCGGAGATTGGGGATTGTCACCATCGCTTGGTGGCCCAGCCGACTCCTTCGCGGCATTTCAGGAAAGAAATTATGATTGACATACAATTCCAAATCATTTTGTCAACGGTGATCCATTTTGATATATGTAAGCCAGCCACCGGTTTTAATATGGGTAATGCTGCGCATCCCCGCAAGTTGCGGAAATTGCCGGCGGCTCACATTGATTGCCATCGACAGCCGATTCTGGCGGACGGCGATGGCGGCCTGTATCCTTCAATCGAGCGGTTTTGTTCATCCCCAGTCTATTCAAATTCAAGAAAGGAAACTCCCATGAAATTTCGCAGCATTCTTCTCACGTCAGCCGCCGTGCTCTTCTGCACGGCTTCGATCTCCGCGACTACCGCCGCACACACCTGGGTTTCCGGGAATGGAAGTAATTCCAACCCCTGCACCTTCGCATCGCCCTGTGCCACCTTCAGCTACGCGATAACCCAAACCACTGCGGGCGGCATCATCTCCGCGGAGGATGCAGGCGACTTCGGCCCGGTAATCATCAGTCAATCGGTCACCATCGACGGCGGTAATTTGGGCAGCATTACCACCACCTTCAATGTTAATGCTGTATGGATTTACAACATGAGCACAACGCCTATTAATGTTGTTGTACGCAATCTCACCCTCAACGGCATGAGTTCAGGGGACAATGGCGTCTTTATTGCAGGCCCAGCGAATGTGACCATTGTGAATTGCCTTATAGAGAATTTTACCTCCGTCGGCGTTGAAGCTTACACCGACGCGGCACAAAATATCGTCATAAGGAATTCTGTCATCGTGGGCGGTGTACAGGGCTTCTTTACCAGTTCGCAGGGCGTCTACCCTTTGTACGCATCACTGCAGGATGTAACCATTCAGGGGGTCACACAGGCAGCTATCTATACCAACATTGGTATTGTGGAAGTTACCAATTCCGTACTAACCCAGAATGGTTCTGGTGTTATTGCCTATTCGGGTTCCACCGTCAGCGTGGCCAGTTCGATGATCACCGCCAATATATCAGGGGTTTGCTCTGGCGCATCGTCGAAGGTCCGCCTCGATAACAACGACATTTACGACAACACGACGGCCATCGCCAATTGCGGCGGGATCGTGAAGACCAGCACCACCAACAAGACCAGCGGAACCATCGCCATCCTCGCGGCCGATATATCGAATTCCGTAACATTCTGACCGCAGAAGTTCATTACGGAAGTGACGCAAATCGTAAATGTGCAACCGGCAAGGGAGGAGAATAGCTTCTCCTCCCTGCCACATCGCAGTATTTGCAAATGCGCATACGGCGGTTCAAGTGAAACAAGCTGATAATATTTCTCCAAAGATATTGCCAATCGTTCTCTTCTCCTGATATAGATTATTCTGCTGCCAACCCCCTCATTCTTGATCGGTTATACTTCTCCGGATGTTGTGGAGATTGCCATTGGCAGCCGATTTGGGCGGCTCCGTCCGTCAGCCTGCGTCCCTCAATCGCGCGGATGTGTTAATCCCCAGGCTACTCACATCTCAAGAAAGGAAACTCCCATGAGATTTCGCAGCATTCTTCTCACATCAGCCGCCGTGCTCTTCTGCACGGCTTCCATGTCAGCTCAGATCTCCCACACCTGGGTCTCCGGAAGCGGCAGCGACTCAAACCCCTGCACCTTCGCCTCGCCCTGCGCATCCTTCTCGGGCGCGTTGAGCAATACCACCGCGGGCGGCACCATCACCGCGAAGGATGCGGGCGACTTCGGCTTCGTCGTCATAAATCAATCGGTCACTATCGACGGGAGCAATCTCGGCGCCATTACAGGCCCAAACGGTGAAATCATCATTAAGGATGGGGTCAATGTCACGGTGCAGAATCTCACCATCAACGAAGCGAATTCGTGGAATGACATAAATGTTCAATCCGGAGGCACTTTGATCGTCGACAATTGCAGGTTAAGTAACTCTGGCACTGGAGGCGGAATTTACTTCGGCGGCGCCGGAACTCTGATCGTCGAGAATTCCCGAATCGATAATGGGGGTATATTCATCAATGGCGATGCCGCAGAGAATGTAGTGGTAAAAAACACCGTCATTGACGCTCCCGCTAATACATCTGGGGGCGTCGGCTTTTATGTGAGTGATGCTGGCGCTGGACCTGTCAAGGCTTCGCTACAGAATGTCACCATCCAGGGCGTTGGAGGTCCAGCCGTCATCACTTTTTCGGGGGTCACCGAGATCACCGGCTCCGTGCTCACCCAGAGCGGTTATGGCGTCATGGCTCTAAATGGTTCCACGGTCAGTGTTGCTAGTTCGATGATCACCGCCAATGGCACCGGAGTCTGCTCTGCTACAGGGGCGAAGGTCCGCCTCGATAACAACGACATTTACGACAACACGACGGCGATCGACAATTGCGGCGGGATCGTGAAGACCAGCACCAGCAACAAGACCAGCGGAACAATCGCCATTACCGCCTCCGACATATCTGATTCCGTAACATTTTGATTGCGGAAGGCTATTCACAACCCAAGAAAGGAAACTTCCATGAAAATTCGCAATATGTTTCTCACGTCTGCCGCTGTGTACCGGTGGCTCGCGGTCCGCGTCGGGTCTCCCGCGAAGCTCTACGTCCACTCGCAGCGTAGCGAGCGGCGCGCCGCCGAAGCCGAGGCCCGCGCGGCGCTCCAGGTGCCGCCGGAGGTCGATGCCAGCCTCCTCTGCGACGAACGGCCCGTGGTCGGAAAGCCCTCGCCCCCCATCGTGGCCGACGTGGGAGGGGGAGGCCGCACGATGGGGAGCATCGCGCTCGGACCGTGCTCGCGT
>CAWDQS010000138.1:0-12324 GCA_963804295.1 uncultured Acidobacteriaceae bacterium
TGATTATGCTGAAGCCTTCATTTTACAAAACCAATCAGAGCGGCAGTGTTTTGGGATCGATGGCTACATATGGCATTGCTAAGATCAAAAGCAAAGACATGATTAATGGCGCACGCGCTAATGTAAGGATCACTGACTCTCAGCCAACTTTCTACTTTTCTCTCGGGTATTACTCCGCGTACGCAAGTAGGAATAGTCAGACCCCCTTCAATAGAAGGTGTGCTCGCGCCGGCTGAATTTGTTTTGCGAAAATTCGATATCAAAAAGGATACAAGGGAATCTATCTTGACTTCGGGCAACATGTATACAAGCACTACTACATCAGATAATGGGAATTTTATCACCACCATGCTGCGGCCAGGGGCGTTCAAAGTAACGCTGAATGCGCCATTATCACCTGGAGAATATGGATTCGTTCTTAATCGCGGGGTCGTCCTCGACTTTGGCAAGGACTAACGAAGCAAAGTGCCATTGAGGCTGAGGTGATACGGTATTTCTGACGGCCTTTCATGAACAGACGCACGCGCAGAACGCTGTGGATAGTGGCCGCGGTCCTGGTTGTCTTGGCCGCGGCCATCTTCCTTCGCTCCAAGGCTCCGCCGGAGGCCGCGCGGCTGCTGCCGGAGTCTGACGGCATTGTTTACTTCAACCTCAAGCCGGTGCGGGCCTTTCTGCACAAGAGTTTGAAGGCTCCTGAATATGCGCCCGACTACAGGCAGTTCATCGATGCCGCCGGCATCGAACCGAAGCGCGACCTGGATGAGGCGGCCATTGCGCTGCATCGCATGGCGGACCCCAACGGACCCAATGGGCCGGTGGCGTATTCGATGGTTCTGGTGGGCAAGATTACCGGCAAGAAGCTCAACACCTGGCTGGACGCGCACTCGACGAGCCGCGAAACCTACGCCGGACACACCGTCTACAGCATTCCCTCCGAGGGTCGCACGGTGCGCGTGGCGCAGATCGGCTACGACATGGTGGCCGTTTCCAACTATCCGACGCCGGAGATGATTCACTCCATGCTCGACCGGCACGCGACCGCGGCGTTGCCCTTTGCGAACTCGACGATGCTGCGCCAGTACTACCATGAAGTGCCGCTGCTCTCGCCGGTCTGGGGAGTGGGCCAGATCGCCCTGCCCTTTTCGGACGACCGGGGCGGGGCAATCAAGATTTTCGGCTTCTCTCTGCCGCTGGAGCCCGACTCGACCATCATCGCCAGCGTTACGCCGGCTTTGTCGCTGGGTGGCGCGCTGAATGTCAAAGTGGTGGAGATCGCACCCAGCATCAACAAAGCCGCCAGCCAGGCCGAGTCGCTCAATGTGCTGCTGATTCTGGCTCGAGGCATAACCGCACCCCTGGCCGCTAACGCCGCCAATGACAGCTTGAAAGAGTTGCTGAAGACCGCCGAGGTTACCCAGAAGCGCGAGCGGGTGGTGGTCACGGCCACGCTCACGCCCTCCCTGTTCAGCGGCCCGGCAGGAAGCCTGAAAACGCCGGATGATTCCTTTTCCGGCTCCGATACATCCAAATAGCGGAGAGCCTTTGCGCTCCTATAGCAATTTCACCATTCCTGTAGGTCTGATTTCGTGGTTTCCCACCCATTTCACAAAGAACGTGAAATGGATGGGGCACCGGAACATCCTTACACTATCAAGGCCGTATTTCCCGCGGGGGTTTTATGATTCATCCCGTTCATTCATCGAGGGCTGTTGCCGTTGTTTGCGCACTGGCCTTTCTGGCCTTCCTGTTTGGCGAGATGCCGGCAAATGGGCAGCATCAACCGCCTGTCCTTACTGGCCAGGCTGCTTTCACCGACGCGGCTCACGAGTCGCCCGGAATCCGCCGACACCTCACAGTTGCCGACCTGCGCGCCCCGGCTCCGCAAGAGTCCGTGGACAATGGGCCGAAGATTGTTCCCCGGCCCGCTGATATGCTGCCCATCGCGCCCAAAGGCTTCAAGGTCGAGCTGTATGCGACTGGTTTGGATAACCCCCGGCTGATTCGCACCGCTCCCAATGGCGACCTCTTCCTGGCCGAGAGCGAGACCGGCAAGATCAAGGTCTTCCGCGGCGTGAGTCCGGAGGGCAAGGCGGCGCAGGTCTCGGTCTTCGCAGATGGCCTGCACCAGCCCTTCGGCATCGCCTTCTACCCCGCCGGTCCGCATCCTGCCTGGGTTTACATCGGCAACACCGACGGCATCGTCCGCTTTCCTTATAAAAACGGCGACCTGACGGCGACTGGTCCCGCGCAGCACCTGGCCGATCTGCCTGGCGGCGGACGCCTGCGCGGCGGCGGCCACTGGGACGCGCAGACGTGGTCTTCTCCAAAGACGGCACAAAGCTCCTGGCCTCGGTAGGTTCTCATTCCAATGTGGACGACGCTGACACTCATCCTGAAGAGTTCCACCGCGCCGATGTGCTGGAGTTCACTCCGGAAGGCAAGTTCATCAAGATCTATGCCAGCGGCCTGCGTAACTGCGTTGGCGAGGCCATCAATCCCACAACCGGCGAGCTCTGGTGCTCGACGAATGAAAGGGATGACCTGGGCAACAACTACCTCGACGACTACATCACCCACGTGCAAGAGGACGGTTTCTACGGCTGGCCCTGGTTTTTATATGGCGGACCAGGCGGCGGCATTCGCGACCCGCGCCACCCCGGCAAGCATCCCGAGTTGCAGTCCAAGGTCATCACGCCGGATATTCTGGTGAATCCACACTTTGCTTCGCTGGAAATGCTTTTCTACGAGGGCCGTCAATTTCCCGCTGAATTCAAGGGTGACGGCTTCGCCGCCGAGCATGGCTCATGGAATCGCGCGCAACAAGGAGGCTACGAGGTCATCCGCTTGCCCATGAAGAACGGCCACGCCACCGGCGATTACGAAGACTTCCTCACCGGCTTTGTTCTTCCTGACGGAACAGTATGGGGTCGCCCTGTAGGCGTCGCCGAAGCCAAAGACGGCTCGCTGTTCGTCTCCGACGACGGCTCACGCTCCATCTGGCATGTGAGCTATATAAGAAAGAAATGAAGCGAGGTTCGCCGAACAGCGATGCAAATAGCGGCAGGCTAGAATATTTCTCCTATTGCTGTATTGCGCGGCGTTGACCAGGAGGCCGGCGCTACCTGTATTTCAACACCCCCAACCTTGAGCCAAGCAGGAGATCCACTCAATACCTACAGGAAAAATGCTCTAAATATGCCCAAAACGACACAGGCTTCCACGCGATGGGAGCCAATAGGAATGAGTAGCGTCTAATCTCTTACATAGTAGGCGGTGCGGTTTCGCTGGGGCCGCTGAAAGCGATCTGTTCGTAGGTGGTGCGCAGATACTTGTGCGGATTGACCGGAACCTTGTGGACGCGGACCTCATAGTGCAGGTGCGGTCCGGTGGCGCGGCCGGACTGGCCCACGTAACCGATCACCTGTCCGCGCGTCACATGCTGGCCGACTACAACCGCAATGGCGGAAAGATGGCCGTAGAGAGTGACTACATCATGGCCATGGTCAGAATGATCTCGCGGCCATAGCGGAGACCATCGAGGCCTCGGTCACATCGCCATCGGCCGCGGCGCCAATCGGCGTACCGATAGGTGCGTCAATGTCGATGCCGGCGTGGAATGCGCCTTCTCCGTTGATGGGGTCCTGCCGCTGACCGAAGCTGGATGCCACGCGGCCTTCCAGCGGCCAGAGCGAGGGTGCATCGGGCAGCTCGGTCCAGTCACCGGCGAAGCTGGGCGAGAGGCCGCTCTCTAGCGCGCGGGATAGCCGGCCGCTCATGGCTTGCGTTCGCAGGGCATAAAACTGGTCGATGGTGAGCTTCACCTGCTGCGCGTCTAGATCGTCTGACAAGCCCAGGCCGGCGGGCGTGGGCGCGGCGGCGGCGGTGGAGGCAGCGACGGGCCTGGCCGCGGCCAGCCTGCTCTGTCGCAGTCCATAGAGAGCGGTCACTTCATTTGCCAGGGCACCCAGCGAGGCTACCTGTACATTGCGGTCATGCGCAATCTGCGCCATATGCTGGTAGTCCTTGCGCAGTGTCTCGCGATCCTGAAATATCTGGTTGTAGCTCTCGGTCTTCAGCAACATGCGGGTGTAGGAACCGGCCAATCCCACGATGGTGAACGTACCCACCAGCGCCGCGGCCATGAATCCATAAGCGTAGCGAAGCGGCAGGGAAATCTTGCGAATCCGGCCGTCTTCATCTCTGGCGACAAATAGTATGTAATAGCGTTTGCGCAGCATTATCGCCCTTCATCCCTGTTGTCAGGCAGGGCCGCAATTCGCCGTGTACTCAAGAAAAGCCCAAGGCAAAGTAGCCTTCCGGCTCCGAAAACAATGCACACACCAACTTGGTGCATTTATTGGAACGTCTGCCAATGTTAGCAAGCTTCACCCAGTGCGGTCAACAGCTTTGACGCGGTCAATATTGCCTATCTTGATGCAATATCGGCACAAGAGAGCTATGACGCGAGGCCAACTGATCAGAATACCGCCAAATTAGCCTATTCTCATAATGTGCAGAAGAAGCAGAGCCATTCCGGAACCAGCCGTGGACGAGGCGAACTGGCCCTGCTCGCTGAGATTCGCCAACAAGCGGAGCGTGCCGCCGGAGTTGGCCCGAAGAGCGGCCTTCGCGTAGGCATTGGCGACGATTGCGCCCTGCTGACTCCGCGCAAGGGCGAGGAAGTGGCCATAACGACGGATTTGTCGATTGCCGGGAGGCGCTACCACCTCGACTGGCATACGCCTGAGGCCATTGGGCATCGCACTTTGGCGCGCGGGTTGAGCGACCTGGCAGCCATGGGCTCTCGGCCAGTAGCAGCCTTTCTTTCCCTGGGTTTACCGCGTTCGCTCACCGTGGTTGCGTCAGGCCACCGCACCGGACATCGTTCCTGGGTGCAGCGCTTTCTCGACGGCTTTCTGTCCCTGGCCGAGGCTCACAATACTCCTCTTGCCGGTGGAGACCTGGCTGAATCCCCGGTGGCCGTAGCCGACATCGTCCTGGTTGGCGCCGTTCCTCGGGGACGGGCCCTACTTCGTTCCGGCGCGAAGCCGGCGACCTGCTCTACGTTACCGGCGCACTCGGCGGAGCCGCTGCCGGCCTTGCTTGCCTGGCTGAGCTGGCCACGCCAGCTCGCCTCAATCCGCCTCGCATCCCTAAAAAGCTGGAATCGCTGCTCGCCGCGCACCTCTATCCGCAGCCGCGCATTGCCCAGGGCCTTTGGCTGCAACGCCATGGCTTGGTCTCCGCCGCGCTGGACCTGAGCGACGGCCTCTCCACCGATCTGGCCCACCTCTGCGGCCAAAGGAGGATCCGGCGTGGCCGCGAAGATCGATGCGAGCGCTGGCTTTCGACTCGTTTCAGGCGTAGCCACCGCCCCAGCCCTGCACGGTGGCGAGGGACCCGAACTGCTACTCGCGGCTCGCCGCCGTCCGTCTGCCTCGCGCCATCGCCGGCGTGACGGTGACTCGCATCGGTCGCATTCTGAAAGCTCACAAAGGACGGCCAAGAGTTGCGCTCATCACACAGAAAGGCTGCCAGCCGCTGGAACCGCATGGTTGGGAGCATTTTAAGCACTGAGTCCGCCGTAACATTTCTGAGAGCGTATTTCATCAATGGCTACTATGTTTCGTTTGTAATTACTCAGGGGTTAAAACCCCTTGTTATTCAGGCTTTTTTCAGCACGACTAAAGTCGTGCCCTGACACTTCTTGCTCCACATTTTTCATTTTTCCGTAAGCTGTGAAGTAGTGCCCTGACACAAGGCGGGTTTATGAAACACGCAGTAATTTTCCATTCAACGAAATCCCAGAATGTGTTATATTTGCATCGCTGTGGCAGCCAACAGGCGAGCCACGCTGTTTTCAGTTGATTGAGTCCATCTGCCTTTTTTGCACTTTCTTCTCTCGTGTGCGACCCCCAGAATGAGGTACCCCTGTCATGCAAATCAATCTGAATGAAGTTGGCGCATTCAGCTCTGTCGATGCGAATGGAATACTGTCGATTCGCTTCGGCCTGTATCTTCCCGGAGTCAGGAGCACGGGCGGCTTCGAGGTGCTTGTCCGCATCATTCACCAGGCAGACAGATTCACGCCCGGAATCAATCCGGTTGATGTAAGTCTTGTCTGGCAGCAGGGAAGCGATCTGGACTTATGGACCGCAACGGCCCAGCTTCAGCCTGATCCCAACAGTCATTACGGCCAGGACGGCATTTATCTCTATCGCTTCCAGTTATGGTGGACTCCGCTGGCGGGCAAAGGACGCTGGTCTCGCGCTGGTTTACCGACCCGTTTGCCCAGCAAACCGACGTCGGAATGCTCGCCGCAGTGCCTTGTGCGCGCGTTCCCGCAGCACCGTTTTCCTGGACAGACGCCAGTTGGAAAACTCCTGAACTCGATGACATGGTCGTCTATGAACTTCACGTGATCAGTTCAACAATGCCTTTCAGGGCATTGCGGATCGGCTGACCTATCTGAAGAGCCTTGGAGTGAACTGCCTGGAGCTGATGCCGGTGACCAGCACAAAACTCGACTTCGACTGGGGCTATGGTCCCGTTCAGTACTTTGCGCCTAACTCCGAGTATGGAGGTCCGCTGGGCCTGATGCAGTTAGTCGATGCCTGCCATGCGAATGGCTTCGCTGTGATTCTGGACCTGGTCTATCAGCACGTCGATCCTTCGTTTCCATACGCACAGGTCTATCAGGATATAGCCAATGCGAAGATACCCGGCATGGCCAGCCCCATGATCGGCGCTAACGGCCCCTTCGGCCCGGTGGTGGATTTTTCGCAGGTCTTTGCGCAGCAGTTTTTCCAGATCGCCAATCAACGCTGGCTCGATGTGTATCACGTTGATGGTTTCCGATACGACGAAGTTACCGACCTTTATCAGTCGCCCACTGATACCGGCTATGCTCTGCTGGCATACGAAACTTATCTTTACTCTCGCGACATTCCCGCTTCGGCTGCGCTCCGGGAAGTTATAGCCGCATCGTGCAGTGCGCCGAGGCTCTCTCCATCGCTCCCTCGGTTCTGCGCTCGACTTATACGACGCGGCGTGGCAAGACGCAACGCTCAATAGCGCTGAATCCGCCATGGGCGGAGCACTCGACGCCGGCACGCTGACCGGTTTCGCGCATTCGCTCGATCCCTACTTCGGCAGCGTGTATCCTGCTACAAAGTCCGTGGTGGACTCGGCGGGGAATCCTGTCGATATGCCCGTGGCTCCCTTTCAGTATCTCAACTCCCACAACCACAGTCATCTGATCTGCTTTGCCGGCACCACCGGCGACGGACCCTTGCCCTGGGGCAACCGCAATAACTTCTATATGCTCCAGCCCTTTGCCATTGCGCTTTACACGGCTCAAGGCGTGCCCATGCTATGGGAAGGAGAGGAGTTCGGAGATAATTATGAACTGCCACAGAGCGGCGCGGCGCGCATCAACCTGCGCCGCGACGTGAATTGGGAGTATTTCTACGACGGAGCGGGAGTGCCTCTGATCCGTCTCTACCGCATTCTTGGGCAACTGCGCGCCGCAAGCCCGGCGCTGCGCAGCCGCGAGAGTTACTTTTTTTATCAGCAGTCGCTCCAAGGCAATAGCATCGTCGCCTATCAACGCCATGCTCCCGCCACGGCAACCGCGGCGGAGCAGTATGCGATAGTATTGCTCAACTTCAGCGGGAATTCCGGCGCCATTACCCTTCCATTTCCGAAAGCCGGAATCTGGACGGAGAAGATCAACGCGGATGTAAGTCCAATGACACTGAATGTTCCGTTGGACGGGGCTTCGCTCATCGTGAGCGTGCCCTCTTGGTACGGGTATGTGTTCCTGCTCTGAGCCCAGCCCCACCCGCGTCCGCTTTGCTCCTTCCTCCACCTGCCTGCTTGACATTGGCAACACCAGAACCTGTTCCCAATCCGGCCTGGAGTTTGATAATCTGATTTCACTCCTCGAAGAAGGAGAAGCACTCAATCTTGACGTCCCCAGCGTCTGCGCTCACATCCCAAGGCTCGTAGGAGCCTGAGCGTCATGAAAGACATATTCTGGATTAATTGCAATATGCCCGCAAGGCTGGCCATCGTCCTTCGTCCTCAAGGAGATGACAGGCTGGAGGAAGAACTGTGCCGATTGAAACGCGGCGGCATCGAGACGCTGGTTTCCTTGCTGGAACACTGGGAAGCGGGCTCACTTGGCCTGGCGAATCAAGGCCCCGCAGCCGTGCATGTCGGATTGAATTTTCTCTCTTTTCCGTTTCCCTACACACATGTTCCGGTGGACGAGGATTTCTTTCACAACTTTGTATCCGGGCTGGCGGAACGCATTCGCTGCGGGGAATCGGTTGGCGTTCATTGCCGGGGCTGCATCGGCAGGTCCGCTGTTGTCACGGCCTGCATCCTCATTCATCTGGGTTTGCAGACCGAGGCAGCGCTGGAGGCCGTTGAAGCGGCTCGCGGCGAGCCTGTACCTGACACGAGAGAGCAGGAGGAGTGGATTTTGAGCTACAAGGCAGAGCCGTTAGCTATGGAAGAGTACCATTCTCAGAGCTTGCCTTAACTTCAGTCTCTTGTACCCCATCTGCCGCAAGAAGAGATAAAGCAATCCATAACGACAGATAAGGAAGAGCCACCAAGAGAGAAATTACAGGCATGATAACCAGCTGAATAAACGCCGATTGAAATCTGTCGGATGCATAGAGTGACACTTCAGCTTTTGTTGAAAAATAGCTTAGAAGGATGGAGGCCAAGACGGCCAGAACTGTAAAAATCCTTCCTTGTTTGATAAGTTCTGTAGAAACATCTCTAGAATGCGGGACTTGAATGAGCCGGACGCCCGCTGGAGTCAAAAGCCAAGCGACGCAGATAGAAACCAGTAGAGCAAAGAAAGATCCAAATGCAAGCGCTCCAAGAAATCTGTTTTGAAAGAAAAACCGGGTAATGCCGGATCGGAATAGAGCCAGTAGAATAACCGCAAGAATACCTAATGCGAGTACCTTCGAAGCAAACCACAATACTCGCCGAAGGCCAACTCTCAACGTCGATATACCGTCGGCCACGCTGTGATACTGGCAGTCTAAAATTCTACCAATGAATGCTGCTGTAACAACAAATGCCGCAGTGTAAAGGTAAATATGTAAATAATTCGCGCCCACTCCAAGGAAGCCGATATTATTTCAGCCTTCCGAATAGCATTTTGACTCAGGTCAGGCGAGGAAAAACTCCCGCCTAGCACAGAGTGCGTAGTTTTTGTCATGCACCACTCGATTAGTTTATGGGTCGCTGATTTCTTAAACCACGATAAAAAGAATGCCGTCTAGTCCGCAACGACAAACGGCAGCCAGAGGATTTTATGTTCCCAAAACAACTCCGAAGTTCTATGCCAAAGGTCTCGCATGATGGACACATACTATTATTTCTCCATGACTTTTACGATAGCATTATCCACGGTTTCAAAGTTCAAATCAGGAAAACCGTCAACTGACCAAGCGATTGCCCTTCGCCGTCCCAGCCATTAGACTTAAGGATCGAGGGGTCCATCCATGTTGGTTGTCATGAAGGCGCAGGCAACGCAGGAGCAAATCCAGGCGGTCTGCGAAGCCATTGAACGGCTGGGCTTTCGCGCTCACCCGCTTCCCGGAGCCCAGCGCACAGCCATCGGCATCACCGGCAACCAGGGCGAGATGGACCGAGGCAACCTGGAGGAGCTCTCCGGCGTCGCGGAGGTGATCCGCGTCTCCAAGGCCTACAAGCTGGCCAGCCGGGACGCGAAGGAAGAAGATACCGTCATCCGCTTCGCCGGCTCTGGAGCTGTTTCAGATGCCTACATCGGCGGCAAAGGCCTGGCCATCATCGCCGGGCCGTGTTCGATTGAAAGCCGCGAGCAGGCATTTGCCATTGCCGAATTAGTAGCCGCATCAGGAGCGCAGTTCTTCCGCGGCGGAGCCTACAAGCCGCGCACATCTCCTTACGCATTTCAAGGCATGGGCCTGGAGGCGCTGCGCATCATGGCCGAGATTCGCTCGCGCTTCGGATTGCGCATTGTCACCGAGGCCATCGACAACGAAAGCCTCGCGTTGGTTTCCGAATGGGCCGACGTAGTGCAGATCGGGGCGCGCAACATGCAGAACTTCTCGCTGCTCAAGCGCGCCGGTCAACAGCGCAAGCCGGTGATGATCAAGCGCGGCCTCTCGGCTACCCTGGATGAGTTTTTGATGGCCGCCGAGTACGTGATGAGCGAGGGCAACTACGGAGTGATTTTGTGCGAGCGCGGGGTGCGCACCTTTGCCGACCACACGCGCAATACCCTGGACCTGAGCATCATTCCAGCTGTCCGGCGAATGAGCCACTTGCCGATATTGGTTGATCCCAGCCACGGCACTGGCAAGCGCGACAGCGTGCTGCCCATGGCCCGTGCCGCGATTGCCTCAGGCGCCGACGGCATCATGGTCGAAGTCCACGACCATCCGGAAAAGGCGCTCTCCGATGGCCCTCAGTCCATTTATCCCAATCAGTTCGCCCGCATGATGGATGAACTGGAACAGATCGCGCCGGTGGTTGGCCGCAAATTGACACGCGGGGGTGGTTATGCAACCGAATCCACGCTACAATCCATTCATGAGCCGAAGCGCTACTGAAATTCTCGAAGAAGCTCGCCAGTTGCCCATTGATGAAGTGAACTGGCTCATTGGGCGCCTGCTTCAACAGGAGAAGGATGAAGCGCCGGAAGCGGAGATTGAGGCAGCCTGGGACAGCGAGATCAAGCTCCGTCTGGACGAGATCGATTCCGGGGCCGTGGAATTGATTCCTGGGGAGCTGGTGCGCGCCGAAATGATTAAAAGTCTTTCTCCGCAGGCGCGAAACCGGCTGCGCGATTGAATCCGTTGAAGTATCATCCAGCGGCCAGCCTGGAGATTAAGGCCGCTCACGAGTGGTACCTCAAGCAGAGCGTTCCGGTTGCCGATGGATTTTATGAGGAACTACTTCCGGCTCTCGACCGTGTGCAGGAACAGCCCAGGTTATATCCGCAACACCTTTACGGCACCCATCGCGTCGTACTCGACCGATATCCCTTTTTTATTGTCTATCGCGAGCTGCTGCACGAGATTCAAATCGTTGCCGTAGCCCATGCCAAGCGCCGTCCCGGCTACTGGGCTAAACGCCTTTAGGCAAGCGTTGAACGCTGGCGTCCCCCGGCCTCAATTATGATGCTTTGGGGAAACAAAACAGGGAAGAAAATCAGCCATTGAAAGCCGGAACTATTTCATGAACTTATCGAACGCCACGATTACCCACCTTTCCGCTCTCGCATTGCTGGCGCTGGCCCTTACCGGCTGCCGCTCCCACGACTTCCCGCAATATCCGCCCAACTACCGCGAATACGCCTACGTCACCAATAGCGGCGGCAATACTGTTACGGTCCTGGACGTGGTGGATGTGCGCGTGGACCGTGAGCTGGTGGTGGGCCAAAAGCCTGTAGCCGTGGCCTCCAGCCCCACCCGCGACAAAGTCTACGTGGTCAACTCCGGCGCGGCGGAGGGCCAAGCTCGGTTTCGGTCATCAACGCGGAAAACAATACTGTTCCGGGCGCTATTCTTGTTCATCGCCAGCCGGTCTCCATCGAGATTGATTCCACCGGCGATCTGGCCTACGTGGCCAACTCCGGCTCCAACACCATCTCCGTGCTGGACCTCAAGGCGCGGCGCGAGATAGCTGCCATCGGAGCCGGCGAAGAGGAGGCCGCCGCACGCCTCTCCCCGGACGACAAGACCCTGGTGGTCGCCAACCGGCACGGCAACTCGGTCAGCCTCATTGATCCGGCAACGCGACGAGTCCGCGCGGTCTTCGAGGGCTGCCCGGCGCTTCGGATGCCGTCATCCTTCCCGATTCGTCCAAGGCGTTCGTGCCGTGCTCGGCCGGCCATCAGATCATGGCCATCTCCCTGGCTCACACAGAAGTACATCCCGCACAGCCGGGCAGCGCCCAGGTGATTCCCGCCCGGCCCGACCGGCTGGAAGCCCTGCTCGATGTGGGACAAGCGCCAATGCAGTTGGCCTAGAAGCCAACGGCGGAGAAGTCTTCGCGCTGAACTCGCTCTCCGACTCCATCTCCGAGATCATCACCAACAGCGACGACGTCAACAGCTCGACCATCATCGGAGACAATCCCGTGCGCGGCCTTGTTTCCGCCGACAACTCCCGGCTCTACGTGGCCAACATCCGCTCCCAGTACGTCACCGTCTACGCTATCGACGAAGGCCAGCGTCTTCCGGTCTCCCAGGGCGGCTCCATCCGTGTCGGCGACGGTTCTACGGCGCTGGCGTTTTCCAACTCTGGC
>CAWDQS010000139.1:0-40263 GCA_963804295.1 uncultured Acidobacteriaceae bacterium
TCGTCCAGAGCAGCCAATTTGACAGCGCCGTCGCCGCGGCCTCCGGAGCTGTCGGTTCTGTAGTCGCCCACCCGCACCGTCACACGCGCCACGCGCCCATGATTGCGGTGGGAGTTGCTGGAGGCTCCAAACTCCGCCTTGGTCTCGAAGCTGTCGATCTCTTCGATGCGGTACTGGATGAAGAACGGCTTCTGAAAGTCCTTCAACTGCAACTGGCTCTTGCTGCGGTCCAGTTCGGTGAGCATGGCCTTCAGCACGGGATCTCTTTCGGCGTCAGCGCGGGTGGGCTGAGAGGGGGTTTGCGCGGACGCGCTCAGGCTGATGGCCAGCAGGGCTGCTGCGGCAAGTGATGCAATAGGACGAATTAAGTTCATTGCTCCTCCATGTTCATCATCGAAACCACTTTATGTAAAACACGGGACCATGCTATAGCTTTAGTCCGCAGCCACCATATACCAAATACAAAAAACGGCGAATGATAGAAAAATCCATCCAACTATTCGTACAGACTTGGGAACTTTCATAATTATTTCCTCTGACATTCCCTCAGGGGCTAAGGCCCGACCTTTTATGGCTGCATCTGCGGCACGACTGAAGTCGTGCCCTGACACTTCTTGCTACTCCGTTTGCATTTTCCGCGAGTTGTAAAGCCACCCCATCGACGAAGACCTGTCGATGGGAACCTCGGCAAAGTCGTACCCTTTCAGAACATCAATTCAATCAGAAGTTGCGTAACTGTTCGCTGCGTACTGTTCACTGTTTCACTTCTTCACTGATTCACTGCTTCTCGGACGGAATGGGCAGAATCGGCGGGCGTGCCGTGCCCTGCGCCTGCTTCTGCGTTTCCATTTCGCTTACCAGCATGGCCGGGGCCACTGCGCTGACTGGAATGGTGCCTGACTCCGCGCCGCACTCGCCGTTGAAGACCTCGCTCTTGTCGCCGGTGACCAGGATGCGCTTCATGGCGGCCAGCGGCGTGCCCACAATGCTGACGCCGCGCACCAGCTCATCCGGCCGGCCGTCCACATACACGCGCCAAACCACCAGCGGAATGATTTGAAAAGCTTGCGGAGAATTGCGCTGGGTGACAGCGAAGCCGGAAGAGATATCTTCGAAATAAAGTCCGTAGGTCTTGCCCTGCTTCTTGGCTTCCTCGATCAACTGCTTGCGCAGTTTGGCCTCCGGCTCCGTCTTGGTCGAGGTGACAATCAGGTTGCCTTGCCGTCCGGTGGGAACCTTTCCGGTCTGCGCGCGGCCGTGTCCGTTGGAGTTGGCAAAGCTGGCAATGGGCAGGCGCGACATAAGAAAAGTTTTCAGCACGCCATTGTCAATCAGGGCGACACGCTGCGCCTTTTGTCCCTCATCGTCAAATTGATAGTTGCCGCTGAGCCAGGTTTTGCCGAAGGCGGTCATCGTGGGATCGTCGGTCACTGATAAAAATGTGGGCAGCACCTCTTTGCCCACTTCCTTGGTGAAGGTCTGGCCCTCGTCGTCGCCGCGCTGGCGCTGGCCTTCGAGCCGGTGGCCCAGCACCTCGTGGAAGAAGACCGCAGCGGCGCGGCCAGAGAGAATTGCCGGCCCGTCAAAAGGCTCGGTGACCGGCGCCTTGCGCAGCGCTTCCAGGCTGTTTCCCAGATCGCGCACCGCTTTTTCCATCTCCGCCTGCGCGGGCAAACCCTCCGCTGTTTCGGCCTCGAAGGTCTGCACGCGGAACAGGTCCATGCCATCGTCGGCGCGGGTCATGGCAACCACGATCACTCGTGCTTGCAGGTGCGGCGACATGATGCGCGAACCCTCCGAGGAGACAAAGTAGTCGGTCTCATTCTGCGCCGCGAGCATCACCATGTTCTGATTCACATCGGGAAAATCGCGGAAAACGAGCGAGAGCGCGCGAATGCGCAGCTCCCATGCCGCGCGGTCGATCTTGATCGGCGGTGCGGGCTTGCCGAGGTAGACTTGTGGCGCCTCCTGACTGAAGTCCGGCGAGGAGTCTTCTTCCTTGGCGCGGACCTCTGATTCAGTTTTTACCTGGAGGTAGTTTTCCAGCGCTTTTCCGTAGCCGGCGTTGGTGGCCAGCCACAGCGACCGCGCCAGCGCTACGCGGTCGTCGGCCAGCGGCAGCGTGGCGCTGTTGACCGCCGAGCCGCGATGGGCGCCGTGCGTATTGTCCAGCTTGGGCTCGCCGATCCGCACCTGCACATCGGCTACACGCAGGTGATTGGATGCGCTGTTGACCAGCGCGCCATACTGCGCCTGAATCGTCGTGATCGCCGCGTCGCTCACCGAGTAACTGAGGAAGTAAGGCGGCAACTGCTTTGCGTCTCCCTGCTTGCTCAGCGAGGTAAAGGCGCGATGGAGTTCGGTGGTCATCGCGTCCAGAAGCAGTGGCGCGGCCTGCTGCTGCGCACCGGCAGCTATGGACAAGGCTAACGCCAGTACGACAAAAATCGCGCGGGAAGCGGCTCTGTTGGCCATACGACTTACAAAGGCAAAAGAAATCTCTCTCATAGGCTGTATAATTCGCAAAAACATCTTCCAAAGGAATTGTCTCAGAGTAAGCTATTCAAGAGGAAACGCCCCATGAGATTTATGCGCCGAACGCTGCCGATGCTTTACCTTGCCATGCTGCTCACCGGCCTCACTCCGCGCCATTGCTACGGCCAGTCTGCGCCAGCCCAGGCTGCGCCGGCCACCACTGTTGCGCCAGCTCAGCCTGCCGGCACACAGGCTTACTCCCTGCCGCCCGAAAAGCTGGCCAAGGCCATCACCCTCAGTCATATTCGCCTCGCGCTGGAGATTGCGGGCTCTCTCTGGGGACTGGTTTTTCTCTGGCTGCTGCTTTCTCTTCGCTGGGCTGCCGGACTGGCAGCATGGACAGAGCGCCTACTGCGCCGCCGCTGGATGCAGGGACTGCTTTTCTTTGCCGTCTATCTGGTCATTGGCGCACTGGCAGACTTGCCGCTGAATGTGGCCGGCCACGCGGTCAGCCGCCATTATGGAATCAGCATTCAGGGCTGGGGCGGATGGCTCGGCGATCTGGCCAAAGGCCTCGGACTCTCGTTGCTTTTCGGCACTCCGATCCTGCTGCTCTTCAACTGGTTGGTTCGCAGCTACCCGCGCAGCTACTGGGTACGCATCTGGCTCTTCGCGCTGCCGCTCATCCTGATCTCCGTCTTTGCGTCGCCGCTGCTTGACCCCATCTACAACAAGTTCGAGCCGCTCACGAAAACTCATTCCGCATTGGTGGCCAAGCTGGAGACTGTCGTTGCGCGCACCGGAACCAAGATCCCGCCCGAGCGCATGTTTCTTATGAAGGCCAGCGCCAAGAGCAACGGCCTCAACGCCTACGTCACCGGCGTGGGAGCCACTAAGCGATTCGTGATGTGGGATACGGCCACCGACCGCCTTCCCGACGACGAGGTACTCTTCATCTTCGGCCATGAGAGCGGCCACTACGTCCTCAACCACATTCCCAAGAAGCTGGGCGGCATGACCGCCGGAATGTTTTTTGTGTTGTGGGCCAGCGCGGGGTTTGCCGGCTGGTTGGCGCGCCGCAACAACGCTCGATGGCAGTTGGGCGGACTGGACGGAACAAGCCCACTCGCCAGCCGCCAGGGCTTTCTGGTGCTGCTTTTCGCGCTATCGGTGGCTGGCCTCATTCTGCAACCGGCCGACAGCACCTACAGCCGCCACTTTGAGCACGAAGCCGACGTTTACGGACAGGAGGCCATCCACGGCCTAGTCGCCGATCCGCAGAAGACCGCAGTCTCCGCCTTCAATCATTTAGGCGAAGCCTGGCTGGAAGACCCCAACCCCAACGCCTTCGTCGAGTTCTGGACCTACAGCCACCCCAGCGTGCAGAACCGCGCGAACTTCGCGTTGCATTATGATCCGTGGACTAATGGAGGGCATGGGAAGTTCTTTGAAAGATAGGAACTAATCTCTGTTCCCTGCCTGTACAATCTTTCCATGCAATTTCTTTCGTTATCTCGCCGCCGCATGGACGCTTTTCCGTCTGAAGCCTTTACCCCGGAGCTGATGGCTCGCGAGACCCAGCGTGTGAAAGAACTCTACGCGGCGGGCCTTCTGCGCCAGATTTGGCGTCGCGGGGACATTCCCGGCGCGGCTATCCTCTGGGAAGCCGCCAGCGAGGCTGAGGTCCGCGCCGCGCTCGACAGCCTGCCCATCGCGCAGGCCGGAATGCTGGAAATCCTGGCGCTCGTTTCTCTTGCGCCTTATCCCGGCTTTGGTCCCGCGTAAAGGACTGAGCGAGATACTGATTCCTTGTTTTCCATCAGCCCCCTCAAGTCGTACACTGAGGATTCGCTACTGGAGGAGCGGAATCGCATGGCCTATCCCGTAAATTACCGTTATACCCGCGAACATGAATGGATTGAGCTGACGGGCTCCATCGGCGCCATCGGCATCACCGACTACGCCCAGAACTCGCTCGGCGACATCGTCTACGTGGACCTGCCCAAGGTGGGCGACGCGGTCACCGCCAACGCCACCTTCGGCTCGGTGGAAAGCGTCAAGGCGGTCAGCGATCTTTTTTCGCCCGTCACTGGCACTGTCACCGCGATTAACGAGGAGCTGAAGGACGCTCCCGAAAAGATCAACAAGAAGCCCCATGAAACCTGGATCATCAAAGTAAAGCTGGCCGACCTCGCCGAGTTCAATGCGTTGCTCGACGTTGCGGCCTACGAGGCCTTCATCGCGGAAGAAACAGAAGGCTAATTGTTAGCTTCTAGCTTCTAGCTCGTTTCCGAGGCTAGAAGCGGCGTTGACTTACTCTGACTTTTCTCCCGGCAGGATGTACTGTAACCGGCCCAACAGGCTTTTAGCTAGAAGCTAGGAGCTAGGAGCTAGAAGCTCTTATGCGCTACCTTCCCAAATCTCCCGCCGAACGTGAAAAGATGCTGGCCGAAATAGGCGCGGCTTCCATAGACGATTTATTCTCTGTCGTTCCCGCAGAGCATCGCCTCAGCCGCGACCTCGATGTACCGCGCGCGCAGGCTGAGAGCGAGATCATCGACTACTTTCGCGCGGCTGGCGCTAAGAATGCAACTAACTACGCTAGCTTCCTCGGTGCGGGCGCTTATCGCCACTATCGCCCGGTCATCATCGACTCTTTGATTCAGCGCGGCGAGTATCTTACGAGTTACACGCCTTATCAAGCGGAGATAAGTCAAGGCACGCTGCAAGCTATCTTCGAATTTCAGACGATGATTGCCGAGTTGACTGGCATGGACGTGGCCAACGCAAGTATGTACGATGGGTCAACAGGCGCGGCGGAGGCGGTAATGATGGCAGTGCGCGCTACCGGCCGCCACAAGGCCGTAGTTGTCGCGACCGTTCATCCAGAGTACCGCGAAGTAATGGACACTTATACGAAGCACCAAGGTCTGCCTAGCACGCTTATAGGTTACGACCGCGAGACTGGACGCATCGATATGGCCGCACTGGGCGCGGCAGTTACTGAGGAAACGGCAGCGGTACTCATCCAGAGCCCTAATTTCTTTGGAATGATTGAAGATGTTCCGGCAATAGCTGAGATCGTCCACGCCAAGGGCGCGCTGCTCATCATTTCCATTGCCGAGGCGGTTTCGCTGGGCGTCGTGCGCCCGCCGGTTGAGGCGGATATTGTCAGCATGGAAGCGCAATCCTTTGGCGTGGCGCTGAGTTACGGCGGGCCGTTCTGCGGAGTTCTTGCGGCCAAGGAGCAGTTTGTGCGGCAGATGCCTGGGCGGCTGGTTGGTCAAACTGTTGATAGCTCCGGCTATCGCGGCTTTGTTCTGACGCTTTCTACTCGCGAGCAGCACATACGACGCGAGAAAGCCACTTCCAACATTTGCACGAATCAGGCATTAGTCGCACTGATGGCCACTATCTTCCTTTCAGTTTATGGAAAAGAGGGAATTCGCGAGTTAGCCGAGCATAACCTGGCGAAGGCGAGTTATGCTTCCAAGACGCTCTCCGCTCAAACCGGAGTTAAGCTGCTCTTTACCGGCGCGCCCCGCTTTAACGAGTTTGTTTTGCAAACCGACGAGTCTCCGGAGCGATGGAGCTCGAGGCTACTCGATAATCAGATAGTCGGCGGCATTGATTTGAGCCGCTGGTATCCCGAACTGTGCAATTGCACGTTATGGTGCGCTACCGAAGTTATTACCCGTGAACAGATTGACGCGGCGGCCAAAGCTTTAGCGTACAGGCCGGTAAAGGCATCGGCAAGGTAATCGAAGTTGCCTGGGTTGCATTTGCAATTGGAGATGCGCAGATGTTCGAGAGCTTCAAATCCGCGGTGCACAACCGGCAACACAGGGCATGGGAGAAGAAGCGGAGGCAAGGCAAGCGGCGCTTCGTTTATTACTGGGGAGTGCTGAGGTGGGGCGGCGCGATGTTTGTACTTACCATGATCACGAATGTAGTTGTACGGCACATGAAGATGGATTGGCGGCTTGTGGCGAGTTTGCTGATAGCCTGTCCTTTCGCAGGATATATATGGGCGCGATGCATATGGCATGTAAATGAGAACCGCTTCCATGGCACGACGAAGAAACACGATTCGATCAAGGAAAGTTAGCCTGGAAGATTCAAAGAGATTGCAGCGAGGCAAAAATGTCAGCATCGGAAGTTCCGGTTTCACGCACTCACGGCAAAGTCCGTCCTCATCCGACGCAGAACGAGGCGCTGCTTTTCGAGAAGTCCTCGACGGGAAAGCGCGCGTACAAGCTGGCTCCGCTCGACGTGCCCGCGGTGGATGCCGCTGTGCTGCTCGGCGCCGCATGGCGAGATAAAAGTGCGGAGCTCCCGGAGTTGAGCGAGATAGAAATCATCCGCCACTTTACGCGGCTCTCGACGTGGAACTATGCCATCGATCTGGGAATGTATCCGCTGGGCTCCTGCACCATGAAGTACAACCCGCGAGTGAATGAGTTAGTCGCCCGGATTGAGGGATTGGCTGAGGCGCATCCCTATCGGCCCGATTCGCTGGCGCAGGGAATTCTCGAAGTGATCGATTTGCTGCAGCGATGCCTGATCGAAATCACCGGAATGGACGCGATTACTCTGCAACCGGCGGCCGGTGCGCAAGGGGAGTTCACGGGAATTCTGCTGGTACGCGCATGGCATGAGTCGCAGGGGAATCCGCGCAGCAAGATTCTTATTCCCGACTCGGCGCACGGAACTAATCCGGCCACCGCGGCCATCTGCGGCTACACGGTGGAGAATCTTAAATCTAACTCCGAAGGTGGAATTGACTTAGAGGCGCTTACCCGGCAAGTTGACAATGAGACTGCGGCGCTGATGCTGACCAATCCTTCGACGATAGGAGTTTTCGAGAGCCAGATTGAGAAGATCGCCGAGATTCTTCACGCCAAGGGCGCGCTGCTTTACATGGACGGCGCAAACATGAACGCGCTGGTGGGCAAGGCGCGGCCCGGCGAGTTCGGCGTAGACGTGATGCACCTGAACCTGCACAAAACATTTTCGACGCCTCACGGCGGCGGCGGTCCCGGCTCCGGGCCGGTGGCCTGCAAGGCGTTTCTGGAGCCGTTTTTGCCGACGCCGATGTTGGTCCAGGACAAGGACGGTACGAAGCGCTGGAACTACGACCGGCCGCAATCGGTGGGTCGGGTTCGCGCGTTCTACGGCAATGTGGGCATGTTCATCCGCGCGCTGGCTTACATTCTGGCCAACGGCCCGGACGGCCTGCGCCAAACCACGGAAGACGCCGTGCTCAACGCCAACTACATTCGCGCCAAGCTCCAGGACATTTACGAGCTGCCCTACAAGACTGCGTCGATGCACGAGGTGGTCTTCAGCGACAAGCTGCAAGCGGCCAAGGGAGTGAAGACCGGCGACATCGCCAAGCGGCTGATCGACTATGGATTCCATCCATATACGGTCAGCTTTCCGATGATCGTCCACGGCGCGCTGATGATCGAGCCCACGGAGAGCGAGTCGCTCGAGGAGCTGGATTTGTTTATCGAAGCCATGCGGGCCATCGCGAAGGAAGTGGAGGAGACGCCGGAGTTGGTTAAGACGGCACCGCACTCGACACGCGTGGGAAGAATGGACGAGGTGCAGGCGGCAAGGAAGCCGATTCTCAGGTGGCACAGGACATGGAGTTAGAACATCTTCACCGTTACTGGAATATGGGCATTGTGCTATCCCACCCATTTCGCAAAGTGCGCGAAATGGATGGGGCACGGGGCAGTTGTGGAAGATTCGGAGTTGTAGATTAATACAGCGAGTTAGCTTCCGCCCTTCGGCTACATTCAGGACATGCATGGCGGAAATCGCGAGTTCGCAAGTTAGCGGATTGCCTGGCTGTTGAGGAACAGCTTTTCCAATGCATCGCAGGCATTGCGAGTGCCGTCCTCGTTGGCTAGTCTCATCCCCACATCCTCGGCTCGCTGGGCAAACTGCGGTTTGGCGATCATTGCCTTGAGCAGGCGCGCAACACGCCACGGAGTGTATTTGCCTCGTTGAATCACACGCGCCACCTTTAGCCGCTGCATCCGCCGGGCGTTGTCGGGCTGGTCGTGCGAGTAAGGCATGATGAGCATCGGCTTGCCGGCGCGCAGGCATTGCGCGGTGGTTCCCACGCCTCCCTGGTGCACCACCATCGATGCGCGGCTGAAGAGCTTGGAGTAAGGCGCATACTCGGCCACACAGATGGACTCCGGCAGCGGAGATTGCGGACGGTTGCGCGGGTCCGAGCCGATCAGCAGCACGGCGCGAATGCCCAGCTTGATGGCCGCTTTGGCTGAAACCTCGAAGAAATCCCCGGCAGACAGCACAGCCGCCGAGCCCAGTGTAAAGACCACCGGGGGCGGACCGACGTTGAGGAAATTTTCCAGGTTAGGAGGAAGCTCCTGATTGCCCGCGTCGGCATCGTAGTAGCAGAAGCCGGTAATCAGCGAGTGCTCAGGCCAGTCTTTTTGCTCCACGCCCAGCACGCGAGAGAACATGGCCAGGACCAGATTAGGCGAGTGCTTGGCGTCGAAGAGGGGATTGGCGCCCCTGGGCAATCCCAGCTCATGGCGCAGTTGGTAGATTGGTTCAGGCCACTTGCGACTGATGAAGCGCGCCACCCGCCGGATGACCCTGCCGAAGCCTGGAACCGCTCTATCGGCTCGCGCCAGACGCGGATACGGAGGCAGCACAGGCGGGTCGAAGGCGGAGAAGAAGGAGAGCGGCGCCAGCACGTAGCTGGCCCAGGGAATTCCTGTCACCTCGGCCACCAGAGGGCCGGCGTAGTTCAGCTCGCCCAGCAGCAGCAGTCCGGCGCGTTGGGGTTTGGTGGCCGCGTCCAGCAAATCGTCGTAGGTCTGGCGCAGCACGGGAAAGAGAAAATCCCGCAAGCCATGCTCGGTGCCGTTCTTGATGTCGTAGACCATCTCAGCGAGGATAGTGTTAGCGGGGTCGATGTCCGGCCGGACAGCGTGAAATTCCAGCCCGAGGGGGCGAATTCTTGATTCATAGACCGCCGGCAGCGCCATTACAGGCACGTGTCCTCTCCGCTTCAGCTCCAGCGCAATGGCGATGAGCGGATTGGTGTCGCCGTAGGTGCCGATATTTGAGAGAACAATTCGCAATTTGATGTCCTCTGGGCCGCTTGCTGCCTATAGATATGAGGGTAATTGATCGGGCCTGTTGTCCGTTTGCCTCATTATGCCGCAACCGTATGATGGTATTCTTTTACCGTTGTATCAGGAGGCTTTCCATGCGCATGCAGAACACGCTTCGCCTTATTGCCCGGTCATTCGCGGCCGCGGTTTTGCTTTGCGGCCTTCTGGCTGCGGTTCACCCCGTCTTTGCGCAGCAGCCCTACAAAATCATCGACCACTGGAAGGTTGGCGGAGATGGAGGCTGGGATTACCTGCTGGCTGATCCACCGGCCCATCGGCTTTATATCACACGCGGGGCTCGCGTGGATGTACTCGATACGCAGACCGGGAAACTCACCGGCAGCATTGGCGGCCTGCATGGAACGCATGGCATCGCGCTCGACACTGCCGGAAAATTTGGTTACATCTCCGACGGCGGCGGCAACGCTGTGGTTGTCTTCGACCGCGCCACGCTGGCCACGGTGGCCACCATTCCCGCCGGAACCAACCCCGATGCCATTGTCTTTGAGCCGGCTACGCGGACGGTGTGGGCCTTTAACGGGCGGAGCAAGGATGCTACCGTAATCGACGCCGCTACGCAGAAGGTTGTGTCTACCATCCCGCTGCCCGGCAAGCCGGAGTTTGCCGCCGTCGATGGCCAGGGATTGGTCTTCGATAATATCGAGGACAAAAGCGAGATTGTCCGCCTGGACGCCAAAACCAACAAGCTCACTGCTGAGTGGCCGCTGACCGGCTGCGACGGCCCCAGCGGCCTGGCCTTCGATGTTGCCGGGAGCCGTCTGTTTCCAGTATGCGATGGCAAGAAGATGGGAGTGATTGACTCCAAAACCGGCAAAGTTCTGGCCACAGCAGAGATCGGCACTGGCCCCGACGCCGCCGGATGGGACGCCGCGCACAAGCTGGCCTTTGCCTCCTGCGGTGAGGGAGTTCTCTCGGTGATCGATGCCAGCGCGGCCGGCTATCCCACCATGGAGACGCTGCCTACTCAGCGCGGCGCGCGAACGATGGCGTATGATTCGGCCGCCGACCGCATCTATCTGGTTACGGCTGAGTTTGGCCCGCGTCCCGAAGCCACAGCAGAGAATCCACGCCCTCGTCCAACTCTCATCCCCGGCAGCTTCGTGGTGCTGGTTGTTGGACGGTAAACTGAAGATGCGCCTGCTTGGCGCCAGGAAGAAACAAGCGTGGACCGTGAGGCCGGCGCTACAGTTTCATGCACCGCGGGCCGGCAACGCCGGCGTGGAACTGAAGAGAAACTTCTTGCGGAAAGCAGGGTTTAGATTGATGATTCTATTGCCGTTGTTTGGCTGTTCCGAGGTTATTGAAACCTAAGGAGGGTCTCGTGCGCAAAAACATTCTCGCGGTCGTTTTTCTGGCAATCTGCCCCTTGGCCTTTGCCCAGCAGGCGCTTGACAACAATGCCATCATCAAGCTGGTGAAGGCTGGCTTGTCGGATGATCTGATCGTCACCACCATCAACGCACAAGCGGGAAACTATGACACCTCGACGGATGGACTGATTGCTCTGAAGACGGGAGGCGCCAGCGACAAGGTGGTCTCGGCGATAGTGACCAAGGCCGCGAGTGCGCCGCCGCCTGCGCCGGCTGCTCCTGCTCCGCCGCCCCCTGAGCCGGTTGCCCCTGCACCGCCGCCTGCACCGCCCGTGGCTCCCGCTCCGCCTGCACCGCCTGTGGCTCCCGCAGCGCCGGCACCGCCCGTGGCAGACGTGCCCGCCCTTCCTCCTGGGATCGACATTGTTGGCGTCTACTACCAGAACAAGAGCGGCATATGGAAGCCGATTCTGCCGGAAATTGTCGTTACGAAGTCCCCATTGCTTGCCGTACGGGATGATAAGTTCGGGTCCACCACGGGCCATATCACAGGCGCCAAGGCCCAGACGAGCGCTGCACTTCCTATCACGCTCGCCGTTTACTTGCCGGAAGGCCGCTCTATTGCGGATTACCGGCTGCTGCGGTTTCAGGGTAAGTCCAGCGAGCGCGAGTTCAGCATTTCCTCCAGCATGGCATCCAAGGACAACAATAAATTGGACAAGGACTCGGTGATATTTTCCTCGGAGAAGATTGCGCCTCGCGTCTACCAGATCGTCTTGAGCGCCACACTCGGAAAAGGCGAGTATGGAGTACTCACGCCCAAGCCGCGCGACGCCTCCGAGGGCAGCAATTGGAAGATTTATTGCGTGAGCGTGAGCGAGTAGTTGCAGGAAGTTTTAGCCAAATATGATCGCTTTTATCGTATGAACAGGCAGGGCCGCTTCCAGAAACGGGGAAGGCCCTGCGGATTTTTGGCCGCTACAAAAAATTTCTTGCGTGACGCAGAGGTTCAGTAGAATGATTCTAGTGCCATTTATTAACAGTTTTAGTGGTTTTAATCCTAAGGAGAATACTCTTGCGCAAAAACATTCTCGCAGTTCTATTTTTGGCCATCTGCCCGCTATTGATAGCACAGCAGGCGCTCAACAACGACTCCGTCATCAAACTGGTCAACGCTAACCTGTCGGACGATTTAATTGTCTCCACCATCAACGCCTCTGCCGGGAATTATGATACCTCGGCGGAAGGCATCATAGCTCTCAAAACCGCGGGGGTTAGCGACAAAATTGTTGCGGCGATTGTGGCAAAATCTTCCGCTCCTGTCCCCGCTCCTGCGGTTACGACTCCAGTCCAGCCACCCTCTCCCGCCACAGCGGACCCTGACGACCCTGCATCAACACATGAATTAGGCATCTATATCTTTAATGACAGTGCTCCAGCAGGTGCAAAAATGATTATGCTGAAGCCTTCATTTTACAAAACCAATCAGAGCGGCAGTGTTTTGGGATCGATGGCTACATATGGCATTGCTAAGATCAAAAGCAAAGACATGATTAATGGCGCACGCGCTAATGTAAGGATCACTGACTCTCAGCCAACTTTCTACTTTTATCTCGGGTATTACTCCGCGTACGCAAGTAGGAATAGTCAGACCCCTTCAATAGAAGGTGTGCTCGCGCCGGCTGAATTTGTTTTGCGAAAATTCGATATCAAAAAGGATACAAGGGAATCTATCTTGACTTCGGGCAACATGTATACAAGCACTACTACATCAGATAATGGGAATTTTATCACCACCATGCTGCGGCCAGGGGCGTTCAAAGTAACGCTGAATGCGCCATTATCACCTGGAGAATATGGATTCGTTCTTAATCGCGGGGTCGTCCTCGACTTTGGCAAGGACTAACGAAGCAAAGTGCCATTGAGGCTGAGGTGATACGGTATTTCTGACGGCCTTTCATGAACAGACGCACGCGCAGAACGCTGTGGATAGTGGCCGCGGTCCTGGTTGTCTTGGCCGCGGCCATCTTCCTTCGCTCCAAGGCTCCGCCGGAGGCCGCGCGGCTGCTGCCGGAGTCTGACGGCATTGTTTACTTCAACCTCAAGCCGGTGCGGGCCTTTCTGCACAAGAGTTTGAAGGCTCCTGAATATGCGCCCGACTACAGGCAGTTCATCGATGCCGCCGGCATCGAACCGGAGCGCGACCTGGATGAGGCGGCCATTGCGCTGCATCGCATGGCGGACCCCAACGGACCCAATGGGCCGGTGGCGTATTCGATGGTTCTGGTGGGCAAGATTACCGGCAAGAAGCTCAACACCTGGCTGGACGCGCACTCGACGAGCCGCGAAACCTACGCCGGACACACCGTCTACAGCATTCCCTCCGAGGGTCGCACGGTGCGCGTGGCGCAGATCGGCTACGACATGGTGGCCGTTTCCAACTATCCGACGCCGGAGATGATTCACTCCATGCTCGACCGGCACGCGACCGCGGCGTTGCCCTTTGCGAACTCGACGATGCTGCGCCAGTACTACCATGAAGTGCCGCTGCTCTCGCCGGTCTGGGGAGTGGGCCAGATCGCCCTGCCCTTTTCGGACGACCGGGGCGGGGCAATCAAGATTTTCGGCTTCTCTCTGCCGCTGGAGCCCGACTCGACCATCATCGCCAGCGTTACGCCGGCTTTGTCGCTGGGTGGCGCGCTGAATGTCAAAGTGGTGGAGATCGCACCCAGCATCAACAAAGCCGCCAGCCAGGCCGAGTCGCTCAATGTGCTGCTGATTCTGGCTCGAGGCATAACCGCACCCCTGGCCGCTAACGCCGCCAATGACAGCTTGAAAGAGTTGCTGAAGACCGCCGAGGTTACCCAGAAGCGCGAGCGGGTGGTGGTCACGGCCACGCTCACGCCCTCCCTGTTCAGCGGCCCGGCAGGAAGCCTGAAAACGCCGGATGATTCCTTTTCCGGCTCCGATACATCCAAATAGCGGAGAGCCTTTGCGCTCCTATAGCAATTTCACCATTCCTGTAGGTCTGATTTCGTGGTTTCCCACCCATTTCACAAAGAACGTGAAATGGATGGGGCCCGGAACATCCTTACACTATCAAGGCCGTATTTCCCGCGGGGGTTTTATGATTCATCCCGTTCATTCATCGAGGGCTGTTGCCGTTGTTTGCGCACTGGCCTTTCTGGCCTTCCTGTTTGGCGAGATGCCGGCAAATGGGCAGCATCAACCGCCTGTCCTTACTGGCCAGGCTGCTTTCACCGACGCGGCTCACGAGTCGCCCGGAATCCGCCGACACCTCACAGTTGCCGACCTGCGCGCCCCGGCTCCGCAAGAGTCCGTGGACAATGGGCCGAAGATTGTTCCCCGGCCCGCTGATATGCTGCCCATCGCGCCCAAAGGCTTCAAGGTCGAGCTGTATGCGACTGGTTTGGATAACCCCCGGCTGATTCGCACCGCTCCCAATGGCGACCTCTTCCTGGCCGAGAGCGAGACCGGCAAGATCAAGGTCTTCCGCGGCGTGAGTCCGGAGGGCAAGGCGGCGCAGGTCTCGGTCTTCGCAGATGGCCTGCACCAGCCCTTCGGCATCGCCTTCTACCCCGCCGGTCCGCATCCTGCCTGGGTTTACATCGGCAACACCGACGGCATCGTCCGCTTTCCTTATAAAAACGGCGACCTGACGGCGACTGGTCCCGCGCAGCACCTGGCCGATCTGCCTGGCGGCGGACGCCTGCGCGGCGGCGGCCACTGGACGCGCGACGTGGTCTTCTCCAAAGACGGCACAAAGCTCCTGGCCTCGGTAGGTTCTCATTCCAATGTGGACGACGCTGACACTCATCCTGAAGAGTTCCACCGCGCCGATGTGCTGGAGTTCACTCCGGAAGGCAAGTTCATCAAGATCTATGCCAGCGGCCTGCGTAACTGCGTTGGCGAGGCCATCAATCCCAGGCCAACCGGCGAGCTGGTGCTCGACGAATGAAAGGGATGGCCTGGGCAACAACTATGCCGCCGACTACATCACCCACGTGCAAGAGGACGGTTTCTACGGCTGGCCCTGGTTTTTATATGGCGGACCAGGCGGCGGCATTCGGGACCCGCGCACCCGGCAAGCATACCGAGTTGCAGTCCAAGGTCATCACGCCGGATATTCTGGTGAATCCACACTTTGCTTCGCTGGAAATGCTTTTCTACGAGGGCCGTCAATTTCCCGCTGAATTCAAGGGTGACGGCTTCGCCGCCGAGCATGGCTCATGGAATCGCGCGCAACGAGGAGGCTACGAGGTCATCCGCTTGCCCATGAAGAACGGCCACGCCACCGGCGATTACGAAGACTTCCTCACCGGCTTTGTTCTTCCTGACGGAACAGTATGGGGTCGCCCTGTAGGCGTCGCCGAAGCCAAAGACGGCTCGCTGTTCGTCTCCGACGACGGCTCACGCTCCATCTGGCATGTGAGCTATATAAGAAAGAAATGAAGCGAGGTTCGCCGAACAGCGATGCAAATAGCGGCAGGCTAGAATATTTCTCCTATTGCTGTATTGCGCGGCGTTGACCAGGAGGCCGGCGCTACCTGTATTTCAACACCCCCAACCTTGAGCCAAGCAGGAGATCCACTCAATACCTACAGGAAAAATGCTCTAAATATGCCCAAAACGACACAGGCTTCCACGCGATGGGAGCCAATAGGAATGAGTAGCGTCTAATCTCTTACATAGTAGGCGGTGCGGTTTCGCTGGGGCCGCTGAAAGCGATCTGTTCGTAGGTGGTGCGCAGATACTTGTGCGGATTGACCGGAACCTTGTGGACGCGGACCTCATAGTGCAGGTGCGGTCCGGTGGCGCGGCCGGACTGGCCCACGTAACCGATCACCTGTCCGCGCGTCACATGCTGGCCGACTACAACCGCAATGGCGGAAAGATGGCCGTAGAGAGTGACTACATCATGGCCATGGTCGAGAATGATCTCGCGGCCATAGCCGGCGACCATCGAGGCCTCGGTCACATCGCCATCGGCCGCGGCGCGAATCGGCGTACCGATAGGTGCGTCAATGTCGATGCCGGCGTGGAATGCGCCTTCTCCGTTGATGGGGTCCTGCCGCTGACCGAAGCTGGATGCCACGCGGCCTTCCAGCGGCCAGAGCGAGGGTGCATCGGCCAGTTCGGTCCAGTCACCGGCAAAGCTGGGCGAGAGGCCGCTCTCTAGCGCGCGGGATAGCCGGCCGCTCATGGCTTGCGTTCGCAGGGCATAAAACTGGTCGATGGTGAGCTTCACCTGCTGCGCGTCTAGATCGTCTGACAAGCCCAGGCCGGCGGGCGTGGGCGCGGCGGCGGCGGTGGAGGCAGCAACGGGCTTGGCCGCGGCCAGCCTGCTCTGTCGCAGTCCATAGAGGGCGGTCACTTCATTTGCCAGGGCACCCAGCGAGGCTACCTGTACATTGCGGTCATGCGCAATCTGCGCCATATGCTGGTAGTCCTTGCGCAGTGTCTCGCGATCCTGAAATATCTGGTTGTAGCTCTCGGTCTTCAGCAACATGCGGGTGTAGGAACCGGCCAATCCCACGATGGTGAACGTACCCACCAGCGCCGCGGCCATGAATCCATAAGCGTAGCGAAGCGGCAGGGAAATCTTGCGAATCCGGCCGTCTTCATCTCTGGCGACAAATAGTATGTAATAGCGTTTGCGCAGCATTATCGCCCTTCATCCCTGTTGTCGGCAGGGCCGCAATTCGCCGTGTACTCAAGAAAAGCCCAAGGCAAAGTAGCCTTCCGGCTCCGAAAACAATGCACACACCAACTTGGTGCATTTATTGGAACGTCTGCCAATGTTAGCAAGCTTCACCCAGTGCGGTCAACAGCTTTGACGCGGTCAATATTGCCTATCTTGATGCAATATCGGCACAAGAGAGCTATGACGCGAGGCCAACTGATCAGAATACCGCCAAATTAGCCTATTCTCATAATGTGCAGAAGAAGCAGAGCCATTCCGGAACCAGCCGTGGACGAGGCGAACTGGCCCTGCTCGCTGAGATTCGCCAACGAGCGGAGCGTGCCGCCGGAGTTGGCCCGAAGAGCGGCCTTCGCGTAGGCATTGGCGACGATTGCGCCCTGCTGACTCCGCGCAAGGGCGAGGAAGTGGCCATAACGACGGATTTGTCGATTGCCGGGAGACACTTCCGCCTCGACTGGCATACGCCTGAGGCCATTGGGCATCGCACTTTGGCGCGCGGGTTGAGCGACCTGGCAGCCATGGGCTCTCGGCCAGTAGCAGCCTTTCTTTCCCTGGGTTTACCGCGTTCGCTCACCGTGGTTGCGTCAGGCCACCGCACCGGACATCGTTCCTGGGTGCAGCGCTTTCTCGACGGCTTTCTGTCCCTGGCCGAGGCTCACAATACTCCTCTTGCCGGTGGAGACCTGGCTGAATCCCCGGTGGCCGTAGCCGACATCGTCCTGGTTGGCGCCGTTCCTCGGGGACGGGCCCTACTTCGTTCCGGCGCAAAGCCGGGCGACCTGCTCTACGTTACCGGCGCACTCGGCGGAGCCGCTGCCGGCCTTGCTTGCCTGGCTGAGCTGGCCACGCCAGCTCGCCTCAATCCGCCTCGCATCCCTAAAAAGCTGGAATCGCTGCTCGCCGCGCACCTCTATCCGCAGCCGCGCATTGCCCAGGGCCTTTGGCTGCAACGCCATGGCTTGGTCTCCGCCGCGCTGGACCTGAGCGACGGCCTCTCCACCGATCTGGCCCACCTCTGCGAGGAATCCGGCGTGGCCGCCGAGATCGATGCGACGCTCGTGCCGCTTGGTTTGGGAGCAACTCTCGCCCAGGCCCTCCACGGTGGCGAGGATTACGAACTGCTCTTCACGGCTCCGCCCGCCGTCCGTCTGCCTCGCGCCATCGCCGGCGTGACGGTGACTCGCATCGGTCGCATTCTGAAAGCTCGCAAAGGACGGCCAAGAGTTGCGCTCATCACACAGAAAGGCTGCCAGCCGCTGGAACCGCATGGTTGGGAGCATTTTAAGCACTGAGTCCGCCGTAACATTTCTAGAGCGTATTTCATCAATGGCTACTATGTTTCGTTTGTAATTACTCAGGGGTTAAAACCCCTTGTTATTCAGGCTTTTTTCAGCACGACTAAAGTCGTGCCCTGACACTTCTTGCTCCACATTTTTCATTTTTCCGTAAGCTGTGAAGTAGTGCCCTGACACAAGGCGGGTTTATGAAACACGCAGTAATTTTCCATTCAACGAAATCCCAGAATGTGTTATATTTGCATCGCTGTGGCAGCCAACAGGCGAGCCACGCTGTTTTCAGTTGATTGAGTCCATCTGCCTTTTTTGCACTTTCTTCTCTCGTGTGCGACCCCCAGAATGAGGTACCCCTGTCATGCAAATCAATCTGAATGAAGTTGGCGCATTCAGCTCTGTCGATGCGAATGGAATACTGTCGATTCGCTTCGGCCTGTATCTTCCCGGAGTCAGGAGCACGGGCGGCTTCGAGGTGCTTGTCCGCATCATTCACCAGGCAGACAGATTCACGCCCGGAATCAATCCGGTTGATGTAAGTCTTGTCTGGCAGCAGGGAAGCGATCTGGACTTATGGACCGCAACGGCCCAGCTTCAGCCTGATCCCAACAGTCATTACGGCCAGGACGGCATTTATCTCTATCGCTTCCAGTTATGGTGGACTCCCGCTGGCGGGCAAAGGACGCTGGTCTCGCGCTGGTTTACCGACCCGTTTGCCCAGCAAACCGACGTCGGAATGCTCGCCGCAGTGCCTTGTGCGCGCGTTCCCGCAGCACCGTTTTCCTGGACAGACGCCAGTTGGAAAACTCCTGAACTCGATGACATGGTCGTCTATGAACTTCACGTGGATCAGTTCAACAATGCCTTTCAGGGCATTGCGGATCGGCTGACCTATCTGAAGAGCCTTGGAGTGAACTGCCTGGAGCTGATGCCGGTGACCAGCACAAAACTCGACTTCGACTGGGGCTATGGTCCCGTTCAGTACTTTGCGCCTAACTCCGAGTATGGAGGTCCGCTGGGCCTGATGCAGTTAGTCGATGCCTGCCATGCGAATGGCTTCGCTGTGATTCTGGACCTGGTCTATCAGCACGTCGATCCTTCGTTTCCATACGCACAGGTCTATCAGGATATAGCCAATGCGAAGATACCCGGCATGGCCAGCCCCATGATCGGCGCTAACGGCCCCTTCGGCCCGGTGGTGGATTTTTCGCAGGTCTTTGCGCAGCAGTTTTTCCAGATCGCCAATCAACGCTGGCTCGATGTGTATCACGTTGATGGTTTCCGATACGACGAAGTTACCGACCTTTATCAGTCGCCCACTGATACCGGCTATGCTCTGCTGGCATACGAAACTTATCTTTACTCTCGCGACATTGCCCGCTTCGGCTGCGCTCCGGGAAGTTATAGCCGCATCGTGCAGTGCGCCGAGGCTCTCTCCATCGCTCCCTCGGTTCTGCGCTCGACTTATACGAACGCGGCGTGGCAAGACGCAACGCTCAATAGCGCTGAATCCGCCATGGGCGGAGCACTCGACGCCGGCACGCTGACCGGTTTCGCGCATTCGCTCGATCCCTACTTCGGCAGCGTGTATCCTGCTACAAAGTCCGTGGTGGACTCGGCGGGGAATCCTGTCGATATGCCCGTGGCTCCCTTTCAGTATCTCAACTCCCACGACCACAGTCATCTGATCTGCTTTGCCGGCACCACCGGCGACGGACCCTTGCCCTGGGGCAACCGCAATAACTTCTATATGCTCCAGCCCTTTGCCATTGCGCTTTACACGGCTCAAGGCGTGCCCATGCTATGGGAAGGAGAGGAGTTCGGAGATAATTATGAACTGCCACAGAGCGGCGCGGCGCGCATCAACCTGCGCCGCGACGTGAATTGGGAGTATTTCTACGACGGAGCGGGAGTGCCTCTGATCCGTCTCTACCGCATTCTTGGGCAACTGCGCGCCGCAAGCCCGGCGCTGCGCAGCCGCGAGAGTTACTTTTTTTATCAGCAGTCGCTCCAAGGCAATAGCATCGTCGCCTATCAACGCCATGCTCCCGCCACGGCAACCGCGGCGGAGCAGTATGCGATAGTATTGCTCAACTTCAGCGGGAATCCCGGCGCCATTACCCTTCCATTTCCGAAAGCCGGAATCTGGACGGAGAAGATCAACGCGGATGTAAGTCCAATGACACTGAATGTTCCGTTGGACGGGGCTTCGCTCATCGTGAGCGTGCCCTCTTGGTACGGGTATGTGTTCCTGCTCTGAGCCCAGCCCCACCCGCGTCCGCTTTGCTCCTTCCTCCACCTGCCTGCTTGACATTGGCAACACCAGAACCTGTTCCCAATCCGGCCTGGAGTTTGATAATCTGATTTCACTCCTCGAAGAAGGAGAAGCACTCAATCTTGACGTCCCCAGCGTCTGCGCTCACATCCCAAGGCTCGTAGGAGCCTGAGCGTCATGAAAGACATATTCTGGATTAATTGCAATCCGCCCGCAAGGCTGGCCATCGTCCTTCGTCCTCAAGGAGATGACAGGCTGGAGGAAGAACTGTGCCGATTGAAACGCGGCGGCATCGAGACGCTGGTTTCCTTGCTGGAACACTGGGAAGCGGGCTCACTTGGCCTGGCGAATGAAGGCCCCGCAGCCGTGCATGTCGGATTGAATTTTCTCTCTTTTCCGTTTCCCTACACACATGTTCCGGTGGACGAGGATTTCTTTCACAACTTTGTATCCGGGCTGGCGGAACGCATTCGCTGCGGGGAATCGGTTGGCGTTCATTGCCGGGGCTGCATCGGCAGGTCCGCTGTTGTTACGGCCTGCATCCTCATTCATCTGGGTTTGCAGCCCGAGGCAGCGCTGGAGGCCGTTGAAGCGGCTCGCGGCGAGCCTGTACCTGACACGAGAGAGCAGGAGGAGTGGATTTTGAGCTACAAGGCAGAGCCGTTAGCTATGGAAGAGTACCATTCTCAGAGCTTGCCTTAACTTCAGTCTCTTGTACCCCATCTGCCGCAAGAAGAGATAAAGCAATCCATAACGACAGATAAGGAAGAGCCACCAAGAGAGAAATTACAGGCATGATAACCAGCTGAATAAACGCCGGATTGAAATATGAGGATGCATAGAGTGACACTTCAGCTTTTGTTGAAAAATAGCTTAGAAGGATGGAGGCCAAGACGGCCAGAACTGTAAAAATCCTTCCTTGTTTGATAAGTTCTGTAGAAACATCTCTAGAATGCGGGACTTGAATGAGCCGGACGCCCGCTGGAGTCAAAAGCCAAGCGACGCAGATAGAAACCAGTAGAGCAAAGAAAGATCCAAATGCAAGCGCTCCAAGAAATCTGTTTTGAAAGAAAAACCGGGTAATGCCGGTCGGAATTAGAGCCAGTAGAATAACCGCAAGAATACCTAATGCGAGTACCTTCGAAGCAAACCACAATACTCGCCGAAGGCCAACTCTCAACGTCGATATACCGTCGGCCACGCTGTGATACTGGCAGTCTAAAATTCTACCAATGAATGCTGCTGTAACAACAAATGCCGCAGTGTAAAGGTAAATATGTAAATAATTCGCGCCCACTCCAAGGAAGCCGATATTATTTCAGCCTTCCGAATAGCATTTTGACTCAGGTCAGGCGAGGAAAAACTCCCGCCTAGCACAGAGTGCGTAGTTTTTGTCATGCACCACTCGATTAGTTTATGGGTCGCTGATTTCTTAAACCACGATAAAAAGAATGCCGTCTAGTCCGCAACGACAAACGGCAGCCAGAGGATTTTATGTTCCCAAAACAACTCCGAAGTTCTATGCCAAAGGTCTCGCATGATGGACACATACTATTATTTCTCCATGACTTTTACGATAGCATTATCCACGGTTTCAAAGTTCAAATCAGGAAAACCGTCAACTGACCAAGCGATTGCCCTTCGCCGTCCCAGCCATTAGACTGATGGTTCGGGGGCCGGCGATGCTAGTAGTGATGAAGGCGCAGGCGACGCAGAAGAGATTCAGGCGGTCTGCGACAATTGAACAGCTGGGCTTCCGGGCCCACCCGCTTCCCGGAGCCCAGCGGACGGCGATCGGCATCACCGGCAACCAGGGCGAAGTGGACCGCGGCAACCTTGAGGAACTTTCAGGGGTCGCGGAAGTAATCCGGGTATCAAAGGCATACAAGCTGGCCAGCCGGGACGTAAAGAAGAAGACACCATGATCCGCTTTGCCGGCGGGGAACTGCAGAGGCTCGATTGGCGGGCGAGACCTGGCCGTCATCGCCGGGCCGTGTTCGATTGAGAGCCGCGAACAGGCTTTCTCGATTGCCGAACAGGTGGCCGCAGCGGCGCGCAGTTCTTCCGCGGCGGAGCCTACAAGCCCCGCACATCGCCCTACGCATTTCAGGGACTCGGCCTCGAGGCTCTGAACATCATGGCCGAGATCCGGGACGCGTTTTGGGCTGCGCATCGTGACCGAGGCGAATCGACAGCGAGAGCCTGGAGCTGGTGGCCGAATGGGCCGACGTGATCCAGATCGGCGCGCGGAACATGCAGAACTTCTCGCTGCTGAAGCAGGCCGGGCAGGCTGCGCAAGCCGGTGCTGATCAAGCGCGGGCTCTCGCGCGACGCTGGAAGAGTTTCTGATGGCTGCCGAGTACGTGATGAGCGAGGGCAACTACGAAGTGATTCTGTGCGAGCGCGGGGTGCGGACCTTTGCCGACCACACGCGGAACACGCTGGACCTGAGCATCGTTCCCGCAGTGCAGCGGGTGAGCCACCTGCCGATCCTGGTGGATCCCAGCCACGGCACGGGCAAGCGGGACAGCGTGTTGCCCATGGCGCGGGCGGCGTGGCGGCGGGCGCGGACGGCATTCTGGTGGAAGTGCACGACCATCCGGAGAAGGCGCTCTCCGATGGGCCGCAGTCGATTTATCCCGATCAGTTTGCCCGCATGATGGATGAACTGGAGCAGATTGCGCCGGTGGTGGGCCGCAAATTGACACGCGGGGGTGGTTATGCAACCGAATCCACGCTACAATCCATTCATGAGCCGAAGCGCTACTGAAATTCTCGAAGAAGCTCGCCAGTTGCCCATTGATGAAGTGAACTGGCTCATTGGGCGCCTGCTTCAACAGGAGAAGGATGAAGCGCCGGAAGCGGAGATTGAGGCAGCCTGGGACAGCGAGATCAAGCTCCGTCTGGACGAGATCGATTCCGGGGCCGTGGAATTGATTCCTGGGGAGCTGGTGCGCGCCGAAATGATTAAAAGTCTTTCTCCGCAGGCGCGAAACCGGCTGCGCGATTGAATCCGTTGAAGTATCATCCAGCGGCCAGCCTGGAGATTAAGGCCGCTCACGAGTGGTACCTCAAGCAGAGCGTTCCGGTTGCCGATGGATTTTATGAGGAACTACTTCCGGCTCTCGACCGTGTGCAGGAACAGCCCAGGTTATATCCGCAACACCTTTACGGCACCCATCGCGTCGTACTCGACCGATATCCCTTTTTTATTGTCTATCGCGAGCTGCTGCACGAGATTCAAATCGTTGCCGTAGCCCATGCCAAGCGCCGTCCCGGCTACTGGGCTAAACGCCTTTAGGCAAGCGTTGAACGCTGGCGTCCCCCGGCCTCAATTATGATGCTTTGGGGAAACAAAACAGGGAAGAAAATCAGCCATTGAAAGCCGGAACTATTTCATGAACTTATCGAACGCCACGATTACCCACCTTTCCGCTCTCGCATTGCTGGCGCTGGCCCTTACCGGCTGCCGCTCCCACGACTTCCCGCAATATCCGCCCAACTACCGCGAATACGCCTACGTCACCAATAGCGGCGGCAATACTGTTACGGTCCTGGACGTGGTGGATGTGCGCGTGGACCGTGAGCTGGTGGTGGGCCAAAAGCCTGTAGCCGTGGCCTCCAGCCCCACCCGCGACGAAGTCTACGTGGTCAACTCCGGCGCGGCGGAGGGCCAAGGCTCGGTTTCGGTCATCAACGCGGAAAACAATACTGTTGCGGGCGCTATTCTTGTTCATCGCCAGCCGGTCTCCATCGAGATTGATTCCACCGGCGATCTGGCCTACGTGGCCAACTCCGGCTCCAACACCATCTCCGTGCTGGACCTCAAGGCGCGGCGCGAGATAGCTGCCATCGGAGCCGGCGAAGAGCCGGCCGCCGCACGCCTCTCCCCGGACAACAAGACCCTGGTGGTCGCCAACCGGCACGGCAACTCGGTCAGCCTCATTGATCCGGCAACGCGACGAGTCCGCGCGGTCTTCGAGGGCTGCCCCGGCGCTTCGGATGCCGTCATCCTTCCCGATTCGTCCAAGGCGTTCGTGCCGTGCTCGGCCGGCCATCAGATCATGGCCATCTCCCTGGCTCACACAGAAGTACATCCCGCACAGCCGGGCAGCGCCCAGGTGATTCCCGCCCGGCCCGACCGGCTGGAAGCCCTGCTCGATGTGGGACAAGCGCCAATGCAGTTGGCCCTCAAGCCAGACGGCGGAGAAGTCTTCGCGCTGAACTCGCTCTCCGACTCCATCTCCGAGATCATCACCAACAGCGACGACGTCAACAGCTCGACCATCATCGGAGACAATCCCGTGCGCGGCCTTGTTTCCGCCGACAACTCCCGGCTCTACGTGGCCAACATCCGCTCCCAGTACGTCACCGTCTACGCTATCGACGAAGGCCAGCGTCTTCCGGTCTCCCAGGGCGGCTCCATCCGTGTCGGCGACGGTTCTACGGCGCTGGCGTTTTCCAACTCTGGCCTGCTGCTCTTTGTTGTCGATGCCCGCTCCGGAGACGTGGCGGTGGTGCGCACTGCCTCGCTCTCGCTGTTCACCCTGCTGCCCGCCGGCCGCGCGCCCAATGCCATTGCCGTGAAAGCCTTCAAGCTGCCGTAACTTTCAGTAGCATTCGGGGCAGGGTATTGCAGAAACAATAAAAATGCTCCTGGAGGTTTCCTAAATCCCTCCCTTGATGCACAATCAAGAATGAGATGAGCATACGATTCGCATTTTCCTCCGAACTTCGCGGCGCAGTGGACCTGGCCGCCGCTGACTGGACCAATAACAACAATGTAGCCCGCTTCTGGCGGAAAGACCCGGGCTTGTGGACCCGGCAGGGCGAGGAGAAGTGGCTGGGCTGGATCGACATCGTCGAGCGCCAGCAGAAGAACTTGGCGGCTTTCACCGCGCTGGCCACGGACGTGAAGGCTCGCGGCTTTCAGTCTGTTTTACTGCTGGGCATGGGCGGTTCCAGCCTTTGCCCGGAAGTGCTGGCCGTCACTTTTGGCCAGCAAAAGGGTTTCCCGGCGCTGCACATCGTCGATTCCACCGATCCAGCGCAGGTCAAGGTCGCGCGCGATAAGATCAACCTGTCCGAGACGCTGGTGGTGGTGGCCAGTAAATCCGGCTCGACGCTGGAGCCCAACGTCCTCAAGCAGTATTTCTTTGCCGAGATGCAGAAGGCTGTGGGCGAGGGCAAGGCCGGCAGCCATTTTCTGGCGATCACCGATCCCGGCTCGAAGATGGAGCAGTTGGCCAAGGCCGACGGCTTTTGGAAGATTTTCTACGGCGATCCGGAGATCGGCGGGCGCTTTTCGGCGCTGTCGAACTTCGGCGTGGTTGCCGCCACGGTGGCCGGGCTGAACACGGAGAAGCTGCTGGCTGAAGCCGCGAAGGCTGTGGCAGCGGCCAAGCTGGCCCCAGTGCAGAATCCGGCCGTTGAGCTCGGCCTGCTGCTGGGCACTGCGGCCAATGCCGGACGCGACAAGCTCACCGTATTCACCTCGCCGGAGATCTACGACCTGGGCGCATGGATGGAGCAACTGGTCGCCGAATCCACCGGCAAGCAGGGCAAGGGCATTACACCCGTGGACCGCGAGGCCATCGCCGCGCCGGAGTTTTACGGCGACGACCGCATCTTCGCCTACATCCGCTATGCGGGGTCGTCCGACAAGAGCCTGGACGCCAAGGTGAAGGCGATTGCAGCCGCGGGACACCCGGTGGTTTACATCGAAATTGACGATCTCTATGAAATCTTCGGGCAGTTTTTCACCTGGGAAGTGGCTACTTCCGTCGCCGGGTCGGTGATGGGCATCAACCCCTTCAACCAGCCCGATGTGGAATCGGCCAAGATCGAAACCCGCGCGCTGACCGAGGCTTACGAAAAGACCGGCAAGTTGCCCGTGCGCGAGCCGGTGCTGGTGGATGGCGGCATCAAGGTTTACGCCACAGAGGCTTACGCGGCTGCGCTCAATAAGGCTGCCCCCGCCAAAACCCTGGCCGGCTATCTGCGCGCGCATTTAGGCCAAATTCACGCGAACGACTACTTTGCCGCGCTGGCATTCCTGCCCATGTTCCCGGAACACGAGGCGGCGATTCAGTGCATACGGCACAAGGTGCTTGACGCCAAGCGGGTGGCCACCTGCCTGGGCTTCGGCCCGCGCTTCCTGCATTCCACTGGCCAGGACTACAAGGGCGGTCCCAACTCTGGAGTTTTTTTGCAGATCACGGCGGACCATGCTGTCGATGTGGCGATTCCGGGGCAGAAGTTGAGTTTTGGCGTGGTCATTGACGCTCAGGCTGCCGGAGATCTGGCGGTGCTGGAGTCGCGTGGCCGACGGGCCGTGCGGGTTCATCTGGGAGTCGATGTAGCGTCGGGGTTGAAGGCGCTGGCTGCGGCTGTGGATCAAGCGCTGGCGTAGAACCATAGGTCATGAAGCAAGCAGGCTGCGGGAAAACTCTGAATTTCAGTAGAAATTGTCGAAAACATCCCTCAGGAGCTAAAGCCCTGATTTGTTATGAGTCGCTTACGGCAGTCAGGGTTAAAACCCTGACCTACCAGTCGTGCCCGGACACTGCTTGCTATGCCAATTGTCTTTTGCCGTAACCTGTAAAGCCCGCGCCTTTGCCGTAATCTCTACTTTGTCCACGGCAACTTTTTCCCGGTGGAGGTGTCCAATCCAATGACGGCTTCCGCGGTTTCCTGTCTAATCTTGGTAAACCGGGAGCAATATTTCAGGCGCAGGAGAAACACGACAATGAATAGGCCAATGTTCAAGAGAGTTATCCCCCAGGCTATCGCGTGGGCCGGGTTAGTGGTCCTGTGCGGCGTTTTGGCGCTTGCACAAGGCGCAGCTACACCATCTTCCCCGGCGGACCCGGTCCGCACCGACGGCCAGATCGAGATGGACGTGGTTCATGCCCTGGACGCCTCTACGGTGCTTAAGAACGACCTGATCACCGCGGCCACCATTCAGGGCGAGGTCACGCTCTCCGGAACTGTTGCTGTCACCTCCTCCCGCGATCTGGCGGAGTCGATTGCCGGCCAGGTGCAGGGCGTTACCAAGGTGCACAACAACCTCAAAGTCGGCAATTCGCAGAGTTCTCAGTCCGCACAGGGGTCAGCAGGCGGCCAGCAGGGCGATGCAGGAGCCCCCAATTCCGCTGCTTCCCCGGATGGTCCCTTGACGCCCCCTGACAAGTCCGATGCCCAGGCTCAGTTGCGTGCGCAAATCCGCGCGGAAGTGATTGCCGAAATTCGGGCTCAAAGACAGGCTCAGCAACAGGCCCATGGGCAGGATCCCTCTTCGCCGGATGAGTATCAGCCCGTGCCGCCTCCGCAAGCCCAGGAAGCGCCCAAAGGCCCGGTTACCATCCCTCAGGGCACACTGTTGCAGTTGCGTACCAGCGAGCCGGTCGGCACCAAACACGCCAAGGACGGCGAGCAGGTCCAGTTCACGGTGATTCGCGATGTAACCGTCGGCGGAGTGCTGGCGATTCCCCGCGGCGCCACTGCTCATGGAGTCGTGACCGAAGTCAAGAAGGCCGGCGACCTGGGCGGCAGCCCCGAACTGGCGCTCAAGCTCACCTCGCTGGACCTGGGCGGCCAGGACTACCCGCTCGATTCCGGCCTGTTCAAGGTCAAGGGACCGAATAAGGCTGGCCGAACAGTGGGCAGTGCCTTAACCGGCGGCATGATGGGCACGATTATTGGCTGCGCAGCCGGCCGCGGCATGGGATGCGCAATCGGCGCCGGCGCAGGCGTGGCCGCTGGCACAGCGGCTTCCGCGGCTTCTCCGGGGCCAAATGTCTGGATTCCCGCAGAGGCGCAAGTGGCGTTCCACCTGAACTCCCCGCTGACGGTCACACCGGTCAGCGCGCGGGAGGCAGCCCGGCTGGCGCAGGGGCTTTATCGCGGCGGCCCGGCGCTCTACCGGCGCGGTTATGGCGCTTATGCCCAGTCGTATCCCTATGCGTATGAATATCCGCCGGTCTACTATCACCCCTACTACGCCGTGGGCGGCTACTACTATTGGCGGTAACCACCTGACCATCTTCACGTGCACAGCGGGCATCCTGGAAGACGGGATGCCCGTATTGCGTTGCGTCTCTGCCATCACTCGCGCCCGCGCTCGTCTATAATGGCTATGAATCGCGTCAAGCGACAATTGCGCATCCGTGGGAGATGCCCGCTGCATTTTTGAGCTGACAAACAGGGGTTCCCGCGCGTGCCTGGAGAGTTGAAGGTCCGAGTCCATCCATGATCCGTTTCCTGCAGAGAGATAATCGCGTTACCAAGGCATTTTTTGTCGTCGTCATTGCCGCCGCTTCGGTAGGCATGGTGGTATACCTGATCCCCGGCCTGACCGGCATGGGAGCCTCAGCCGCAGACACCTACGCCACGATCTACCCTCACTGGTACAGCAGCATCTTCTCCTCTGGCGTGACAGTGAGCCAGGAGAAGGTCAGTATGGCGGCCCGCCGGATGGTGCAGCAGCGGAATCCGCAATACGCTGATAATGCGGCGATCGTGCACCTTTTCGAGCAGCAGGTTGGCCAGCAAATGGTGCAGCAGCAGGTTCTGCTGGCCGAGGCCGACAAGCTGGGTATCACCGCCACCGACGACGATATCAGGCATTTCCTGCACCAAGGGCAGTTTGGCGAATACCTCTATCCCAAGGGGGAGTTCATCGGCACTGACCGATACACCGCCTTCGTCACCGGCCAGTTCAACATGCCGGTTGCGGAATTTGAGCAGGAGGTCCAGCAGGAAATCATCATTCGCCGGCTGCAGTCGCTGATTACTGCCGGAGTCACGGTGGGCGATGCGGATGTCCGCGACGCCTATCGCAAGCAAAACATCAAGATCAAGTTCGACTACGCTGTAATCTCCGCCGACGACCTGCGCAAGAACATCAACCCGTCAGACGCCGATCTGGAGGCTTTCTTCAAGAAAAATGCCGCGCGTTATGCCACGGCAGTGCCGGAGCAGCGCAAGATCGCATACTTAGCCTTTACTCCCAACGAGCTGCCCGGCGGGGTACCGCAGCCCACCCAGCAGGAGATTCAGCAGTACTTCAATGCGCACCAGTCCGCGTACACGGTTCCGGATCAGGCCCGTTCGCGCCACATTCTCATCAAGGTAGCGCCCGGGGCCGACGCCAAAACCGATGCCGCGGCCAAAGCCAAGGCCGAGGCGCTGCTCAAGCAGATCAAAGCCGGCGCGAACTTTGCAGATCTGGCCCAAAAGAACTCCGACGACTCCAGCAAGGATGCGGGCGGCGAATTGGGCTTCTTCAAGCGCGGCGCCACAGTGCCGGAGTTTGAAAAGGCTCTCTTCAGCCAGAAAATCGGTGATACCGAGATCGTGAAGAGCCAGTTCGGCTACCACATCCTGCAGGTGGAGGAGCGGCAGACGGCGCACTCCGAGTCCATCGACGAAGTCCGGCTCGCCATACAGGCCACGCTGATTCGCCAGAAAGCGGCCGCGGCGGAAGAGAACTACGCGCGGACGCTGACCTCGGAGGCCGTCAAGAACGGCCTAGCGAAGACCGCCGCAGCTCATCATCTGGAATTGACAACCACACCGCTGGTAGGCGCGCGGGAGGTGATCTCCGCTCTGCCTAACTCCACCGATATTCTCGGCAAGGCCTTCCAGGCCAAGCAGGGCGACCCGCCGCAGTATGCCACCACCGGCGAGGGCTACGCGGTTTTTCAAGTCACTGAAGTCGCCGCCGCCCACGCACCGGCCTTTGCCGATTGGAAGAGCCGCGTTGCCGACGACTACCGCGGCGAGCAACTCCCAATTCTGCTCAGCCAGAAGACCCAGGAACTGGCGGAGAAGGCCAAAAATTTGAATGATCTCTCCAAGGCCGCCAAGGCGGTGGGCGCGACTCTCAAGACCAGTGACCTGGTAGGCCCCACCGGTCAGGTGCCCGACTTCGGCCAGGTGGCTCAGGTGGCTCCGCAGCTCTTCGACCTGAAGCCCGGAGAACTGAGCGGACCCATCAGCGCAGGGCGCACCGGCGTGGTGGCCAAGATTTTAGACAAGCAGGAGCCTACTGCCGACGAGATCGCCAAAAACTTCGACCAGACCAAGGATCAGATTCTCTACCAGCGCCGCGGAGAGGCCTTCAACATCTTCCTGAGCGCCATCATGGAAGACTACAATAAGCACAACCGCATCCGCGCGCCCAAGGGAAAGGGCGTCCCGGCCTCATAAGCTGGAAACAGGCAGAAAACGACAAAAGGCCCGCATCCGTTCAGGACGCGGGTTTTTTGTGTGCGACATCAGAGCCAATTAGGATTGATTACGCCAAACCTGATCGAATACACCTTCAAATCAGCGGGATGCACGAGAGAAGTTGTATGAATTAATTAATTTAATGATATGTTTGTTAATTGCATTAATTCTGGTAATATATCCACTATGGATCGCCGAAATAACCCTTATGCGCCTGGAGCAGGACTGCAACCGCCAGAACTTGCTGGACGCGACAAGCTCATCGAAGAAGCAACCATCGATATGGATCGCGTTCTCGACGCGCGCCCAACCAAGGGAATGATGCTATTGGGTCTGCGTGGCGTCGGAAAAACTGTTCTATTGAATCGACTGCACGGCATGGCAGAAGAAAAGGGCTTTCGGACGGCTAAGGTCGAAGCCCCGGAGGGAGGGATGCTTCCTCAACTCCTGGCCCCCGAACTGCGACAGGTTCTCTACAGCCTCGACCTTAAACTGGCGACTGGAAATAGAGTCCATCGGGCGGCTTCGGTTCTGCGAAATTTTGTAGCGGTTTTCAAAGTCAAGATAGGCGATATCGAAATTGGCATTGATCCGGCTCGGGGCATGGCCGACTCTGGAAATCTCGAACAGGATTTGCCGGATTTATTGGTTGCTGTGTGTGAGGCAGCAAAAGAACGCAACGTGGCATTGGGTATCTTTCTTGATGAAGTGCAGTATCTCACGTCTGAGGAACTAGCTTCACTGATCGTTGCCTGCCACCAAGTGGCGCAGCGCAATCTCCCGATGTTTTTTGTAGGGGCTGGACTGCCGCAGATTGCCGCTCTTGCAGGCAACGCCAAATCCTATGCGGAACGCTTGTTTACCTATCCCGTGGTGGGCCAGCTCGATGCTTCCTCTGCCCGGGCGGCGCTTGTCAACCCCGCGAAAAACGAGGGCGTTGATTTTCATGACAATGCAATCAAGGAAATCCTGCGCGTAACAGAGCGCTATCCGTACTTTATTCAGGAATGGGGATTTCATGTTTGGAACATGGCGCCTAAAAGCCCCATACAGCGTGTTCAAGTTCAGGAAGCCACTCCGGGCGTTATCGCCCATCTGGACGCCAACTTCTTCCGTATTCGTTTTGATCGTCTGACTCCGCTTCAGCAGAAATATCTTCGCGCGATGGCTGAGTTGGGGTCTGGTCCGCTGCAAACAGGGGAGATCGCAGCCACGCTAGGCGTTGAAGCTGCCTCCGTCGCTACAGTGCGACAGCAGTTGATCAACAAAGGTATGGTATGGAGTCAGCGCCACGGCGAGACAGCTTTCACGGTACCCCTGTTTGACGAGTTTATGAAGCGGCAGATGCCCAAGCTCGAAAAGCACGAACCCAGGCGGCGTTTAGCATAAAGTTGAACGAACCTAGCTGAATTGCCGATTACCACCGATAATCAAACCATGGCGTTTAACCGCTCCTCCGGAGTTCTGCTGCACGTTACCTCTCTGCCCTCGTTCGGGGGCATGGGCGACCTGGGCCCTGCCGCCCATGAGTTTGTCGCCTTCCTCGCCCGCGCCCGGCAGCACGTCTGGCAGGTTCTCCCTCTGGGCCCAACCGGCTATGGCAACTCGCCCTATGCGGCTACCTCGGCATTTGCGGGAAATCCGCTGCTCATCAGCCTGGAATTGCTTTCCCGCCAGGGCTGGATCGACGGCTCCCGCATAGCAGACCTCAACGGTCGCGGCGGGCCTGTCGATTTTCACAGGGTTGAGGTGCAGAAGCTTCCGCTGCTCTTTGAGGCGGCGGGCAATTTTCTTGACCGGGGGCCGAGCGACCCCAGCCTTGCCGGCCAATGGAAGCAATTCGAGGAGTTTTGCCGGGTTGAGGAGGCTTGGCTGGCCGACTACGCTCTTTACGCTGTGCTTCGCCGCGAATTCAACACCGGCGCGTGGGCCGAGTGGCCCGAGCCGCTGCGCCGCCGCCAGCCGGAGGCGCTGGCCCAGGCGGCCACCGAACACAGCCGCGAGGTTGCCGAGGAACAGGCCCTCCAGTTTGCCTTTTCCCTCCAGTGGCATCAACTCCGCGAAGCTGCCGCGGAGAAGGGGATCAGAACCCTGGGCGATGTGGCCATCTTCGTCAACATGGATTCCGCCGACGTGTGGGTTCATCCCGAACTCTTCGATCTGGACGAGAATCTCAAGCCTCTCCACGTCGCCGGCGTGCCGCCTGACTACTTTTCGCCTACCGGCCAGCGCTGGGGAAACCCGCTCTATCGCTGGGATGTGCTCGCCGCGCGCGGCTTCGACTGGTGGATTGACCGCATACGCCACGCCTGTAAGCTCTACGACATCGTCCGCCTGGACCACTTCCGCGGCTTCGAGGCCTACTGGTCGATTCCCGCCGCAGAGGAGACGGCAGTCAAAGGCGAGTGGGTCAAGGCGCCGGGGTTGGCACTCTTCCGCGCATTGCAGGCGGCGCTGGGGCCGCTGCCGCTCATAGCCGAGGACCTGGGCGTCATCACCGCGGAGGTGGATGCGCTAAGAAAGGAACTTGGACTGCCGGGGATGAAGGTGGTGCAATTCGGCTTCGGCGACAAGGGAGCGCACATTCACCTGCCCCACCGCTATACCCCCGACACCGTGGCCTACACCGGCACGCACGACAACAACACTACGCTGGGCTGGTGGCAGGCCGCCGGCAAGGCGGAGCGCGCCGCCGTCGAGGCCTACGTGGGGCCGATCTCAGCCAGTGACGGCAATGCCAGCCCGGTCTGGCCGCTGATTTGGGCCATTGAGGGCAGCGTGGCGGAGATGGCGGTGGTTCCGGCGCAGGATTTACTGGAGTTGGGCGCCGAGGCTCGCATGAATACTCCCGCACTGGCTGCGGGCAACTGGAGCTGGCGCGCACCAGAGACAAGCTGGTCGCCGGAGTTGGCCGCGCGCCTGGCAGCGTTGTCCGAGGCCACCGACCGGGACAACGATCCGCTGGGAGAAGGCGGAAAAACAGGGAACAGGGAATAGGGAAACGGCATGGGATGCATACATATTGATTCTGCGCCCTACTAAATCCTGCCCCCTGTTCTTAGAACGGAATGTCCGCGTCGGAGATTTCTGTTTGCTGGGTGTATTCATCCGGGCCGTCGGCAGAGGTCTGTGGACGCTGGTCGAAAGAGCTGCCGGAACTCGCCGCCCGGCTGCCACCTGCGCCATCCTCGCGGCCGGAGAGCAGCGACAGGTCGAAGACCACGATCTCGGTTTTGTAGCGCTTCTGCTTGGTCTCCTTGTCTTCCCAGCTGCGGGTGGTCAACTTGCCCTCGATGTAGAGCTTGGAGCCTTTTTTCACATAATCGCGCACGATCTCCGCCGTACGTTTGAAGGCCACCAGCGCGTGCCATTCGGTGCGGTCCTGCCAGTTGCCCTGGGCATCCTGAAAGCGGTCGCTGGTGGCCAGGGTGAAGTTGGCTACCATGGTGCCACCAGGGGTGGAGCGAATATCGGGGTCCTTGCCTACGTTGCCTAAAAGAATGACTTTGTTTACGCTCTTGGCCATGTTCGTTTACTCCATTAGATGAAAAGCATAGCAGCCATTAGTGTTTGCGAGCAATGACCCGGTTGCGCAGTGCTTTGGCCGCCCCCAGCGCAGCCAGCAGGCCGCCAAAGGGAATGCACATCAGGGCGACGATGAGGGCAAACCAGCCGGTGTTGGTGTGAGCGCCTGTGGGCGAGAAGCCGCCCAGCAGGGTCTCCAGCAGCACCGCAGATAGAAGCCCCGCGCCCAGTATCGACACGCCCCATTGCAGCAACTGGCGTGCTCCGCCGTCAGGAGGGACCGGACTCGTGTTGGGACTGCTTGCGGTCATGGTGTTTCCAATCAAATCCCCGGTTGAGGTCATGGTATTCCATCCATTTCACAAAAAACGTGAAATGGATGGGGCACGGAATACTATTCACTGACCACTGTTCACTGTCCTTGCGCCAGGCGCAGCATTGCCCATGTGATGACGCCGGTGATGGAGACATAAAGCCACAGCGGAAATGTCCAGCGGGCAATCTTGCGGTGCTGCGGCATCCGGCCGGTGAGCGAGAAGAAAAATGTGACCAGAATCAGCGGCAGCGCCACCACCGCCAGGAGAATGTGGCTGGCCAGCAGCGGCAGGTAAACCGAGCGTAAAGCCGCGTGGGCCGGGTAGCGCACGTTGCCGTGCAGCGCGTGATGCAGGATGTAGCTGACCAGAAAGAGCGCTGAGAAGGCAAAGGCCGTCATCATGGCTGCGCGATGAGCTGGGATGCGGCGGGCGCGGATGAAGGTGTAGCCGATGAGCAGGGCGACTGCGCTGAGGCCGTTCAGCAGGGCGTTGAGCGCGGGCAAGAATGCGAAGCGGACGCTGGCAGAATCCGCGGCGGGATGGACGTAGATCAGCCAGAAGAGAAAGGCAGTGGCCGCCGCGCTGACGGCCAGAATGGAGGCGATGGCCGGGCGGGTGTTCGATGATGGGGCTGCGGTCGTCATGGTCTCCTCACGGTTTCGTAACTGCGCAGAGCATGAGCGCAGTGAATAACAAGGGCAGATAGAGGACGCTGACCTTGAGCAGATCGCGGGCCAGTTTGCGGCTTTCTTCCCCAGAGAGGTCGCGCAGGATGCCGGCAAAGCGGATGGTGTAGCCCAGGTAAACCAAGCCCAGCGCGGCAGCCAGCACGGCGTAGGCGGGGCTGGCCAGGCCTAGCCGCCACGGGGCCAGGCTGACAGGAATCATCGCCACCGCAAAAAACAGCGCCTGGGCCACGGTGGACCAGCCGTCGGGCTGGACGACGGGCAACATGCGGATTCCGGCGCGCGCGTACTCCTCGCGATAGAGCCACGCAATGGCCATGAAGTGGGGAAACTGCCAGACAAACAAGATGGCGAACAGGGCCACGGCCGGCCACTCGATGCGGCCGCGAGCGGCGGTCCAGCCCAGCATGGGGCCCATTGCGCCAGGAAATGCGCCGATGAATGTGGCCAGGGCGGTGACGCGCTTGAGCGGGGTGTAGATGGCCACGTAGGTGAAGGCCGTGAGCAGCGCCAGGGCCACTGTGAGCAGGTTGGTGGTGAGCGCCAGACACACCGCGCCCAGCGCCAGCGCCGCCATGCCGGCCAGCACTCCCTGAGCCAGAGAAAAACGCCCCGCGGCCATGGGCCGGTCGGCGGTGCGCTTCATGAGAGCGTCGATCTTGCGTTCCAGAGCCTCGTTCAGAGCGCCGGCTCCGGCCGAGACCAGGCCGATGCCCAGCAGCGTATCCAGAAGGCCGCGCTGCACGCTGGTGATGCCGGATTGCATCGAGCCCAGGTAAAAGCCGCCCCAGCCGGTGACCAGCACCAGGCCGATGACCTTGACCTTGAAGAGCTCACGCAGATCGTGGATGAGTGTGGCTGTGGCCCCGGCCTCAGGCGCGTGGAGGTGCGCCGGAGTGTGAGCTGTGTGCTCTGCCGAAGCGGCGGCCTTGGTGGCGGGGGTCATCTGAATAGGTAAAAGCCTCCGTGGTTGCGCCGGGAGAACGATGCCGGGAGCTTGCCTTGATGATAGCAAGCGGGGTAGTTCCAAACGGATGGAAGATGGAGCGTCAGAAGGATTTTTGCCGCTCTCTTTTACGGGATTGCGAAGGGATTTTCGACCTGGATTCCTGCGATGATCTGTCTGGGATTCAGATCCTCCGATAGAATCCTGTTGGCCCCGCTCTTGATCGCCGCAGCAATAATCATTGCATCCCAGAAGTTGATCCGTGCCACGTCCTCAATCTGAAAGACGTGTTTAATCTCCTCCGGGGTCGTTTCGACGCACCAGAGCGCATAATAATTGACAAGCAATCGAGCCTCGTCCTTGTGGATCGGTGAGGCCAGCTTTCGTGTCACCGTCGAGTAAAACTCTTGCAGTACCTGCATACTCACGGCACCAGAGTGCTGATCCCAAAGTTCATTCAAAACACGATTTGCCGTACTTCGCTTGTTTTCAGCGTCGATGTCGTATGCATAGACCAGTACGTTTGTATCAACGAAGACCTTAGCGCTCATGGAGCGCATCCCGGTCCATGATATGAACTCCGCCTAAATGGAATCCTTTCTCCATTAAAGCTAGGGCTCCACGCTTGGCTTGCTCGTAATCATCTTCCGTCTCCGCCAGCTTCTCAATCTGACTGGTAAGCAGGCCGCTGATGGAGGTGGAACGCTTGGCGGCCAGAACTCGTGCCTTTTGAATTGTTTGCCGGCTAAGGCGCAGGGTGATATTGCGTTTTTCGTCGAGCGCGGGCATTTTGAAGATGCCTCCTATCCACGTGCATCGTGTGTAATATGTGTAGCACGTATTGCACGTGATTGCAACGAAAAAGGCGCGGACCTAAGTCCACGCCCTCATCTTCAAAACTTCAAATATTTACTGCTTGCCGAAGCGGTAGACGATGCCGAGGGTGAAGCCGCGGCTGGACTGTACTTTCGAGCCGAAACCGGTGAAGTAGTATTCGGGAGCAACACGCAGTCCAATGTTGGGCGTCAGGTTGTACTCGACGGGAAGGCTGGCGGTGGCGGCGAAGACGTAGCTATCCGGCCAGAGACCGAGAGCGGTGGAGATGGCGGTGCTGTGTCCGGTGTTGGCGGAAAAGTTTGCGTGCTCGATCCCGCCCAAAACGCGGCCAGAGACTGAATACTTGGGCAGCACATAGAAGCGATAGGTGGGACCTGCCAGAGCGGCGTACTGGCTGATGGCCGGATTGATGTATGGATTGGTTGTAGTGACGGGCGGTGTACCATATGTCAAACTATTGCCCGTATAAGCCGTGGCGTAGTAGCCGCGGCCATCGACAGTCACGCCTAGCCGCTCGTCGAAGTAGCGGGTGAAGCCGACGTTCCAAGCATAATCCCACGCGTGTTCCAGCTTGGCGCCGGGTTCAAAGCGCAGTACGCCCATGCCGGTGTACTCCTCATAGCGGTGGGAGTAAGCCTCATGAATGGCGGCGGCGCGGCGCTGTGCGCGGCGGGCGCGGATGCGGGCCTGGACGCTCAACTGGCCTGTAGACTCGGCTTGGCCGGACTGCCCGGCCTGGGCGGGGGCCGCGGTGATGTTGTTCGATCTGGAACTTCTGGCCTCAGCGGCGTTGGCGCGGCGCTGTGCACGGTGAGCCTTGATGCGGGCCGGGACGTTCAACTTGCCGGGAGATTTTTCAGCGGGCTGCTCGGCCTGTGCCTGGTCGGGGGCCGCGGGGTTGCTGTTCGAAGTGGAGCTTTGGGCCAGGGCGGCGCTGGCAGCGACGATACTCAGCGCCAGAAGAAGGGCAATACGGCGAGAAAAAAACATCGGTTTCGGGTTTCCTCCACGGGAGTACGGAAGCAAGCCTGCACAGCGCTCCCCCCAATAGGTATTAAATCACCTTAGGGGTGAGGCATGGGGTGAATAGGCTCTGGATTAGACGCGCGGGAGAGAAAATTGTAGCCGGGAGAGCCATTTGAAATTGGTTGAATCGGCCTGCAATTTGGCCTGGTCAAAGCCATCAGGCATGGTTTCTCATATAATTCCAGGTTACCAGATTACATAATCGCACCATCTTTTCAGCATGGAAGGCCGCAAAATGCTCTAGGATAAAGGCCAGCGGAGGAGCGAAACAAATGGGGCGAGTATTTTTTGGAATTCTGCTGGGCATTGTGCTGTTGCCGGCGGCACTGCTGGGATGGCTCAAGTATGGCGATGTGCCGGTGGCGGTGGCCGACCCGCCTTTTCCCCAGGAGCAATTGCTGACCCATATGCCGCTGAATGCGCGCATCGAGCGGGAACTGGTGAAAACTCCGCCCATCCAGGTCGATGAGGCCAACCTGGAGGCGGGCGCAGCGGTCTACCGTGATCAGTGCGCCGTCTGCCACGGGTTCCACGGCAAGCCGTCGCGGTTTGCCGCGCATATGTTTCCCGACGCGCCGCCGCTGTGGGAGAAGCATCCTAACAGCGCGGTGATCGGGGTGAGCGACGACCCGACGGGCGAGACTTATTGGAAGGTGGCCAACGGAATTCGGCTGACTGGTATGCCGGCTTACAAGGGCGTGCTGACGGAGATTAAAATGTGGCAGGTGAGCCTGTTGTTGGCCAACGCCGACAAGCCGCTGCCTCCGGCCGCGTTGGAGATTTTGCGCGGTGAACCGAAGGCGGCTGGACCAGAGGCAAATCCGGAAACGAAGAAGTAGCGCGGACAGGGGTTGCCAGCTGTCCAATGGACACGAATCAAGCCATCAGCCAATCAAACTTACTAACGAATCGGAGAAACTGAATGAAAAAAATCCTTAACTTCGCATTTCTTTTAGGAGCGTTTGCTCTTGCCTCTACCTTGCCGGCCCTGGCGCAGGGAACGGATTACTTCAGCAACCTGCCCAAAGGCGCCACACCCGAGGAAGTGGGCAAGAAGCTGGCCGATCGCTTTTTGGCAGGTCCGGTTGCTCCCAGCCCGCATGTGCCCAGCCAGGTGTTGAGCAATATGCCCTCGTATATGCGTACTATTGGCTACGCCGAGATCGGCACCTGGTATGGGGCGCTGAACTTTGCGCGGCTGACGAAGGACGAGGCATTGCAGAAGCAATTGATCGCCCGCTTCGATCCGTTGATGCCGGGCGGCGCCGATGCCGCGAAGAGGCCGCAGCGGCATCATGTGGACGACTCGATCTTCGGCGTTGTTCCGCTGGAGATCGCCATCGAGACAAAAGATCCGAAATATCTGACCGAGGGCGTTTGGTGGGCGGACCGGCAATGGGAAAATCCGCAGCCCGATGGGCTTTCCGCTGAAACGCGCTTCTGGGTTGATGACATGTATATGCTGACCATGCTGCAACTCCAGGCCTACCGCGCCACCGGCGACCGCAAGTATCTTGACCGCGACGCCAAGGAGATGGTTGCCTATCTGGACAAGCTGCAACAGCCCAACGGCCTCTTCTTCCATGCCGAGGACGTGCCCTTTTTCTGGGGCCGCGGAAATGGATGGTTCGCCGCGGGCATGGCGGAGATGCTGCGCGATTTGCCGAAGGATCATCCGCAGCGGGCGCGGATTCTTGACGGCTATCGCAAGATGATGGCCGCGCTGTTGAAGTACCAGGGCAAGGACGGAACGTGGCGGCAGTTGATCGACCACGAGGAGTCCTGGCCGGAGAGCTCCAGTTCTGGAATGTTCACCTTCGCGATGATCACCGGCGTCAAGAACGGATGGCTTGACGGCCCGACTTACGGCCCGGCGGCGCGCAAGGCATGGCTGGCGGTGATCGGCTACGTCGATCAGAATGGCGACGTGACGCAGGTTTGCGCGGGAACGAACAAACAGAATGATCTGGAGTATTATCTGGCCCGTCCCCGCCGCACAGGCGACTTCCACGGGCAGGCTCCGATTCTGTGGGCGGCGGACGCGCTGCTGCGGTAACAATATTCAACCATGGGCAGGTCAGGGCTCCAGCCCTGGCCTGCGGATTTTTACAGCCTCTCAGGGGCGAGCGGTTTTTTGAAAATTGAGTAAGCCGGCTCCCATTCCAGCCACCCTGAAAATGCCATCGCCTTCACACGAGGTGACATCCATGCTTCGCTCCCTCTCCATCGCCTTTTTATTTTTTGCGCTTTTGCTTTCAGCTTCAGGCCAGGTTCCCACCCGGCGCAATGCCGGCGGGCGCCCCTTTCACAACGAAGCGGCGCGCGCGGCGCGCTGGAAGCCGGTCGCGATGCCCTATCGCTCCGCAAACCTCACTCCGAACGAACAGCAGATGGTGGCCAAGCTCGCCGATGCCTGCCGCCTGATGGATACGCTCTAT
>CAWDQS010000140.1:0-10162 GCA_963804295.1 uncultured Acidobacteriaceae bacterium
TCCAGCGCAAAGTGCGCGTAGAACGTGGCCACGCCGAAGACGCGCGCCGGAGGAATACTCAGCGAGGTCGCCACATAGGTGAGCACCTCTTCCGGCAAATAATGGTATTCGTGTTGAATCGCTTGCAGGATCGGAATCAATCCTGACGGACGGCGTGCGTGACGATCGAGAATCCGGCACACCTCCTCGAACCTATCTCTCTCGAGGTTCTCCATGCGATCAACGGCAATTGGCGTCGATGCCATCTAAACAGCCTCCCTCTCTTGAATTGGCACACGGAATCGTCCCGCCAGCTTCCAGGAAAGCGAAGCTAGAGAATTGTAAAGATCTTCGTTATGCACGATGATGTGCTCGGGAACTTTAAGCTTCATGGGAGCGAAGTTCCAAATGGCCTGGATGCCCCCCATAACCATTTCATCGGCTACTGCCTGCGCAACTTCAGCAGGTGTAGTGATGATGCCCATGTGAATGCTCATCCGCGGGGCCAGATCGGCAAGCTTGTCCAGAGGCAATACCGCTTTCTCGTGGACCCATTGGCCAATCTTGGCCGGGTCTGTGTCAAAGGCAGCCACAATTTGCAGGCCAAACTTCGAGAACCGTTCGTGGCCGAGCAGCGCAGTTCCCAGGTTCCCCACACCCACAAGAAACGCCTCGTTGACGTTGTTCCAGCCGAGAAAAGTTTCAATGGCCTGGATGAGTTCGAGGACCGAGTAGCCAGTCTTCGGCTTGCCGATGATTCCCGTGTATTGCAGGTCCTTGCGGACTTGCACAGGGATGCAGCCCAAGTCCCGGCCAATCACGCTGCAAGAAACTCGGCTGATCCCTTTAGCCTCAAGATCCTTCAGGTAATGGTGGTACTGGGGCAGACGCCTCAGGCTCGGCTGTGGAATCGACCGTGCTTCCAGCCGTTTAACAGGCAGCGGAATCGGTAAAATCATATCGATAACCATATACCGAGTGTAAGGCGGGCAGGTTTGGGGGACGGTGACAGCGGTCACACAGTCTCGATAGCAGAATCACGAACGAGAAATTGGCCCTTGTTTCCTACAGCAAATAATTGAAATAAACAACTTACTATATGGATGCGATCAGAAACCTAACTTCGGCAAGGAATTATTGATATCCTTGGGCAACAATGTCAAATGACGATAACGGGTTTTGTCGTCCACTGTGCTGTAGGTGTCGATTTGGAAGGGTCTTCTATTGTCCTGAGTCAAAAATTCTAAAATATGGCGAGAGGGGGATTCGCATCGACGCATAAACCATTGCAAATGAAGTGGATATAAATTCACATCAAACAAATACACCCAAAAGTACACCCTTCGAGAATTTACTGGGGTTCAGTCCACATCCCCTGTGACTTATAGACATCCGCCCACAACCCTGCTTTTTCCCCGCGAATATGCCCTTGAAACTCTGTCGGTATTGGCCGGCAGGCCTCCCGGCAAGTGCGCCCGCAGGCGCGACCAATGCTCAAAATGACCACCAAAATGCGTCGAATCGAATAGTGGACCTGGTCGGGGTCGAACCGACGACCTCTTCCATGCTATAGCCCCTATTAACTTTTACTTTCAACCTCAACAGTCTCTTTGGCCCTTGGTATCCCCGTATCACACGCCAACGAGATCGAGCCTGCCCCGGGAGGGGACAGGCTCGAATGGAGGATGGATCGGATTGCTGCTTTGTCACTTTGCTTACTTCACGGTGATCGTGAATGTCTCCGTGCTCTTGCATCCGCTGGCGTTGGTGTACGTGGCCAGATACGAGTCTGCGCCGACGGTCAGCGGAATGCTGTTGATTTGACGCGAGGTAGACGTGTATTTGTTGGGGCCGGTCCAGCTCCACGATCCGCCGCTGGCTGGCTGCGGGCCGAGATCCACCGCCGCGGATGTCGAACTTACCGTTGCGCTGGATTCCTCCGTCCAGGTTGAGCCTCCATTGATGGAAATGTACGGAACGATGGTGGTTGGCGTGCAGCTTATAGTCAGCGCAATTGTCGTGCTGGCTGTCAGGCTGCCGGAGGTTCCTTTGATGGTCACCGTGGCCGAGCCAACGGCGGCTGTGCTGCTTGCCGTCAGCGTAAGCACGCTGGTTCCAGTGGTGGGGTTGGTGGCGAACGCCGCAGTCACGCCGCTAGGCAGGCCGGAGGCGGCCAGCGTTACGCTGCCTGTGAATCCGTTCTGGTCTGTCACTGTGATGGTGGATTTTCCGTAAGCGCCCTGAGCTACCGTCAGTGAAGTGGGCGAAGCGCCGAGGGTGAAGCTCGGTGCGGGATTGACCTTCAGTTGTACGCTGCCGGTTGCTGTTGTGTAATCGGTGGTGTCGGTGGGTGTGAAGGTTACATTCAGCGTATCCGTGCCGACCGCCGGTACGGTTCCCGCCACTGGACTATAAAGAAACGTGCCAGGCACGCTCGCCTTTGCATCAAGCTGCGTTCCGCTCAGCGCCGTGCCGTAGGTAATTGCCGTGGGCGTGGCCCATGTGATGGTTGGCGTAGCTTTGTTCACCGTCAGCGTGACAGTTGCCGTAGCTGTGGTGTAGTCGGTCGTATTGGTTGGGGCAAAGGTAACAGACAGAGTGTGCGAACCTGCAGTCAGCAACGTTCCAGCGACAGGCGAATAAGTAAAGCTTCCAGCCACCGTGGAGCTGGTGTCCAGTTGAGTTGCGCTCAGCGCCGTCCCGTAGGTGATCGCCGCCGGCGTGGCCCAGGTGATGGGCGGCGTTGCCTTGTTCACTGTCAGCGTCACCGTCGCCGGCGCCGTCGTGTAGTCGGTCGTATCCGTCGGCGTGAAGGTCACAGTCAGCGGTTGCGCTCCGGCAGCCAACACCGTCCCGGCAACCGGCGAATAAGCGAAGCTGCCAGCCACTGTGGAACTCGCGTTGAGTTGGGTAGCGCTCAGCGCAGTGCCATAAGTTATTGCCGCAGGCGTCGCCCAGGTGATGGGCGGCGTCGCCTTATTCACAGTGAGAGTCACCGTCGCCGCAGCCGTTGTGTAGTCGGTCGTATCCGTCGGCGTGAAGGTCGCAGTCAGCGGCTGTGATCCCGAGGTAAGCACCGTTCCGGCTGCCGGCGAATAGGCAAAGCTGCCGGCTACCGTTGAGCTGGTGTTGAGTTGAGTTGCGCTCAGCGCCGTGCCGTAGGTGATCGCCGCAGGCGTCGCCCAGGTAATCGTAGGTGTAGCCTGGTTCACCGTCAGCGTTACTGTCGAAGTGGCAGTTGTGTAGTCCGTTGTATCCGTCGGCGTGAAGGTTACGGTCAGCGTCTGCGCTCCAGCGGTAAGCACCGTCCCTGCCGCCGGCGAATAGGCAAAGCTTCCTGCTACCGTCGAGCTGGCATTCAGTTGAGTTGCGCTCAGCGCCGTGCCGTAGGTGATCGCCGCCGGCGTCGCCCAGCTGATGGGCGGCGTTGCCTTGTTCACCGTCAGCGTTACTGTCGAAGTGGCAGTTGTGTAGTCCGTTGTATCCGTCGGCGTGAAGGTTACGGTCAGCGGCTGCGCTCCCGCGTTCAGCACCGTTCCAGCAACCGGCGAATAGGTGAAGCTTCCGGCCACCGTTGAGTTGGCGTTGAGTTGGGTAGCGCTGAGCGCCGTGCCATAGGTGATTGCCGCAGGCGTCGCCCAGGTGATGGGCGGCGTCGCCTTATTCACAGTGAGAGTCACCGTCGCCGCAGCCGTTGTGTAGTCAGTGGTATCCGTTGGCGTGAGTGTCACAGTCAGTGTCTGCGCTCCGGCGGTCAGCACCGTGCCTGCTGCCGGCGAATAGGCGATGCTGCCGGCCACCGTCGAACTGGCATCCAGTTGCGTTGCGCTCAACGCCGTGCCGTAGGTGATCGCCGCAGGCGTCGCCCAGGTAATCGTAGGTGTAGCCTGGTTCACCGTCAGCGTTACTGTCGAAGTGGCAGTTGTGTAGTCCGTTGTATCCGTCGGCGTGAAGGTTACGGTCAGCGTCTGCGCTCCAGCGGTAAGCACCGTCCCTGCCGCCGGCGAATAGGCAAAGCTTCCTGCTACCGTCGAGCTGGCATTCAGTTGAGTTGCGCTCAGCGCCGTGCCGTAGGTGATCGCCGCCGGCGTCGCCCATGTAATAGTTGGCGTTGCCTGAAGCCCTATGCCATTTAGCGTGATAGTTTGCAAAGTGTAGCCAGGAGCGGCAGCGTTCAGGTTGTTATCCGTCAGCACAAGCGAGCCGCTGAGTGTGCCTGTCACTGTTGGTGCAAAGCTAATCGGCAATAAGCAGGATGCGCCTGCCGCCAGCGTTCCTGGCTCCGAGGAACTGGCGCTCAACACTGCACAAGCTGAGGTTCCGTTGTCATTGAGGGTAAAGTTCGTCGCAATGCTGGGATTGTTTCCGGATGATGGAATGGGGAAAGTCAGCGCTGCATTGCCAACATTCTCGACTGTAACCGTCTGCGGGCTGTCGCTGCTGGTTGCGCCTAAAGCGGTGCTGGCGAAGCTCAAGCTCGGTGGGTCGGAAAAATCTACCTTCAACACCTGATTGTTGTATGGATCACCTATATACAGATTCCCGCTCCCAGTCACTGCAACACCAAAAGGGCTACCAATTTTATCTAAGTTACTGAGTACAGTGCTTTCGACATAGCTGCCAGCCACCAGTGTCTCTTTGGCCACGTCGCTATTGCTTCCGGACGTGAAATAGACGTTCCCGCTCCCGTCGACAGCAATTCCCTGAGGATCAACCTGGCCGGCGTTAGGGAGCGTGCTTTGCGTATAGCTGCCCGCCGATAGCGTCTCTTTCAACACTCTGAAATTTTCGGTATCGGCGATGTAGACGTTGCCGCTGCCATCCACCGCGACTCCAGCGGGGTAATTCAGTCCGCTGGCGACCGTGCTCTGGATGTAGCTGCCTGCCGCGAGCGTCTCCTTCAACACCTGCCCGCCTTCGGTGTCGGCTATATAGACGTTTCCGCTGCCATCCACCGCGACACCCATGGGGTAGCCAACGCCGCTGGCAAGGATGCTCTGGGTATATCCGTTCGCCGACAGTGTCTCCTTCAACACCCGGTTATTGCCGGTATCGGCGATATAGACATTGCCGACGCCATCCACCGCGACTCCAAATCCTACCACTATGCCCGTGGCCACCGTGCTTTGCGTATAGTTGCCCGCCGCGAGCGTTTCCTTCACCACATGGCTGCTATCTAGGATGTAGACGTTGCCGCCGCCATCCACAGCGACACCATACTGGCCATTAAGGCCTGTAGAGGGTATTACACTCTGCGCTCCAGGCAGGAAATTCACCTGCGGCCCTGCTCCCGTGCCCTGAACATAGCCAGTGGCAAGTACCGTTCCTATGCCGCTGTAGAGAACCGCCGCTCCATAACGGGATCCGGCGAACCTGGGCGTGAAGGTTACGTTCACTGTGCAGGTTTGACCGGCGGTATATGCGGAATTGGCCTTGCAGGTTCCCGTTCCGGCATCGGCAAAGTCCAGCACGGCTGCACCCTGAGTCAGCACAGCCGTGCTGCCTAGCGTGCCGGCTGTATCGAAGGTAAAGGTCATGGGAATTGACGGGCTGGTGGCTCCGACATTCACTGACCCGAAGTTCCCGCTCGATGGCGATAGGTCCAACACTTGGTCCATCGTTCCAACTGAATCTACCGCAACATAGACATCCCCGTGAACTCCCACAACAACACTGGAGGGAGCGCTATAGGGGGCTCCCATAAAGTTACTACCTAAAATTATGATCGTAGGCGACGCCGGGATGCTGCCATTGACCGCTAGTATCTTTTTGACCGCTCTGTTTCCTGTATCGGCGACATAGACGTTCCCACTACCGTCCAGGGCTACGCCTCGAGGCCCGACAAAGCCGCTGCCAAGGGTTATGATGGTAGGCGATGCCGGGATGCTGCCATTGACTGCCAGTATCTCTTTCACCGCATTGTTCCCGGTATCACCAACATAAACATTCCCGCTGTTGTCCACTGCAATCCCGAAGGGATAGCTGCTAAAGCCGCTGCCAAGGGTCAGGATGGTCGGCGAAGCCGGGATACTGCCGTTGACTGCAAGAATCTCATGAACCGGATTACTGCTGTAATCAGTAACATAAAGATTCCCGCTGGCATCCAGTGCTATGCCTGCGGGATGGTTGAAGCTGATGCTTAGGGTCAGGATGGTCGGCGAAGCCGGGATACTGCCGTTCACGGCCAAAATCTCTTTCACAGCATTGTTCCCGCTATCAGCAAAATAGACGTTCCCACTTCTATCCACCGCCACACCAAAGGGATAACTTTGACCACCGTCGTTAGCAAGCGTCAGGATGGTGGGCGAAGAAGGAATGCTACCGTTAACCGCCAAGACTTCTTTCACTATGCTCGAGGTATCGGTAACGTAAAGATTGCCGCTACCATCTAAAGCTAAGCCAAGTGGGCTGATGAAACCGCTCCCCACACTGGTTTGTGCCCCGCTGAAGTGAGCGGTTTGGGCAGACGCGATGCTCCCTGCGCCGCACAGCAGCACAGCGAGAATAGCGCACAAGGCTCCCAGCCAGCTCCGCTTCCGCGTATGGCTGGAAACACAATGAGAAACTGTGACGGAAATCGTCGGGAAAACCGAGGCAAGCATAGAGATCATGGCTGAATCGCTCCTGTGAATCGCAGTTGGCACAGCGATATTAGGTAGGTCGGTAGAATTCTCAAGGGGATGCGATGCAATTGTATGCTCAAACAATCTAATCAACAACAAGTATTTTCAGCGGGAGCGCCTAAAAGTAGCTAAGTATCCGTATCGTCTACGCAGGCGGTACCTTATTGCCAAGCCCCAAATCACCATCATGGACCATTGTTAACTATTTTATTATCAATGATTTGCATTTAGTCGAAGTACGTAATAAGTACACGCGTAGATAGCCTCCATGTAAACGCCGTAGAATCAATGGAATACGCGTTGGTGGAGGCGGCGGGAGTCGAACCCAAACGCACTCAATGGAATCTGTAACTTACAGATTCGACAATGCTCACGATGCTCACAAAGATCAGCATGTCCGCATCGGTAGCACAAATTAGCACAATCTTGGACCCGGCTTGAGTGGAGGGCGGGAAACCCACCCACGGCTATCACGCAACCGGGGCTATCCAAGCGCCGCTGTGCCGCTGGACTCTATCGGTTTTACCGCCGAATGTGATGTTGTAGAGGCCATCCGGCAAGTCTGAGGGAACATCGTAGATGACCGGGCGGATGTAGTTGTAGTCATCGGTCCCTAGCAGTGATACCTTGACCGCCCGCACGCTACAGTCCACCTCCCGGCCCATGCCGATCGCTTGGGTCATGTCGAGCGTTTGTTCGGTGTCATCGCAGTAGTCGCCGGCTGACGAATACGCGCAGCTCGTGCTGGTCCCATCAACGGATAGGAGTGTAACCGGCACATTGTTGGTCTGACCGACGTTCGTGAAATAAGTGGTCAGGTCGGTCAAGTCGGTGCCTTCAAACTCGAACAATCCGAGGTTCTGGCCAGCGCCGGTCAGGGTCGTTCCGCCGTAGTAAGCCGCGCGCATATCGCTGCCCAAAAATGAAGCTGACGGGCCGGAGCCGGTGGAGGCATGGGAAACGACGTCTTCAGGCGCGATACCATGGGCCGCGGCGTAGTCGCTCTTGCTGACGAGCATGGTATGCGGGATGGAGTAGTTGTCCAAACCGGAGATGTACCAAAGCTGAAAGGGCATGTTTGCTGAAGGCTCACGGTCTGGTGAGTAAAAGGTGCGATTCTCGGTGGGGTGCTGGTAGGTCCGCATGTTGACATGAAAAGCAGTCTCGATGGTCGAAACTTGGCCCTTGACCTGCACTTCCATGCCATCGCGCGTACCGCCAACGACCGTAAGGCCGTTCGCCTTCGCAAAGGCGACAACAGCGTCATAATTCGCCTGGCTGGGACCAAACCTTGCGGTAAACTCTGGAACGGTGAGGAAGTGCCGGTAGGATGGGCTGGACGGATCGTAAAGCTCCTTCAGGAGCGAGTCCAGCCCTGCCTGATCGCTCAGCGGCAGAACGAGGTCCAACTGCATGATCTGGGTTGCGGGAAGATCTCCAATCAGCTTCGCATGTCCATCGAGAACCGCTTCACGCACATGGTGCGTCAGCAACGATTGCTGCGCCCGACCTGGGATCGTGAACAACAGGCAAGCAACCACGCAGGACAGTGCAGCCCATTTTGAGCTTGAGCGTCCAGTCTTACCCTGATTTAGCAGACGGCTGGAAACGCGAGGGGAGGCGTCGGCGGGAATCGCCGGGAAGGCTGCGGGAGGCATCGAGATCATGGCAGTTGGCTCCTGAGGGACGGTGAACCGGTTCGCCGCTGTTAATTAAATGGTTGATAGACAACGGCTTATGACAAAGACCGGCCGCACTGCACGAATCGCAGGGGTCGGAATTTGTCTGAAAGGAAAGACAGGGGAAGTCTACCACAGCTCCGCCGAACGAGTCGTCGCAGGCAAGATTAATTTGCTAAAGGCAGTGCAATCGTAATCGCTGGCACTAAGAGGAAAAAGCTATATTAGTGGGTGATAGGGCGAGGATTACGAGAAAAAGAGCCTCTACCGGCAAGCGGAAAAGCCCTTCTCCCCAGAGGTACGTCAGAAGCGATAGTTCAGTGTTCGGAGAGTCGGTGCCAATTGTGGCTTGGGGGCGGCTGCAACGCGTTGGTCTTCAGTTTGCGTAAGCCAATAGAGTTGCCGTCTACACAAGAAGACGACACGGGACTATCTGAATACATCCGCTCTTGTGAAACAAGACCTTGTTGACTATCACAGCTCCCTTGCCGGTGATTCGCGCAACACCGCTGCACCGGAAGGCTGATAATCGCATTGCCGTACCCTGAGGCGGCCGCCGCGAATCCCTAGCTGGATTCCTTTTCTTCCTCCATCCCCACGGTTAGATTTGTCGCGGTTCATTCAGCTTCGCTTACTTCCATGCAATGAATCCACTACTTCACCGGCTTTTCTTTCATGCGAACTTCATTGGCTACAGTCGGTTGCCGCATGGCCGTTTCTGTTAATATATCTATGCTGTAAGATACATCACGATAAGGAGACCACATGCCCACAGCGAAGGAGGCCACAACCCGCCCAAAGCGCAGAATCGTTGCACCCGCAGAGAAGCGGACGCAGATCCGGCTCACGGTGGATTCCAAATTCACCAAGAGCCATTTCAGCCAGCTTTTCGCTGTGCTCAAAATCCGCAGAAAGAACGCCCTGGCGGAACACATCATCATGAATTTCAAAACCAAGGCTGCTCAGGCGCAGATTCAGGCGTTCTATAACGGCCCGTGGCTGGACATTCCGTTTCAGAGCATTGACACATCGTTCGTCTTCCCTCTGACCCACGATATTGCCGACGAATTGGAGCGAGTGGGCGGGGAAATTCTTGGAGGCGTGAACAAATCCAAGACGTTTCGTGTGATGGTGGCATACTTTGCAGCCGTCCACAAACTCAAGACGCCAACTCGCCCCACATCCGTGTAGTCGCGGTCAGTACATATTGATGGCGGCGACCACGTCGACGCGATGTTCGCGGAAGGCCTGCTGCCGACAGCAATAACACATCGCTCATGCTCTTCATGGGCGCTGACCAGGAATTCGTCGATAATGAGCTACCGGCCACCTCTTTCCTGCTGGCGTTGGCGTGGATTTGCCAGACGTTGTAGAAGGCGAAGGGTTTGTTGCATCTCCGGGTCCGTGAATTGGACGGCGATCCCGTGTTGCGCCGCAGTTTTTGTGACCATCCGCTTCCACTCGACGGTGCCGGTACACGCGATGCGCGATCCATACTTCTGTACGGCCATCTCCAATCCGAAGAGGACGGCGGCTTTATCCTGGTTGAGTACGGTGACGACGCGCCCACGGTCGATGACGGAGACCCTCCCATTCAGCGTGTACGAGACATCGCCGGTTTTGCGGTCAATTTTCCAAATGCGTGTTGCGGCGATCTGGTTGGCAAGCGCCTGCTCTTTCTGTTGGCTTGCAAGCCGCTGTTGAGCGAGGTCGGCCCAGTCGGTGCTGCCGTCATGATCGGGCGGTGGGCCGATGTGCAGCCCGTTTGCTTCGAGTCTTGCATCGAGCCTCCGCTGATTCCGTTGATCCGCATAGCGCCATCCGCGAAGCTGCGCCGCCGCCCGCGTATCTCCCTCGCTGAGAAGACGTAGAAGCCAAGCT
>CAWDQS010000141.1:0-13529 GCA_963804295.1 uncultured Acidobacteriaceae bacterium
TCATTCCAAGCGCGTCCGGGTGTGCGAAACTACCCGAATTTGTTACTGTTCGCTAATATTTCCCATAGTCGAATTAGCTGGTTCCACTATGGCAAAGCTGAAGAGCGCACTTTATGCAGCCTAAATATGCACGGCCACTTCAGCAGGCGCAGTTCAGCCCGTCAGGCCCGATTTGCGTCTATTACTCATTCGGCGAGAGAATGGAATGCCATGGGATGGTTGGAGAAGATGCGGATCGGCTGCGAGGAGCGCGCGCTGGCCGGCCTGGGATGGGTAGCGCGCCGGCGAGGAGAGGGCGAAGCTCTGCCCATTCACCTGGCTACCGGCATCGACGGCGAGACAGCGGCCTTCTTCCATCTGCGCCGCAAGGGTTACATCGTGGTGGCGAGACGCTGGTCTTCGGGCGATTTGCCGGGCGATGTGGACCTGATCGCCTGGCAAGGGCCGATGCTGTGCTTTGTTGAAGTAAAGACCCGCACCGCGCGGGACGCCTCCCCGGCTGAGATCGCCGTTGACTCTCACAAACGCAATACCCTCCGCCGCCTAGCCCGCCAATACGTTCGCCAGTTGCCCCAGGAGACTGCGCCGCCGGTCCGCTTCGACGTGCTCAGCGTCTATCTGGTACCCGGCGAAAAGAAGGAGTTTCAGCACTTTGAAGGCGCCTTTGGCTGGAGTGAGCGGGAGGATTACGATCGGAAATGAAGAACGTGACCATGTTGGTCACATTGCGCTATAAATAGCCTATGAGAACCGCGAAGATCAGCGAGCTGAAGGCCAAACTCAGCGCCCATATCCGCGCGCGTCCTCAAACTCCTTGCGCCAGGCCATCTGATGAATCTGAAACTTTTCTGAACGACTCTATGCTCGTTGCTTAGTCATGGTATTTTCACACACAGGAGGTTCTATGGACAGCGTAGTCACGTTTCTGATGACTCAAAATCCTGATGCCGCTCTTTCTTTCTACAGAGATAAGCTCGGCATCACTTTTTTGAGGGACGATGGCTTTGCCCTTGTATTCGACATGAATGGAGTCATGCTCCGCATTGGCAAGGCGCCGCAATTCACTCCCGCGCAGAACACGGTCCTTGGCTGGGAAAGCCGCAACATAGACTCCGCCGTTGACAGCCTGGTCCAAAATGGCGTGGCTTTTGAGCGTTACCCAAATATGTGCCAGGATGGGCGCGGAATACAAACTTTTCCGAACGGCGATAAAGTGGCGTGGTTCAAGGACCCGGATGGAAACGTGCTTTCGCTTTCTCAACACGCCAGTGCGGGCTGAAGTCGATCACCCCCGCGCGTCCTCGAACTCCTCATGCCAGGCCATCTAAATGGCTTGCAAGCGCGGCTCATTCGACTTTTCCGGGGGAAGAGAATGTGTTCGTCCATTTCGAGGGCGTATTCGATTGTAACGAATGGCAGGAAGAGCGGCGCTGAGCAGAAAGAATCCCTACGAAGCCGGCGCAGCGTCCGGCTTCTTCTTGTCGATTTCAATATTGAGGTCGAGTTGGACTTCCTCGCCGACGATGGAACCGCCGCCTTCAAAGGTTTCGTTCCACTTCAAACCATAGTCCAGCCGGTTGATGACGCCCGTAACTTTAAAGCCGGCCTTTTCAATGCCAAAGTTTTTGTCCTTGATGCGACCGCCATAGGTCACATTGAGCGACACCGGCCGTGTGATGTCGCGGATGGTCAAGTTCCCTTTCAATACATTTTTGCCATTTTCGTTGACCAAAGTCCCCTTGAACTTCATCTCCGGATATTTTTTGGCGTTGAAGAATGAATCGGTTTGCAAGTGGCCGTCTCTCTGTTCATTGTCCGTGAAGATGGAGGCGGTCTTGGCGGTGAACTCGACCGTGCCGCCGGTGAAATCATTGCCCGGGCAGGTGCAGGTCACCAGCGCATCGTAGTCGCGGAAGTATCCCGTCACCTGGGTGATGACAAAATGCGCGACGCTGAAGCCGATATGCGAGTGAATCTTGTCAATGGTCCAGGTGGTTTGAGGCGTGGCGGCGTTCTGTGCCAGTGCCGTGTGGCCGAGCAAGGGCAGGGCCAGAAGCAAGGCTGCAATCCGGCTCCAGTACCGATAGCGATGAGCAATTTTCTCTCTGATCATTCGATAGACTCCCATTTCTATACTTGGTTGAGTCTCTGCCGCCATGCTGCTCACTAGCAATTTTCTACTGACAAAATTACTCCCGCGCGTCCTCGAACTCCTCATGCCAAGCCATCTGAATAGCCTCCAAGCGCTGCTCGTTCGACTTTGCCGGATCGTCGGCGAAGCCTTCCAACTCCGTCACGAAGCGGTGCAGGTCGGTGAAACGCACCGTCAATGGGTCCACGGCCGGAAACTTCTCTTGCAGTTGAATGCCGATCTCCTCGGCGTCGGTCCACAGAATCTCGCGCGGCATCGGGGATCTCCTTACTTCTCTTCCGCCAGGGTGAGCGGCTTGCCTTCGGTGACGTAGTTGCGATTCCATGCGGGAATCTCCACCACATAGTCGCCGGGACGGGTGATGACGGCCTGGCAACCCAGCCGCGAATTCAACTGCTGATCGGCGGCCATGTCCAGCCGGTCTAATTCGTCGTCGTCCGCCGGAGTGAGTCCGCTCTCGCCAGCTTTTATCAGCACATGGCAGGTGGAGCAGGCGCAGACACCTCCGCAGGCGTGATCGAGAAAGATGTCGTGGTTCTCCGCCACGTCGAGAAACGACATCGGCTTGCCATGATGCTCATAGGGCAGCGCGCCAAACTCGAACTCGACGGTCTTGCCCTCGGGAAGAAAGGTGACGCGCACCAGCTTATCGGCGGGGATGTTCTTTTCAGTTGGTTCACTCATACAATTCCGTTCTTCAGCGCTAACTCGCCGACTTGCAGATCCACTCTACTTGAACTCCGCCGGGGCCATGGCGTGAGGTGCGGTTACGGCCTCGGCCAGTTCTTCGTTTGCCGCGCCCATCGTCTTGCCTGTCAGGGCGCTGGAGACGGCGGCCTCCATCATCAACTCCGCAAAGCGGCGTGTGGCGTGGTCGAGAATCTGCGTTGCTTCGCGAATGGCGGCTGAGTCCTCTGTTGTCTTGGCTTTGTTCAGGTATTCGCTGGCGAGCGTGATGGCTGTCTTCTCATCGCCGGTCAGCTGATTCCATGCGGGACTTGAAGGCGCGCGCTCCACCGCTGCCAGAATCGTTTCCGCTTCGTTGCGCGCCTCAATCAGCAGCCGCTTGGCGAAGTCCGCCTCCGCGTTGTCGAAGGAATCCAGAATCATGCTCTCGACTTGTTCATCCGTTAATCCATAAGTAGGCTTCACTTCAATCTGCGCGGCCTGTCCGCTGCGCTGCTCGCGCGCCGTCACCTGCAAGATGCCGTCTGCGTCGATGAGGAATTTGACTTCGATGCGCGGCAATCCCGCGTTCATCGGCGGAATGCCTTTCAAATCGAAGCGCGCCAGTGAGCGGCAATCGGCGGCGAGTTCGCGCTCTCCCTGGACAACGTGAATGGCGACGTTGGTCTGGCCATCCACTCCGGTTGTAAAGTGCTCGGTGGCGGAAGCGGGAATCGTGGAGTTGCGCTGGATGATGCGCGCCACGGTTCCGCCCAGCGCCTCGATGCCCAGCGAGAGCGGCGTTACGTCAAGCAGCAGCATCTCATCTGTACTCTTCGAGGCGCCGGCAAGAATGTTGGCCTGCACTGCCGCGCCCAGCGCCACAACTTCGTCGGGATTCAACTCGGTGTGCGGGCGCTTGCCGCGCGCGGCGAGGTGAAAAAGTTCATCGACGAGTTGGCGCACCGCGGGGATGCGCGTGGAGCCGCCGACGAGCACCACTTCGTCAATCTGCTCCGGTGTGAGGCCGGCGTCGGCGAGCGCCTGCTTGCAAGGGCCGACCGTGCGCTTGAGCACCGGCTCGATTAGCATCTCGAAACCCGCGCGCGATATTTCGCGCTGATAGCGGTCGCCGTTGGGCAGCTCGATGTCGAAATGCGCGGCAGATTCCGTGGAGAGCTTGATCTTGGCTTCGATGGCCGCCTTGCGCACCGCCTGCACCGCGCCCGGATGCAACCGCAAATCAATGCCATTCTCGGCGTGAATCTCGTTGAGCGCGATGGCCAATAGCAGGTTGTCGATGTCGTCGCCGCCCAGGTGCGTATCGCCGTTGGTGGATTGCACCTCGAAGATGCCGTCGCTCAACTTGAGAATCGAAATGTCGAATGTTCCGCCGCCCAGGTCATAAACAGCAATCGTGCCGGCTTTAGCGCGGTCGAGTCCATAAGCAAGCGCAGCCGCGGTCGGCTCGTTGACCAGACGCAGCACTTCAAGGCCAGCCATACGCCCCGCGTCTTTGGTGGCCTGGCGCTGCGCGTCGTTAAAATAAGCAGGCACGGTGATGACCGCCTGCGTGACCGGCGCGGAGAAAAAGCGCTCGGCGTTGCGCTTGAGCTGGCGCAGAATGTAAGCGGAAATCTCCGGCGGCGTGAAGCGCAACTCGCCCAGTTGAATGCGGGGAACTTCACCGGCTTCTGAGTCGCCGGCTAGGTGGAAGGGAAAGAGCTTCAGCTCTTCCTGAATCTCTTCCAGGCCTCGACCCATCAGCCGTTTGACGGAGTAAATCACCCGCTCCGGCGTTTCGATGAGAGCCTTGCGCGCGCTGTTGCCCACTGTAACCGTGGGACGATAGCCACCGGCCGGGACTGGGACCGGGATGGGATCGAGCGCCACCACCGACGGCACCAGATTCGAGCCATCGACTCCGGGAATCACCATCGGCGTGCCACCCTCCATGGTTGCAACCAGGGAGTTGGTGGTCCCCAAATCAATTCCGACTACGCGTCCTTCCGCCATTTGTTCTTTCATGCTCCCAAAACTTCATTCACGTCTCGAACCAGATTGCTGAGGTAGCGTCGCCGGTCGAGCAGCGCCACCATTCCTTTTTGCGACGCTTGCCGCGTGGCAACATTTCCGGAATCCCAAGCCTGCCACTGAGCACGCAAATCCTCGTCCACATCCTCCAGCAGGACATGATATTTTTCCCTGGCCTGGGTCAGGCTTGCTTCAAGCGTTAAATCCGATTCGCCTGTAGCACGCGCCACTCGCATCTCTTCGAGCTGCATATTCAACTCGAAGACCTCTTCGAGCAAATCAGCGGGCGCTCCCGCGCTTTTTCCTTTTTGGCGATCATCCTCGGCGCTAACCTCCGCGCCCAGCAGCTTGAGCAGGTATTCAGTGCGGCGCAGAGGGTCTTTGAGAGTGCGATAGGCGTCGTTGAGCAGCGCGGTGTCGGCCAGGCTCCACTGCTTTTCGTTGTCCAGGGCGCGGGCAAAACGGTCGGGATGCAGCTTGCGGCTGAGGCGATGAAACTCGTGCTCCAACTCGGAGAGATCCAGGTTGAGTTTCGGCTCAAGTCCGAAGACGGAAAAATAATCGCCTCCGGGCGGGGGTTGAATCTTACTGCAATGCGGGCAAAACAGCGTGGAATCGTTGTGGCCGATGGAACACGACCAACAAGCTACGGGAACCGCGGAATCGATAATTTTGAGCATGTGTTCACACTTACTGTCTTGCCAAAACCGCCTTGGGAGTGACCGGAGTTGGAATCGGCTTGATCTTCGCTGCCGGCGACTCCAGAGTCATCTGAATGATGGTGTCGATCGCGCTGACATTTCCGCTTAGAGTTACTTCCACTCCGGAATCGCTCTGCTTGCAACTAGCCTCGCCGCCGGTAAGGGAAGAGCAGGCAAGAATTTTGGCCGGGAGCGCGGGCAGCGTGAGCGTTGCTCCGGCCGGGTTGAGGATGTGCAGATAGATGGTCTTGTCGCGATAGGTTGAAACCCCAAAATCTCCCGGCAGGTAAGGGCCTCCGCGGGTGGCGTAGATGCTGTCGCCATATTGATGGAGCCAATCTCCCATCTCGCGCAGGCGCGCCGCATATGCCGGGTCAATTTGCCCATCGGGCCGCGGGCCAACATTCAGCAGGAAATTTCCATCGCGCCCGATGGCTGAAACCAGCAGGCGAATGAGGTAATCCAATGGCTTGATCTTTGCGCCGGGCACGTATCCCCACGCGCCTTCGGTCAGGGTTGTGCAAAGCTCCCACGGATATTGACTGTCGAAATCGCCTAGCGCCTTGTCGCCTTCACGGGATTTAAAATCCGCCGCGGCGTCGGTCCGGTTGTTGATGATGATGGAGGGCTGAAGCTTTCTTAGATTGATGACGGCTTCATCGTCCTGCCAAGTGAAGGCGCCTTTGTAGCGTTGATCCTTGGGGCGCGCGGACCATCCGCCGCCGGAGAAATGGACCCCGCCGAAGCCCAGCCAGTCTCCGCCGCCGCCGTCAAACCAGAGAATGTCGAGCTTGCCGTAGTGAGAGGCCAACTCATTCAGTTGGCGATGATACTGTTCGCGCAATTCCACGGCGTTCGGCTTATAGATGCCCGGAAAAAAGAAGCCCGGATAGCGCCAGTCGAGCGGCGAGTAATACAGGCCCACGCGCAACCCGGCCTTGCGCACTGCCGTCACATAGTCGGCGACAAAGTCGTGATGCGCGGCGGATTTCATCGCAGTAAAATTGCTGTCAGGATCGTCAAAGAGCGCAAAGCCATCATGGTGACGTGCGGTAAGCACGGTGTACTTCATGCCGGCTGCTTTGGCGATATCGGCCCATGCATTGGGATCGAAGTGATCGGGATGAAACTGGTCAGCGAGTTTGGAGTACTCGTCGACGGGAATTTGTTCCTGCCATTGAACCCACTCGCCGCGGCCGGGAATGGAGTAGACGCCCCAATGCATGAAGAGGCCAAACTTGGCGTCACGCCACCAGGCAATGCGCGCCGCCGCATCCTTGTCGGCAACCATAGGCGCCCATTGCGCCCGCGCAAATGATGAAACAAAAAGAAAGGCCAATAAAATCCATACGAATCTCGTGCTACGAACAGCCCTGTTCATCTTTCCTCCCAGAGAAGCTGCAACCTTCCGCGTTCGCAATTCGCCTGCTTTGCAGACGCTATAAATCATACGCGAAAATAGCCGCCAACACCTGCCGTAAGCAACTATCAAGTTTATCCGCCGGAAATTGTATTCCCGCGCATCCTTCAACCTCATCGATCGATTGGCCGCACTTCATCTCTACGCCGAAAACGATGTGCCGCAGCCGCAGGAGCGCGTGGAGTTGGGGTTGATGAAGTTGAATCCCTGGCGCATCAGCGTCTCTTCGTAGTCCAGCGTCATGCCGTTCAGGTATAAAAATGATTTTGGGTCGACGAAGACCCTCACGCCGTCGAACTCGTAAATGCGGTCACGCTCGCGGGGATGCGTGTCGAACTTGATGGAGTAAGAAAGCCCCGAGCATCCGCCTCCCATCACGCCCAGGCGCAGTCCGCCTTCGGTGGGCGAGATGCCTTCCTTGGCCATGGCAATGCGGATGTGCTTGATGGCCTTCTCGGTCACCTGCAAGCTCTGAGCTGACTGCGGGGCAGCCTGCGCCGACGCCACTGGATCATGCAAAGGTTGCGACTCGATGGTTACAACATTCGACATACTTGCCTCTTTGTGAAGGAAGCTGATTGAGTTTATGGTATCCCACTCTTTCGCCAAAATACGAGACGCAGATCCTTCGACTCCGCTGCGTTACTCTCAGGATGACAAGGGAACGGAGCTTTATTGTGTGCATCCGGCCGGGCTTCTTTGCAACCATAAAACAGCATCGCTACTCCGGCTTCTTCTTACTGCGCCACGGCAACAGCCTCGGCTTCAGCCTCAACCGTTTGCGCCGCGCCGTTCTTCTTCTTCCAATCGCCGATGGCCGCGCGAATCGCATCCTCGGCCAACACCGAGCAGTGAATCTTGACCGGCGGCAGCGAGAGTTCCTTCACGATGTCGGTGTTCTTGATGCCCAGCGCGTCGTCCACTGTGCGGCCCTTGATCCATTCGGTGGCCAGCGATGAACTGGCAATCGCCGAACCGCAGCCGAAGGTTTTGAACTTGGCCTCTTCGATGACCTGAGTTTCCGGGTTGACGCGAATCTGCAAGCGCATCACGTCGCCGCACTCCGGCGCGCCCACCAGGCCGGTGCCGACTTCCGTCGATGCCTTGTCCAGTTGGCCCACGTTGCGCGGGTTGTTGTAGTGGTCGATAACCTTGTCGCTGTATGCCATGTCATTGCTCCTTTTGCGGGGGAAGCCGCTGAAAATCAGGGAATAGGGACTGAGAAACTAAGGGACTAGCTGAATCGCAGTTGCTTTAGTCCCTAGTCCCTTAGTCCCTAAGTCCCATTGTTAATGCGCCGCCCACTGAATCTTGGTGAGGTCGATGCCGTCCTGCACCATCTCGTAGAGCGGTGAAAGTTTGCGCAGATGCTTGACTACGTCAATTACTTTGTCGGCTACGTAATCCACTTCGGCCTGAGTGTTGAAGCGGCCCAGACCAAAGCGAATTGAACTGTGCGCCACATCGTCGCCGAGGCCAAGAGCCTTCAGCACATACGATGGCTCCAGCGTGGCCGAGGTGCAGGCCGAGCCGCTGGAAACCGCAATGTCGTTGATGCCCATCAGCAGCGACTCGCCCTCGACGTAAACAAAACTCATGTTCAGGTTGCCGGGCAGGTGATGGTCCATGGAGCCGTTGACGTGAATGTAGTCGAGATTGGCTTCGAGCTTATTCTTGAGCCGGTCGCGCAGGTCTTGCAGACGGCGGCCCTCTTCCTTCATTTCTGCCTGGGCTAACTCGCAGGCCTTGCCCAAGCCGACGATACCGGGGACGTTCAGCGTGCCGGACCTCATGCCGCGCTCGTGGCCGCCGCCGTCGATCTGCGCCGCAATTTGCACGCGCGGATTGCGCCGGCGCACATAGAGCGCGCCCACGCCCTTGGGGCCGTACAGCTTGTGCGCGGAGATGGAGAGCACGTCGATGTTGTCGGCGATTACGTCGATGGGAACCTTGCCCACCGCTTGCACCGCGTCGGTGTGGAAGAGCACGCCCTTCTCATGACAGAGAGCGCCGATTTCGGCAATCGGTTGCAGAACGCCGATTTCGTTGTTGGCCGCCATGATGGAGACCAGAATCGTTTTATCATCGATGGCCCGTCGCAGGTCGTCCATGTCGATCAGCCCGTCGTCCTTGACCGGCAGATAGGTGACGCGATAGCCGTGCTTCTCCAGCCGCTTGCAGGTATCCAGAACGGCTTTGTGCTCTGTTACCTGTGTGATGATGTGGTTGCCGCGCTCGCGATACATCTCGGCGATTCCCTTGATGGCCAGGTTGTTGCTCTCGGTGGCCCCTGAAGTGAAGATGATCTCCTTGGCGGTGGCGCCGATCAGCCGGGCAATCTGCTCGCGCGCTGCCTCGACGGCAGCTTCTGCCTCCCATCCAAAGGAGTGGTTGCGGCTGGCCGCGTTGCCGAACTTGGTGGTGAAGTAGGGCATCATCGCCTCCAGAACACGCGGGTCCAGGGGGGTGGTGGCGTGGTTGTCCATATAAATCGGAAGGCGCACGCCCGAGGGCACTTCCACGTTGCTGACAAATGTGTTCATTTTGATCTCCATCCTTCGATAGCTCCGCTTGCTAAATCGTCAATGCAACCAACGCCTGCGCCTCTCGGGCACGATCTTCGCGATCTCGCGCCGCGGGCTGTTCGTGTTCAGTCAAATCCTGAATACTGATGCTCTTCAGCACTCCGGCAATGGTCTCGTTCACCCGCGCCAGCGGCTCCTTGATGGTGCAGCTCGATCCCAACTCGCAGCCGGTTTTGCCCTTGGTGCAGGAGGTGATGAAAAACGGCCCGTCAATGGCCAGGATGACCTCGTAGGCCGAAATGGAGCGCGCCTCGCGGGCCAGCGCGTAGCCGCCATTCATGCCGGCGGTCGAGCGCAGCAGCCCGGATTTGGTCAACTGTTGCAGGATTTTGGCCAGCAATTGCGCCGGAATCCCGTAGGCGTCGGCCACATCCTTGGCGCTGAGCGCGGGAGTCTCCGGGCGCTCGGCCAAGTACTTGAGCGCCATCAGCCCGTAATCCGCTTTTTTGGTAAGCTTGAGCATCGAATATCCGACTTCTTCAGTCCGTATTCAGTATACGACCATTTCTGTCGGAATTACAAGTCCCGAATTTAATTTATTCATCAACCCTCAGAAAATCACAAATGAATATAAAAATTCAAGAGAATATGTCTTTCAAATGTGCGAAAATGCCGATACAATCTGGCGGGAAGAGTACTTTTTCCCACCAATACCAAGACCGATGGCAACCGCCTGCAAGCACCCTAGAGTACGCATCGTTTCCCGGCATGAAGACAGTGAGTTTGTCGAGTGCCAGGATTGTGGCGAGGTCTTTGACTCCGAAGAGTTTCGCGACATGGAGATTGAAGAGACCGCCGAAACAGAACCCAGCCTGGAAGACTCCTGAAGCATAGCGCCGTCTCCCGTTCACCGGGAACTGATGTTGATTCGCGCCAGTTTGGGAGGCTGGATAGGCATACGGGCTTGGCCTGCTTATTTGACGCTGTGGCCGCTGACGCCATTTCCGTTGGCGCCCACGCGCTTGGCCGCGATCCAGGCGTATTGCAGTCCTGAGGCGACGGCTAGCGCCATGGTAGCCCAGAGCGCCCATTGCTTGCAGATCTCCACCCAACGAAATGCGGCGTGATGATCCAGCAACATGGCTTGCACCAGCACCGCAGCTACCGCGGTAAGTTGGGCCAGGGTGCTGCCTTTGCCGACGAGGCTGGGACGAAATTCCCGCCTGCCCGTGGCCGCATAGAGAATGGCCGCCACCAACAGGATGCCCACATCCCTGCCAATCACCATGGCCGTCACCCGCGCCGGAATCAGATCTTTATAGGTGAGCACCAGAAAGAGCGTGCTGAGCAGCAACTTGTCGGCCACCGGGTCAAGGTACTGTCCCAGCATGGTGTATTGCTTCAACAGGCGAGCCAGCAAGCCGTCCAGCAAGTCGGTGAGCCCAGCCACCACGAAGAGGCCAAAACCAATCGCGTAGTGGTTGTCCAGGATGGCAGCCACCAGAAGCGGCGCCAGGCAGATCCGCGACAGCGTGAGCAGGTTGGGCGTGGTGCGGAATCGGTTCAATCGTTTGCTGGCAGCATCTGGCATAAAGGCTTCAAAACAACAAAAAATGATGGTACAGCATGAAGGGCACAACTTGCTCAACTTTTCCCGCCGCCCGGTTCCTGATAGACTAGCTGAAGTAACATTCCAGGCGCGTAGCTCAGTTGGTTAGAGCGCTTCCTTGACACGGAAGAGGTCGCTGGTTCGAATCCAGTCGTGCCTACCATATAAATCAAGCATTTAGAGGCTCCCTTCCCTTGCTGCTTGGCAGCAAATTGGCAGCAAATCTCAAAACCTTCGTCGATGAAGGTTCTGAATCCTTCCCATCTCTCCTTTCTGAAGCGCCTTTTGGCTGTCCCGATTTCAATTTGTTTCTGGTTACAGGCATCTCGACGACCCGAGTCTCCGACTCCAGCCCCGCAGTCGCTGGCTTTGCCGTGCTTTGTGTAGACCGGGAGGTTGCCACCACCCCGCCCCCACCTGTACCGGTTTTCAGCTCCTTGTGGATTGAGTTGACCGTCGCCCGGACCCCTTCGGGAAGTTCCTGCATATAGACATCCGTGGTGGTAGCTGTCCGCGAGTGCCGCAGGATGCCCTGCACATCCTTGACCGTGCCCTTTCTCTGGGCCAGTGTAGCGATGGAGCGCCGGATGACCTGGAACGTCAGCTTCGGCAGTTCCAGTTCCTCGGCCAGTTTGTGCAATACCCGGTTGCGAAAGTTGCTCGAATCGAGAAATCCGCCGATTCTGTTGGGAAAGATGAACGCCTGTGGAGATGGATCCATGCTTAGCTTCTTCCACTCGACCAACTCCGCCGCCAGTTCCGTAGCGATCGGAGTCGTCGTGAGGCTTCCGCGTGTCTTTCCCCAGGGGCGAATCTTTCCTTTGTATGTGGTTTCCATGATTGTGATCGACGGAACTGCCGGATCGAAGCACTTCCATCGCAGGCCGAACAACTCACCTGGACGCAGAGCATTGGACATATCGAGTTCGAGCAGAATCCGATCCCGGAGGCCAAGCTCCGACAAGGCAGCCCTCAACTGATCCCACGTCAGGGTGGTCTTGTCGGTCTCCCGAAGGTGCGCCGGAATCCTCACCGAACGCGCGGGGTCATTTGCGAGGAAATCCTGATCGGCCGCCTCGCCAAAGATTGCTCGCATATAGGTCCGAATCTGCAGCACTCTGTCCTTTGAGCGGGTTTTCGCCAGTTTGTTGAGGTGGGTTTACAGAGCGAACTTATCGATGTTTTCAAGACGAACATCTCCGAATTCATCGACCAGATCTGCCTCGATGATGTGCTTCTTCACCTTGGCAGTCTCTTCTCTCCAATCCCCCTCCTTCAATGGCAGGTAGCGGTTGCGAACGAACCACCCGAAGGTGACGGCTCCATTGATCATGGATCTGTCCCTTGTGGACTGTCCGCCCAATCTGGCGATCTCACCCTCCAGCTTTTCCTTGGCCTGAAACTTCGTCATTTCTGACTTCAGTCCAAGAATCACCTGAGCGATGACGGGTTTGGGTTCATCGGTTGCCGAGTCAAGTTCCGTTCTGCGGAAATATCCGTACCACTTCTTCCCACGTAACCGAACCCAGCCCTTCTGGTATGAACTTCCCATTTATTCCTCGTTTTCTGTGTGGGGGGAATAAGCGGGCCGTCTCCAGTTTAACGCCGTTTCCGGCGCAAATTGGAGACCCGCTCCCGTTCGCTTAGGAACTCTTCAATCTGGCTTGCCCGATAACGCAATGCGCCGTCACTCATCCGAATGACGGGCAAATAGGGAAGCCTCCGGGAAGAGTGATCCCAAACCCAATCCCTGCTAACTTTTAGTCGTTCAGCAACAGCTTCGGCTGTCAGAAGCTGCTCAATCGAGGGTGCTTGCTCCGCAATTTGCGCTAATGCCATGACCATGTTTCCTCCAACCATGTTTTGTGCGGCCGGGCCAGGCCCGCGAGTTCTGGCATCTTCATTCGAATTCGTTTTTCGGTCAAATCTGCACCGACTACTGCCTTCCACTCCGGTTGCGAATCGCGCAGAACCACAGAAATCGGGAGATTTGACCGAGTTTTCAATTCGACCAATACTTGCGCCGAATCAGAGATATCGCGATAATGTATTGTGGGTTGCAGGCACCTGATCGCCAGCATTCTAGAGACTCAACGAAGCACCGGAGGAAATTATGTCGCCCATTGCACATATCCCGTTGACGTTGCGCCCGCTCGCCGCCGTCTAAACCAGCCGGTCGGCTGGGCAGGCTCTCATCTTTCAACTTATCAGTTGAAGCCGCATTCGCACTCGTGCGTTTGTAGGCTCTGCGCGCTTGCGCGCAACAGGAGAGCTTTGTTTTGAAACGGAAAAATCGTCGCGAAAAAAGGGCGGAGTTCCCAGATTCGCATCTGGACGCGGACTTCGCAGAGATTCTCTATGGAGAGAAGGACAATAACCGATCCAACAATAGCAATACGTAACTGAACCAGTAGAGGGCAGT
>CAWDQS010000142.1:0-3122 GCA_963804295.1 uncultured Acidobacteriaceae bacterium
ATTGCCGTTGACACTTTAATTCCCTCAATCGCAGAGCCATCCGCCAAAACAACGGTCCGTTGCGCATAACTCGGAAGGCCCATTCCTGTTGTGACTTCAACATTGAACCCACGTGCAGTATCAACCGCATTTACGGTGCAAGTACGCATGCCAGCATCGGTCTCAATCAGCAATTCATCGCCGGGCTTTGATTTAGCTCATGGGCCATCCATGCCGCTACACAGCGCGTTCCGTTGCCGCTGATCTCGGCTATCGATCCATCGGCGTTATGCAAGCGGATGCGACCGGAGTTCGCTCCGGTCCACGCAAAAAACTCAATCCATCCGCGCCAATGCTGGTGTTGCGCTGGCATAACTCACGCGTTAGTTCCGCCCAGTCGTGCGCTCGCGCGGCATCTTCTTGTCACGATCAAAAAATCGTTGCCGCAGGCGTGGGCTTTGGTAAAAGGAATCAATCGTCCTCCGGATCGCGAAAGGTCAATAATTTGTTGATCACCGCTCTGCTTTCAGTTCCGCCTCTAAATCGCGATGCTTGACGGCTTGTCGCGGTCAAGTGAAATGTGATCCGCTGCACGTCACCAATCACGCTGGATTCTATGTCGGCGAGCCGCTGGCCGATCTTGTCCATTGCGCCAAGGATCGACTCGAGCAGGTACGGCTGATCGCTACCGCGCACCTCATAGGTCATTGGATACGGCTTCAAGTTGGCGCGCTTCTCAAGCACCCCGACGACAGCCAACGCAAAAATCACAATCAGCGTTGCACCGCGGCCGGCGCATACAACCCAGCGCCGCAAGCCATGCCAATGGACGCAACCACCCAGATGCTGGCCGCGCTGGCCAGCCCGCTGACCCGGCTGCGATTATGCAGAATCAGCCCCGCGCCGAGAAAGCCGATGCCTTGCACGATGTTCGACGCGACTTGGCCCTTATTGGTGCCGAGTCGCCGGCGAGTACCGCCGAAAGCAATGTGAAAAACGCGCTGCCCAGGCAGATAAGAATGTTGGTGCGCACACCGGCGGATTTTTTGGTAAGCTCACGCTCCAGGCCGACAACGCCACCCAACAGGCAGGCCATCAGCAGCCGCCCAATGGCGCCATTCACCACCACTCCCTGCTCAAGCCAGCCAAAGTGGAAAGGTTCCGCGAAATGTAGAACAGCCAGCGTCATCAGATTTCCTTGACCGATGCTATCACCGAGCAGGCAGGCTTGTTGAGGGATGTTGAGGCGGGCGATCTCATTGTGAATCTGAAACGTAAAGCGTCGCAGGCGCCTGATGATCGCAGGTGAAACGGCCCACCGCGGAGAGATGCTCCGGGTGCGCGTGAACCGCGCGGTCGATCTCATCGCCGTCAAAGGCCAGCACCAGGTATGCATTCGCGGCAGGAGCGGCAAGCGCGTCCTTGTAAAACTTCCAGTCGCCCTCATTGAGGGTTTGCCGCAGCGGAATCCCGGTGAGCGCGACAATCTCCGGATAGACCGAGGTATTCATCAGCACGGCGCCGTCTGGCCGCTTCTTAAGCAGCGCGCGCATCGCCTGCGGAATCTCTTCTTCAAATTGGCGGCGCGAGTCGATGTTCTTGGTACTCTCGACATAGACCAATGGCTGCTCTCGCAGCATCTCCGCGTCATTGATCATCACAATTGCAAAGAGTGCCGCGACGCCGTACTTGACCCACTCCTGCTTGAATTCGCGGACCATTGCAATGAAGAAGCTCGCGGCAAAGCCCAGTCCCAGAGTCAGCGCGGGCAGCAGTTCCATTCCATAGCGCGTGTTATAAAACGAGTGCGGCCACCAGACGGGAAGAAAGATCGGCACCGATCCATAGGCAACCGAGTAAGCATAAAACGGCAGCGGCAGCCATATAATCAACGCCCAGGCAAAGGCCTTGCGCCTCGCCGTTAGCCAGGCCCACAGCGTTCCCGCGATGCTGATGACAAGGAGAAAAATTCCCCATGCCAATGCAGCCGCATCCATCTCGGCGGCCTTGGCGTAGAAGAGCAGAGCCATCCAGGGGTCGTGCCAGCCTGGATGCGGCGGGCCGCCCGGTAATGCGGTGCGCAGCTCGATTGCTTTCGCCGAATATGGCCCACGCAAAAAGTCGAGCCAGTCGCCGAAGATCATGGCGTTATATGCAAACCACACCACGGGCGGCAATAACAACAGCACTCGCGAGCCAGAACGTCACGAGCGCAGCTTGCCACGCCGGGCGAGGACGATGCCAATCAACGTCCATGCGAGCGCGGCGATAATCCAGCCGTCATAGCGTGTGTAGATAGCTGCGACGAGCGCAAAAGCAATCCAGCCCAGCAGCCGATTCGAGCGTTGCGGGGCAATATCTAAATGGGCGCGCCACTCCACCAGCCACACCGCAACCCAGACTGTTTCGCAGATAAAGAGCGGCTCGGTCATTGCCGTGGTTTGAAGGTAAAGCAGATTGGCATTGGTCGCGAAGAAGGCCAGCGCCACGAGAGATTCAGACAGCGCCAGCCAGCGGCGCAGCAGCCGATAGATGCCCGGCAAGCCGCAAGATAAGCCAATGCAGAAGGAATCACCGCCGCAAAGCCATTGGCCCACCAACTATAGATGGCGACAAAGGGCATCATCAACAGATGAGGCAGCGGGAGCCACACCGAGCCAAGCTGCGCAATCCCGGATAGTGCGCATCAAAGGCTCGCCGGGCGATATGCAGATGCGCAACAGCATCACCATAGTTGAGCATTGCGCCGTGCCGCCAGCTCCATGCAAGCGCGATGAAAGAGGCAACGGCGCAACCGGCGATGACGGCCAGCGATTCAACCCAGGAGATCGAACTCCCCGTGTTTGCCTTCTTAGTCAAGGTGCGTCAGCTCGCGGAATTGATTGAAGCGCGCATCGATCTCTTCGCGGGTGAGCTGTTGCAGCCGCTCGGTGCCAAAACGCTGGCAGGCAAAAGAACCCATCACCGAGCCATAAAACATTGCGCGGCGATAGGCTGCCGGAGTCTGTTCCGGCTGCGAGGCGAGATAGCCGAAGAATCCGCCGGCAAAGCTGTCGCCCGCGCCGGTGGGATCGACGACTTCTTCGAGCGGCAGGGCCGGGGCTTTGAAAGTACGGTGCTCGGCATTTTGTTGGGTCGATTTA
>CAWDQS010000143.1:0-6989 GCA_963804295.1 uncultured Acidobacteriaceae bacterium
GAGACACAGCCCAGCTTTTCGCTGACGCAGACCATATCACTGTCGGAGACGCTGAGCTGGATTCACGGCAAGCACAACATGCGCTACGGCGGCGACTATCGCCGTGTCCATCGAGATTTTCTGGGCGGCTCCAACTCGACCGGATCCTTCACCTTTACGGGCTTGTTCACCGGGAACCCCGCTACGCCTACTACGCCCGGTTCCTCGCTGGCGGATTTCCTGCTTGATCTGCCGGAGTCGGACAGCATCGACGCCTCCGCGGCCAAAAGCTATCTGCGCGACAACGTCTGGGACGCTTATGCCACCGACGACTGGCGCGCGCGGACCAATCTCACACTGAACTACGGCCTGCGCTACGAGTTCTTCGCGCCCTACACAGAGAAATTCGGTCATCTGGCCTTTGTGGATACGAATCCGGTGGCTAACACGACGTATCCCGCGCAGTTTTCCGTTATCGATGAAGTGCAGTCCGGAGGCACAGGAAGTTACAACGGCAGGCTACCGGATTCGCTGGTCTTCCCCTACAAGACAGCTGTTGCGCCGCGTGTGGGCATGGCGCTGCGTCTGTCGAAGCAGGTTGTGCTGCGGGCTGGTTACGGCATGAACTACACCGTCAGCCAGTACGCCACCTTTGCCACGACGATGGCGCACCAGCCGCCTTTCGCCAATGAGCAGACGAATCAGGAAGTTACTGCCAGCGGTCAGCCCACGGCGGCGTGCGCTCAGAATCATCCGTCGACTTGCTTCACGCTGGCTAATGGATTTCAGAATCCGCCGACGGCCGCGACTCCGGGGAACTACGCGCTCGACACTCACTACCGCCTGCCCTACGTGCAGGCGTGGAACCTGGACGTACAGAAGACGCTGCGTTGGAACGTGGTGTTCAACCTCGGCTACAACGGATCTAAGGGCAGCAATCTGGACATTACCAGCACGCCACGCCACTCCGCTAGCAGTCCGGATACAAATCCCGATAGCGTGCCTTTCAACTACGAGCAGTCGGCAGCCTTCTCCAAGTTCAACGCCGGTACGCTGCGTTTGAACAAACGGTTGAGCAAAGGCATTTCCTTAGGCGCCAACTATCAGTACTCGCACTCCATCGACGACGCGGGCTCGGTGGGCGGCACATCGCCCGTGGTGGCGCAAAACTGGCAGGACTTGAGAGCCGAGGAAGCTAACTCGAGCTTCGACGTACGCCATCAAGTCAGCGGAACTTATCTCTACGAACTGCCCTTCGGCAAGGATAAATTTTGGGTGACCAGCGGCGTTGGCTCGCATATTCTGGAGGGATTTTCCGTCTCCGGCAGCTTTACCTTTGCCACGGGAACACCACTCACGCCTTACTATCCTGCCGCAGTCTCCGACTCAGCGCATGGCACAAGCGGTACGCTGCGTCCCAATTATGCTGTACCGTATATCTCGCCCACTGCAGGGGGCGGTTCGCTGAAGGAGTGGTTCAATGCCACTATAACTGGACCGAACGCAGTTTTTAGCCAGCCCACGCCAGATAGCTATGGCAATGCCTTTGGAAATGTTCCGCGTAACTCAATTCCTGGGCCGGGAATCATCCAAAATAATATGGCTCTCTCCAAGACGATGCAGTTGGGCGGCATGCGCAGCATGGAGTTCCGCGCCACAGCCAACAACGTCTTCAACACCGTGCAATACTCCGGAGTGGATACCAGCCTGACATCGCCCTCTGCCGGACAAGTTATCTCAGCCGCTGCCATGCGTTCGTTTCAATTTACAGCGAGGCTCAGGTTTTGAGTGCAGCAAGTCAGCGAGCCAGCGAGTCGGCAAGTCATCAGGTCAGCGACGGAAGGTAGTTCATGATAAGTCGGGCACAAAAGTTCGGAAGAGGATTTGCGGCGCTGGCGCTGGTGCTGGCAGGCGTGCGGTTGGGACTGAGCTTTGCGCAGGATACGCCGGGCGGCTTTGTATTCAAGGTCAACGACGATCTGGTGCTGACCAACGTGGTGGCGCGCGATGCGAAGACCGGCGAGTTGGTGCGCGGGCTCAAGCAGAGCGACTTCAGTGTCTACGAGAACGGCAAACTGGAGCGCATTTCGACCTTCGATTTTCAGACCGTGGAGATGGCCACGCCGCTCAACGAGGCCACCATCAGCGGACTGGCAACGGGCGCCAACGGGAACAAGGCCGCTGTCGTCGCACGGCCCGAAGATCTGCGCAATCACCGGCTGATTGTGATGTTCTTCGACCTGACTTCGATGCAGCCCGAGGATCTGGACCGCAGCGTAGCGGCGGCGCAGGAGTTTCTGCGCAACAAAATGCAGACGGCTGATCTGGTGGCGCTGGTCTCGCTGGGAAACACGCTCAAGACGGATCAGGACTTCACAGCCGACAAGCAGGCGCTCATTAAAGAGGTGGCCGTCTACAACGGGACTGAAGGTCAGGGCTTTGCCGAGGGCGCAACGGCGAATACCAACCAGGCGGAAGACGCAACCGGCTACACGCCCGACGAGAGCGAATACAACGACCTCAACACCGATCGCGAGCTGTTCGCTTTGAAAGCCGTCGCCAAGTCGCTGGAAAAAATTACGGAGAAGAAATCGCTGCTGTACTTTTCCGGCGGCATTCAGCGCAGCGGCATCGAGAACCAGGCTTCGTTGAGAGCTGCGGTGAATGCCGCGGTGCGCGCCAACCTGGCCATTTACAGCGTGGACACGCGCGGCTTGCAAGCCGTCACGCCGCTGGGCGACGCCTCCACCGGCAGCCTGCGCGGGACTGGAGCCTTCAGCGGCAGCGCGCTCACCAACAACATGAACGCGAACTTCGCCACACAGGAAGTAATGGGCACGCTCTCGACCGATACCGGCGGCAAGGCCTTCCTCGATTCCAATGATTTTGCTCCCGCTTTTGCGCAGGTGCAGCGCGACACTTCGGCTTACTACGCCATCGGTTTCCGCAGCTCGAATCCGGCGCGAGATGGGCGCTATCGCAAGCTGACCATCAAGGTGAACCGGCCCGGAATCAAGCTCGAATACCGGCCTGGCTACTATGCGCCGGCCGACTTTCAGCACGCCGGCAAGGAGGACCGCGAGCGCGATTTGGATGAGCAGTTGGCCAGCGATTTGCCGGCCACTGACATGGCCGTCTATCTGGACGCTCTGTACTTTCGCCTCGACGAAAACCGCTTCTTTGTACCGGTTTCGCTAATCGTGCCCGGCTCGCAGATTCCCTTCGTCAAAGGCGGCGACAAGGACAAGGCCACGCTGGACATTATCGGCACGGTGATCGACGATGCCAAGCGGCCCATCGGCCACGCGCGCGAGACGGTCAAGCTGAATCTCGATCCGGGATTGCGGGCACGGCAAAAAAACATTCAGTACACCACCAGCTTCAATTTGCCGCCGGGAAAGTATCGCCTGAAATTTGTAGTGCGCGAAAATCAGACCGGACAAATGGGTTCCTTTGAGGCCGAGATCACGTTGCCGGAGATGAAGAAGGCGCCGCTGAAAATGAGTTCGATTGTGCTGGCGTCGATGCGCCAACCGAGCAAGAAAAACACACCGCTGGTTCGTGGCGGCGAGGAGTACGTGCCAAACATCAGCCACGTATTCAGCCGGGATCAGCACCTGTATTTGCTCTATGAAATCTACTCTCCGGCGCGGGAAAAGGCGGCTGCTGACCAACCAAAAGGAGCCAAGCCGGGAATCAATCTACTCAGCAGCCTGGAATTGATTCAAGGCTCGACGAAGGTGTATGAAACGCCGCTGGTGCAGGCGCGGACCGTCAACGTGGAAGGCCGCGACGCGGTGGCCGTGGAACTCGATGTGCCGCTCAGCGGACTTAAGCCCGGCCAGTATGTGTGCCAGTTGAACGTGATCGACGACGCGGCCGGCAGCTTCGCCTTTCCGCGCTTTGCGGTGCTGGTGAAGGACACCTGCGGCTCGGCAGACGGCGCTTGCGCGCCATAAAAAATGAAGCGCATCCAGGGGATTCAGTAAAATCAAAACATGACATTATCAGCACAGGATCGCGCGCGGCGCATCAAGATTATTCTCTTCGACGTGGATGGAGTATTGACCGACGGCACCATCTGGGTGATTCCGGCTCCGGTGGCCGGGCCTGACGGAGCCGTGACCACAAAAATGGTGGAGGCTAAGGGCTTCAATGCGCATGACGGCGCGGGCGTTACGCTAGCGCGGCTGGGCGGCATGAAGCTGGGCGTGATTACCAAGCGCATTACGGAGGCCGTGGCCCTGCGCGCGCGCGACCTGAAGCTGGATTTTGTTTACCAGGGCGAGGCCTTCAAGATGCGGCCGGTGCGCGAGATTATGGCCAGGGAAGGCGTGACGCTGGAGGAGATTGCTTTTGTGGGCGACGACGTGATCGACCTGGCGGTGATGCGGGAGTGCGGACTGGCCGTGGCTGTCGCCAATGCGCGGGAGCAGGTGAAGGCCGAAGCGCATTATGTGACACCGCACCGGGGCGGCGAGGGCGCGGGGCGCGATGCGATTGAGTTTATTCTCGAAGCCAAGGGACTGCTGAAGCAATGCCTGAAGGCATCCATTGACGAGAGCAATCCGCTGCCGCCGTCGATTGATATTGGCAGGGGTGGGGATTTGAAGTAATGGAGCCCCAAGTAAAACGCGCGGTGGTGCTGTTGAGCGGGGGGCTGGACTCGGCCACGGTGCTGGCCATTGCCAAGAGCCAGGGTTATGAGCTGTACGCGCTCTCGTTCTCTTACGGCCAGCGGCACGTAATTGAACTGGACGCGGCGCGGCGCGTGGCGGCAGCCATCGGCGTAGCGGACCATCGCATTGCGAAGATCGACCTGAGAGTTTTTGGAGGCTCGGCGCTGACCGCGGAGATCGAGGTTCCCAAAGGGCGCGACGCCGAGGCGATGAGCCACGGGATTCCCATCACATACGTTCCGGCGCGCAACACAATTTTTCTTTCGTTTGCGCTGGCCTGGGCGGAGGTACTTGGCGCGAGCGACATTTTCATTGGTGTGAATGCGCTGGATTACTCGGGCTATCCGGATTGCCGTCCGGAGTTTATCGAGGCATTTGAGAAGATGGCAAATCTCGCGACAAAGGCCGGGGTTGAGGGGCGGCAGGCGCTGCGGGTTCATACGCCACTGATCGCGCTGACCAAGGCGGAGATTATTCGCAAAGGGATTGAGTTGGGCGTGGATTACGGACTGACCAGCAGTTGCTACGATCCGGGGCCGAAGGGCGAGCCATGCGGGGAGTGCGATTCCTGCCTGCTCAGGCGGAAGGGATTCCGGGAGAATGGGATTGAGGATCCGGTGATTTACCGGGTAGGTACGGCTTCTTCATGACCGGATGATTGAGATTTGTGGTGTCCCACCCATTCCGCACAGAACGCGGAATGGATGGGGCACTCAGGCTGATAGCTGACGACTGACAACTGAAAACTGGTCTTATGAGCTACGCGGTCAAGGAAATCTACTACACGCTGCAAGGCGAGGGGGCGCAGTCGGGGCGCGCGGCGGTCTTCTGCCGCTTTGCCGGGTGCAACCTCTGGTCGGGGCGCGAGGCTGACCGGGCGGAGGCGATCTGTAAATTCTGTGATACGGATTTTGTGGGCGTTGCTGGAACAGGCGGCGGAAGATTCGATTCGGCTGAGGATTTGGCGGAGGCTATCGGGCAGAAGTGGCCCGCGGATTCCGGGCTGGGCCGGCGGTTTGTGGTTTGCACGGGCGGCGAGCCTCTGCTGCAAGTGGATGCTGAGCTGATTGCCGCGCTGCATGGGCGGGATTTTGAGATTGCCGTTGAGACCAACGGAACGATTGCCGCGCCGCAAGGGGTGGACTGGCTCTGCGTAAGCCCCAAGGCCGGAGCGGAACTCAAGCAGCACAGCGGGAACGAACTGAAGCTGGTTTTTCCCCAATTGGGCATCGATCCGGCGGAGTTTGAGTCGCTCGCCTTCCGTCATTTTTTTCTACAGCCGATGGACGGGTCCAGCCGCGAGGCCTTTACCGAGCTTGCGCTGCGCTATTGCCTCGACCATCCGCAGTGGAGATTGAGCCTGCAAACCCACAAGATTCTGGGCATTCCGTAGATGGGAATTCAGGTAAATCTACAAATCTGGCGCGCCGCGCAAGCCCAATGCAGTTTAGAATCGTCTTTACAGTAGGCAGAGCCTCTCCCACCGGCTGCCTGCACTGCCATCGGCCCCTAGTCGTTGAAAAGCTAGGTGATACGGCCCGGCTGAAAAGGTTTGGAATCCCCAGGATGATGAGAAGAAAATCAAGTTCGCTGCCCCTCTGGCTCGTATTTGCCGCCGCAATCGCCTTCGTGCTGCCGGCCAAGCCCATCTGCTCCCAAACCGATGTGAAAGAGCCGGGAAGCACCTTGCCCGAAGTCAACGCACCGGCCACTCCGTCGAAGAACTCTCCGGCAAAGGGCTCACCCGCCAAGTCGCCCGCCGCCAGCCAGATCCAGATTGCTCCGGTGAAACCGGCCATTGTCAAACGCGCCGACGACGCCACACCGCCTCCGGACCGCGCCCAGGCTTACTATCACATGGCGCTGGCCAGCGGATACGAGGAGCAGGCCGTCACCGAGGGACGCCCGGAGTTGGCGACGCGGGCCATTGAGGAGTACAAGCTGGCGCTGAACGCCGACCCCTCCTCGCCGCAGTTGAATCTGGCTCTGGCCAACCTGTACTTCCGCAGCGGCCACTCTCGCGAGGCTGAAAACACGGCGCGGGGACTGCTGAAGAGCGCGCCCGACGATATTGAAGCACACAAGCTGCTGGGACGCATCTACCTGCGCACGCTGAGCGAAGGGCAAAACGCGCAGTCCGCCTCCACGCCCAATGGCAATGTGCTAGGGTTGGCGATCACGGAATTCGAGAAGATAGTCGCGTTGCAGCCGAAGGACGTTGAGAGCCGCATGGTTCTGGGGCAGCTCTACACCGTCAAGCATGACCAGAAGAAGGCCGAGGAGCAGTTCAAGACGGCACAAGCCATGGAGCCTGATTCCGAGGAAGTGGTG
>CAWDQS010000144.1:0-14514 GCA_963804295.1 uncultured Acidobacteriaceae bacterium
TAGCCGCACGAGCTCTCAATCAGCGCCAGAATCCCGCTGCCATGATTATTTCTCTCCACCACCAGCCACGCATGGTTGTACTCCGCGGCCAACTCCGTCACCAGCCGCGCCAGCTCCAGTCCGCCCATATGCCCGGCAAACTCCGCGCACTGCAACCCCGTCTCCATCTCCAGCACCTGCGCCGCCGAATAATCCCCATCGCTTCCACCCCCGGCTGGGTCCACCGCCACCAGATACTGTTTGCCCGCGAGCGGCGGCAGCCAGATCTCCAGCGCCCCGTTCCGCCGCTCTTCCAGTGGTTCAGTCACCGTCGCCAGCCGCGCATCAATCGCCGAAAGTTCAAAGACCGAATCCCCACTGGCCAGAAAACAGCTTTCGTCGTTTTCCGCGTACTCCTGCCGCGCAAGCCCACGAAAATTCGCCCGAATCTGCCGCCGGTAGCCGATCTGTTCCAGATCCAGCCCCTTGCGGGCCATCAGTTCCCGCTCTTCGTCTGTCAGGCTCGCCTCGTCAGCGGCCTTCGCCCGGTACTTCCGCTCCATCCACCAGGGGAAAAAGTGCCGCACCATCCCTTGCTCGCCGGCCTTCTGCCACTCCTCGTAAAAGCAGCCTCCCACCCCGTCCGGCGTTGACTCCAGAATCAGCTCCGCGCCCGGCGTCATCGCCGCCCGTAATCCGGCCAGCGTCTCCGACGGGTCGCCCGGCCAGCGCGCCAACTCCGAGCAGTGCAGATTCTGCACCGTCAATCCTCGCCCCGCGTTTCGCTCGCCCGCCGATACCACCCGGTACTGCGAGTCCAACTCCGGAAAGACAATCTGCCGCACATTGGCCCGCGAAATCTGCAACGGCCCCACGCGCAGTGCCTCCGGCAGATAGTCCACAAAGCGATGCACAATCCCGAATATCTCCTCGGCTGCCTCCTGGGTGTGTGCCACCTGCAGCGTCAGCGTCCCCGGATGAGTGATCGTCTTCAGAAAAAACCGCGCCGCTGCCCAGGTCGTCAACCCTATCTGCCGCGCCTTCAGCACTATATTTCGCTCACCTCGCCGCCACTCAAAGGCCCGCTGCACCGTGTTTGCCAGTAGAGGCGCCGTGCTCCCCTCCCGCGTCCGAACCTTCAGCAGCTTCTCGGCCAGTTCCATCCCCACAGTCCGCCCCCGCAGGCTCACTGGCCGAGTATCCAGAATTCGCCCGAACCGCTCCAGTTCCTCCCGGTCCATCTCCTCCGGGCAAAAAACTGTATTTCCCGCAACCGCTGTGCTCCCACCTGTTGTCTCCTCCACAATTCCCCCATTTCATCCAGGTAAGCAATACGATTGTTTCGGCCAAAAAGTCTTTGCGCGGATGGAGTGGAATCAGAGTAGCAGTTCCCCGAAAGCACGACTGCGTAGTGGCTTTTTCATAATGAAAAAGCCGCCTTCAATACACTTCGTTAGGGCATGTTTACTCTGATTCGCTCTAGAATGCCGGCAAAAATGCGCCGCACTGTCCACGCTGCGGCACAGTGGCCCCGCTTCTACAACTACGGCCCCATGTCCTCCACATAAGCGTCCTAGTTGCCCACGCAATGATAGACAATTGTGTCTGTAGATGTTCCAGTGCAAGTAATACTTGACGTACTTGCTGGAACACATTTGGAATAATTAGCGGCGGTTGTGTCATTCGATGTGCAACTGTAACTTGTTGTCGAAGTCCACGCTGTCATACCAGTGACAATTGCCGTGCCGGAAACTAGAGGCACGGTCCCCCACACGATGCGCGGAGATGCCTGTGCAGTGTTCGCACAGGCAGTTGTCGTTCCGCAAGTATTAACTTTTTGAGGAATCGCAGTAACTGCTACCCCTGAATCTGCCTGTGTTCCTGAGGCGTCGTTGTATTTTACAAAGTCCTGAGATGTGGTACTGCTAGCACCTGTCGGAATGGCGGAGCCGCTCCCGGTTGGCGCTAAGTAGGACGATCCAAGAGTCCCTGCATTCTGCTGCTGGATGGCGCTCAGTATCACGAACGCGGAACCCTGAAACATAAGTAAGTACGGTTGCGCCGCTGTGAGAAAACTCGCTGCCGTAACTTGCGTGTTCCCGGCGTTGTACCAAATTGTGTAAGCGGTGCCTCCATTCACCGCTAATGTTGGACTCGCCCCGTTGGTGACATTAAACTCCACAATGAAATAGTCTGCGATTGATGGGTTCCAGCCTGATGGGGATGTTGTGCAGGTGTACGCCGTGGATGTGCCTGCGGTGGTGCAAGTGTGCGTTGTTTCAATCTGGTGGCCTGTTGCAATTGATGGCACGCCTGTCGAGGTTGTATTGTACAAAACGCCGCTTGCGAGTCCTGCCAGTGATACGCCATTAATCCTTGCGACTGTCGTTGCCAGTGAACCCGCGGTGTTGGTCATATCCCCGGTATGCGCGGGCTAGCAGCAGCGGGCAGCGCGGTCGTTGGTGTGCAAGTCTTTGCCGTGCTTCCATAGACGCAAATTTGATTTGCAGCCGGTGTAGCTGCCGTCTGCGTGAGGTTAGCCACTGCCACGCCGCTGTCCGCGATTTGACCGCCCGTGCCGGTAAACTCCGTAACGTCTAACGAGGTCACGCTGTTGGTGGGGCCGGTCGTCACCCCTGATCCTGACCCCGCCAGTGCTGTGCTGGTAGCCGCGTAAGTGGACCCTGCGAATGTTGCCAGTCCTGCCGTAGGCGTCGAACCTGTCACGTAAACAGCATGATTTGTCGTTGAGCCGTTGCCAAAAGCGAGGTTGTGGTTCGTGGAGTCATACGCCACCACTCCAGACGTGGTAGGTGCCGCTCCTGCGGCAGAGGGAGGCAGAAATCCTGCCGTCGTGCTCTGTGCGTGAATATCAAAGATTCCAGATGAGCCGCCAGCCAGCGTGTGCGATGTGATTGTAAAGTCGGCATCGGAAGCATACGCACTGGCGCTTGATCCATAAATCAGGCCGCCCGCCGTCAATCCGCTGCTGGCGGGAAAGGTATTGCTATTGACAGTTGTGGCGTTCGTCGGCGCGGTCCAAGTGCAAGTTGTGGTGGAGCAGGTGAATCCTGTACCACTGAAGGTGAAAGCTCCAGATGTGCCGTTGATGCTGGAAACGCCCGAGGAGGCTGCGGTGACCACATTGTGCACGAAGGCGTCCGTAGCTATGTCTGTGCTCATGTCGGCAGTGGCCTGTGTGGGAGCAGCAGGTGATCCGGTGAAGGTCGGCGATGCCAACGGCGCGTAGTTTGCGATTGCTGCGAATGCTCCCGTCCCAAAGGCCGTGCCGTTGCTCTTGGTGCAGGTAATCGCCCCGCTGGAACTGCGCGTGCAGTCCCCGCTCATCGTAACTGGAGCATAGGCCGTACCGCCCGCATTGCCTACTAAGTCCTGACCCGCTGCTGGAGCCGTATTCGGAACAATGGCGGCTTGTGTCTGCGCGTTGTTCGTTACGTTCCCAAGAACCAACCATCGTCGCAGTGATGCCTGAGACCGTCCCGGTGAAAGTCGGCGATGCCAACGGCGCGTAGTTTGCTATGGTTGCGAAAGCACCCGTTCCGAGTGGCTGACTCGAATACAGCACGGGTTGCCCATTTACAACCGTGCGTGGCTGAATCGGCATCGCTGCACCTGCCAGCGTCGTGCTCACATAGGGATGGATTGCTATGCCCGGCGTAAATTGTGCCCCGTAGATGTCAATGCATTGAGTGCCTGCTGACGGCGTAATACTGCCATTCAGGCCAATATGCATCTGCGACGTTCCGCTGGAGGCATACGCCGTGCTGAAATATCTCTGCCATGCTGTCGTTGCTGTGAAGGATTGTCCCTCTATCAACCCGTTGTTCAGTTCAAATGTCGCGGTCCCGCTGCATGATTTTACCCACGCGGCAAAGGTATAGGTTCCTGCGCCGAGGGTTAGCGTTTGCCGATATTCTGAGTTGTCACTTCCGGTTGTGCCAGAGCCAATTGCAAAAGTTACCTGCACTGCGTTCGTCCCGCCGAGAGGATCTGTTTGTCCCGCTGCTGTAATTGGGGCGCTTCCCGCACCACCATTCGCTGTAAACCATCCGGTGGTTAAGCCATCGCTTCCGGTCAGCAGATTCCCCGTCATGCCGCCGCCACTGAAACCATCCCCGGATGACCAGACGCCCATGAGCGCGGCATCGGTCCGTTGCGCGGGTGTGTAATCCAGATAATGTGCGGCGAGTAAGGCGCGTTGGTCAAGTATCACTCCACCTAAATTCGCATACGTGAGCGCTGTATTGTGGAACTCGCATACCCCTGCTGGACAAACAAGATCAGGAGTCGATGCGGTGCCATAGTCAGAAAACACTGATTTTAGTTCTACTTGACTTGATGCCGAACCAATTGTGATAAACGGCCCCGTAGGGGTAGTTGGCTGGTCATAATTGATTACATCGTCTATAGACGCATTGCCTATATTGTTCAGGTTGAAGCATCCCGCTGTGGCGGATTCGCAAAGCGAGTCGTGGATATGAACATTACTCGCAACCCCGGAGTTTTGGTTAAGCTCGAAAAGATAGTGGGCCGAGTATGATCCGGATGTTCCCATACTTGAGATGTTCAGGTCCCCTATATCCATGACATTGATGACGCCGTCAAGTTGAACGGCGGCAACAGTATTTCCGGCTGCAACCGTTCCAAAGACATGATCCATCGTCATTTCTTGCATCCCGCCCGAGCCCACGATCCACGATTTCGCTGGATTGTTCTGGCTGAAAAATATGTCAGTCATTTCAAAATCGACAACATAGGGGCTGCTTCCAAAATTAAAGATGTGCCCGCCGCCCGTTGCGGAAATCAGTTTCAGCCCGGAAATGCCAACATATGTTTGGCTTGTTCCCCCAGCCACAATGAACATATCTCCGGACGCGCACGTAAGCGCCGCCGCAAACAGGCCGTTATAGGCCTGGGTCTGCCTCTGTCTATCATTCGAGGGACCGACAAGCTGCATTGAATCGGGAATTTGCAGGCCGCAAACATTGTAAAGTCCCGGGGGGACGGAAACTTGCTCTCCGGTATTGATTGCCGCCTGAAACGCCGCGGTGCTCGACGCCACGCCAGTGGGGTCCACTGTTCCAAATGCTGCAGGGTTCACTTGATTAGGAAGTACCGTGGTCCCATCTTGCACTGCCCCCGTAAATGTCGCTCCCGTCAGAGCCGCGCCGCCCAGATTCGCCAGCGCGCCGGTAGCTGTGGAGGTTCCTGTTCCGCCCGCCGATACCGGTACTGCGCTTATCCCGGACAGCACCGTTCCCGTGCCGCTGTAATAGGCAATCTGCCCGCTCGTGCCAGAGTTGACCGTGCCGCTGCCGCCGCCGCCACCTGCACCGCAGGCCGAACCCGTGTTCGTGACATATCCGGAGTTATCAACCTGTAGGCAGTTATGCCCGCTGCTCGCTGCCAACCCCGGAAATTGAATCGCTGTCGTTCCCGTGAAGGCGGCATAGATCGTGCTGTTGTTCCCGCCATATACCTTGAATTGCGTCCCCGAACCGGGTTCGTAGTTTACGCGTACCACTCCGGTTGAGTTTGAAGTGTTGATGTACGTGTCGCCGCTATTGCCGCTCTGGTAAGCCTTGAAGCTGTCCAGTCCGCCGGTTGCCGAATTCAGCGACCAGTTATTGCTCGAATCCTTCACCATGAACCACTGGCTGTTCCCGTTCCAGTCCTTGTAGATAAACGACTCTTTTTGGCTCGCCGTCAATCCTGCCCACAGCGTCGCGTCGATCTCCGCGTCCGCCTGGTTCTTCACTGTAGTCGAACCCAGGAACGTCGATGTTCCGCCCACCTGCAAGGTGCCGATGAACTGCGCATTACCCGCGTTGTTGATCGTTGCCACGGTCGTCTCGCTCGCGCCGCCCGATCCGATCACCACCCCGCCGGTTCCCGAGTTGCTTGATCCGTTCAATACCACCGCCCCGGTCCCCGCCGAATTGATCACCGTCTGGTTGTTGGTGCTTGGCTGTCCATTGTTATACTGCCCAATCGACAGCCGGTTTACGTTGTTGAGCAAATCCTCAATCTGATAGAACTGCTCGCCCGCTGTTGCGTCCGTGTACCCTTCCAGCCAGCGGTATCCGTAATCCGTCTGTATCTCGTTCAGTAATCCGCGCTCGTTGCCCGTCCCGATTCCAAGCCGCAGATGATTGGTCACCGTCGCGTCCTTCTGGCTACCATACCAATCACCATTCAACCCGTTGAAACTCCGGTGAAATGTATCGAGGAAGCTGTTGCGCGTGCCGTTGTCGGTCAGTTGGCCGGTAAACATCGTGCCGCCCGTCATCCAGTTGTTGTACGAGCTGCCCGCGTCCGCCACCACCTGGTTCGTCGAGTTCTCGTTTCGCAATCCCACGATTGTGTTGTTTTGCGCGTTCGCTCCCAGGTGCAATGCCGTTGAGCATCCCTCTACATCTCCTCCGGTGAACGTGTTGCCGTCGCCCTGCTGCAAATTGATCCCGTAGGTTCCGCTGACCGGGCTGCCCCCGCTCGTCGGGCAGTCGATGTGCAGCCGCACAAACGTACTCGCATTCATCCAATCCGTTGTCGCCGGGTTTGTAATCTGGTGACCAATCGCGTTCACCGCTGTCTGGAATCCCGTGAACTCGTTGTCGTAGAAAGTTCCCCCCGTGTAATTCCCCGTCCCATCCAGCGTCATGCCAGTCTGGTTGGAGTTACCAAGAAAATACAAGCTTTCCAGATCCAATTCTTGCGTGCGATATGCTGCGAATCCTTGCGCGCTGGCGCTCGTCGCGGCCGTAATGTTGATCACCGCGTTGTCCAGATGAAAACCCAAGGTATCCGCCGCATAGGTCGGGTCGCCCACCTGCACCATCGCCCCCGTACCCGAGTAATAAAACACCGTCCCGCCTTGGCTCCCGCTCGCCGTGCTTGCCCCGCGCAGTGCGCACCCGCGCAGGGTCACATTCCTCGTTCCCGCCGTCACCAATACCTGATTAGCCGTCCAAATCGTTGCGCACGGCAATAAAACCGTTGCATTCCCCGTCGAAATCGTCAGGTTCGATCCCATCGCAAGCGTTCCGCTGAAATTCCGCGCATCGCAAGTCCCGCCCTGCACCGAGCTCAGCCCACTCAGGCACGCTCCCAGCTTGGCGCCAAAATCCGCTCCCGCAAACTGGTCCACCTGGTAGACCGCTCCCAGCTGTGTCGCTGTCAACGGCCCAGTCATTGTCCCGCCCGCCAGAGGCACCGCCTCGGCAAAGCTCTCATCCACATAGTGCTTGTCTGCCGCCTGTAACGGCTGCGTCGGATCGCCGCTCAGATAAAGCGGCCCGCTAAGTGTCCCGCCTGTTGTCGGCAGGTAGCTTACTGTCAGTGTGCCGGCTGCAGCAGCGGCGATCGCCTGATCCACATACGCCTTGCTCACCGTCTGCACGGCCTGCGTCGACGGCATCAACTGTGCCTGCACTTGTCCCAGCGTCGCCGATGACGCCACAGGAATCACCCAGTATTGGGTGTTTACTGACCCGCCGCTCAGGTAGAAAACCGCCGTGTAGTACAAACCCGCCGGCGTCGCCCCCTGGTTAGGAGCCAGATTCAAGCTCACATACCCATTCGGCGCTATCGGCACTGTCGTGCTGCCGGCCGTTACCAGCTGGCCGTTCGCCGTTGTAAACGATGGCCAACTCACCACCAGTGTTCCTGTCCCCGGCTGGCCGTTAGCCAGGTACACCGTCCCCTGAACCGTCGTCGTGCTGAACGCCTGCGTGTGAGCCACGCTTCCAAAACCCAACAGGCACAATTCAATCAACAACAGGCCAAGCCATCCACTGGCGCGCAAACACTCGTGATTTGTGAGCTTCATTCGTCTCTCTTCTTTCTTCTGGGGAACAAGGCAAAGAATCCATCCTCGCCTGCTTCCGCAATGTCTTTTGACTTCTGGAACAATGAACCGTACCCCAAGTCGGGTGCCCCACCCTTGCCGCGTACTTGTTTTTGCGGCTAGGGTGGGACTTGCTAACTTGCTAACTCGCCAGGTGCCCCATCCTTTCGAGTTCTTTGTGAAAAGATGGGAATCATCCAACTTCCTAGCCCACTGCCTCTTCGTCGGTTGCATCCGATGCCACCTGCTGTTCCGCCCCCAGCTTCTCCGCATAAGTGCAAAGTTGTCTCATCACCGCCGGGTTTTCGCAATCGATGAGCCCGTCAGCCAAGGCAAACAACAACTTAGCGCCCGTCCAGTCACTTTCGAGTACCGTGTCTATCAGCTTCTGTGCAATCTTCTCGCTGTTCTCCCCGACTTTCTTGTCCACCACCGCAATCAACTGTGCTTTTCCTGGGTTGACCGCCTTCACCTGTGTCCCTGTCCCGCGCGGCTTGCTTGTAGTCGCCTGCCATTTCTTTGCCAACACCATTTCTCCGCCAATCCCGTCCCGCTCCTACACGGACTTGTACTCTCCGCAGAAAGGAAAAGGGGTGATTCCCATCGGGAATCACCCCTGCATTCACCGAATTGGTCTCATCGGATGCTGCGATCGCTCTGCGGCTTCTGTCCTCGCCCAAACCGCTTTGCAATACCCCTCGCAACTCCGGCTCAACTCGGAGAACGTACTGATATCTTCCAGAGTTTGCCTTGCCAGGGCCATTCTGCCTTCAGCCGCTTCCTGCACTTCCTCTTGCGGCCCTTCGCCAAGGTTAAAACGAACCCCGTTCTCTGAAGATCCTCCAGCCTCTCCCCACGCTTGCCAACCCGCGGAAGTGGTCCGATAGAAATCAGTGAAACCTTGTCCTCGTTTCCCCGTTACCTCTCTTCTCGTAGTTCCTTATTGAATGTTCTTAGCTTAACCAATATCACCGAAATTAAATGCAAGGATTATGCGCTTAAATATTTCCTATCCTTTCAACCACTTAACCCTGTTTTTCCAACTTCCACCCTTTGACAAGAATTCCAAATGAGACCAAAGAAGAAAAACATCTCCCGCGTCGTCGACGTTGGTCGTTGCAAACTTCATCTCCCTTTAGCCTCGTCACGCGCTGCCAACTCCTTCTTACGCTCTCGAATCACTTTCGCGCGCTCCTTCTCCGGCAGCGCCAACACCGCTCTGACCCGTTTGGGCAGCTTCTCGTAGATCAGCGCATGTGCGCAAGCCAGCTCCTCCTCAATCTCCCGCGGCCTCAGCGCGTCCCACCGTTCCAGCGCAACCCAGTAAGCGTTGGCCGAGTAGGGAGCGGGGCGAATTCCATCGATCTCCAAAAGCTCGTGAAATCTCTCCGGCCCGCAACGGAAGGAAAGAACGACATCTCCCGCGTTGTCGACGTTGGTCATGGCAAAGGTCTTGCCGCCAATCTCCCGATCGCCCACCCAGTAAACCAGTACTTGCCCCCAGTTCAGCGTCTCCCTCGCGTGCGGCAGCGCCAGGCAGATCTCGCGAATACGCTCGTTGTTCATGGTCCAGCATCCCCTCAAAACCTTGCTTCAAACGCCCTGAACCTTCTCTCCAACTCCCACTGCTCCGCGGCTTTTTCGCTGCCGTCAATAAATTTTTTACATTCCGCGCTGGGCTTGTCGGTTCCAAGAACCTGCGCCTTGCACGCGGCGGCAGGAATTGTAAACGCATCCGGCGCGGCCCACAGGCTCGCGCCGGGCAAAAAGTTGTGCTCCATCCCGGTGCGGGCCAACTGCTTCAGATCCTGGTAGTGAAGGTGGTAATCCAGGGCAGCGCGCACATATTCGCCAGTAATATCGATGCGGCTGACGCCCTCATCGTCAGTCGAAAGCGCCACCGGCACATGGGCTGCGCGATAAATTGGAAACGGATGCTCCGCTCCTTTCACTCCCAGAATAGCTTCATTTGAGCTGAGATTGATCTCCACCATCACATGCTTTTGGGCCAACTCCTTCAGCAGTCCGCGGGCGTCCTCTTCGTACATCACATCCACTCCATGGCCGATGCGCTCAGCGTGGCCCAGCTCGACCGCCTGGCGAATGTGGAAGCGCAGACCCTCGGGCGGCACAAGTCCCATAGCCAGTTCGCCTGCATGCAGGCTGATGTGAACCTTGGGATAGACGGAGTGCAGGTAATCCAGCATCTTCATCTGCAAGGTGTAGTCGCGCATGGAGAGGAAGCCGTCCTCCGGCATGACGAAGTTGATGCCCACGAATCCAGGTTCGTGCGCGTCCATACTTGCCTGGATGGTCTCAAAGCCCAGCAGCGTCTGCGCAAAGACCTGCTCAGGCGAATAGCCGCGCAGCACCTGGTAGATGTAGCGGACGCCAACCTGGCAGGCGGGCGCGGGCTGCGGCGTGCCGCAGTGTTCAATCTGGCGGCGGGACACCTCGGCGGCGCGTATATGCTCGCGGTCGACAGCAACTTCGTCCCGCAAACCAAGCGCCAGCAGCGTCCGCCGGTACTGCGCAAAATCCTGGCCCAACGGGTTCTCGTGGGCAATCTGCGCGGCATGGGAGAAGGTCGGCGTCTCCATCAGCTCTACATATTGCTGGTTTTGCGCGGCGGCCCGGCTGGCCACCTCGTCCACCCACTCGCCCATGTGCCGCTTGTTCAGCCCGCCAAAGCGATCGAAGGTCGCAAAAAACTGGTCGTGGGCGCTGAAGCCGGAGGTGGGCACAAAGCTGCGGATGGAGAAGGCATTCACCAGCCGGTCATAGAGCTCCTGGTTGGCGGGAAGCCGCGCGGCCTCCACCAGTGGCGGCGTACAGGGAGGCTTGGCAAAGCTGAGCGCTGCCGGGTCCACGCACAGCCCGTCCTCGCCTGCTTCGCGAATGAATGTTTCCGCGTACACCGCGCCGGAAAGGTGGATGTGCAGGTTCGCGCCCTTGGGAAACTGATCCAGAAATGCGCGTAGTGCCGGCAGGCCCTTATGCACGGCAGCCTGATAAGCACGGGCAGCTCGGGCTTCCCCTGCAGGCGTCTGGGCGTGGAGGGGGACGGCGTGGACGAGGACAAAGCAGGCGAGAATGCAGACGAGGCGGCGCATAATGCCTTTCAGTGTAGAACAGACCTGACGGCGCGGGTAGGCCTGGGTGTCCTCCAGTTTCTCTGGCGCGGGAACCGTCGAGTTGGTATACTTAATAAGTTGTTGCAGCCAACTGTCTCTGGACTCGCCCCTCTGCTCCGGCGATGCCGGGATAAGTGTGGGAAATTGCAACGCACTGTTTGCACTGAGGCCAGATAGCTCAGTGGTAGAGCGCGGCCCTGAAAAGGCCGGCGTCGGCGGTTCAATCCCGTCTCTGGCCACCACTTTTTAGTTCGCACCCCTCCTGCACCGTCCTGGAATTCCGTTAAATCCTTTATTTTGTTATTACTTTGGTTCGGTGTTGCTCGCTCTCGTCCGATGAATCCAGCGTCGAAAATGGGGCAACATTGGTGGCAACTGGCTAATCTCCAAAAGCGTTGTCCCAAAATGCCGCTGACCGACACCCAATTCCGTCCTACAAAGCCAGCTTGAAGCCCGTAAAGTCCAAGAAGGGCTCGAATGCCCGTGCAACACTTGTTGCGACTGATAAGCCATACAGACTTCATGACATGAATGGCCTCTACCTGAAAGTGAATCCTTTCGGCGGCAAGTATTGGCGCTTCAAGTAAAAGTTTCCAAAGGAGAAGAGAATCTCGCTCGGCGTCCAACCCTAGGTGAGCTTGGCCGACGCTCGCGATCTGAGAGATGAAAAGCGCAAATTGGTAGCCAAGGGTATCGATCCCAGTTCAAAACGCAAATCAGAGAAGGCAATGCGAACTGACCGAGCCGAAAATAGCTTCGAGGTCGTCGTAAGGGATCTTCTAGCCAAGTTCAACGATCCCTTCTCCGAGAGCCATTCAGAACGAGTATATGCGCGCTTTGAAAATGACGTTTTTCCGCAAATCGGCGCCCGTTCAATTGCCGAAATAGCAGCGGCGGCATAAGCCGGAGAAAGTTTCGAATTGGACTAGACCGCACGCTGAGCAATCTAACGTGTCGCAAGAAAATGCATGAGTAGGGTACATTTTGCGCCTTCGGGGACGTGGAGTTCGTCGGTGGGAGGATTGCTCCGATGTGGTGCAAGATGGGTTGCACGGCAGCTCAGCCAGTTTTGGGTTGCTGAAGATATAGCTATTGGTACGAATGTATCGTGATGAATACAGGAATCGAAGAAGCAATAACTTATATTGAGTTATTCCGAATCAAGACGTGTCAAACTATCCTTCCCGGCAACTTCGGGAGATGAGGTTTGCAATGAAATATGTCGATTATCCTTTGGATTCAGGCTCATCGGATTTCGAGCAGAACGGAGAGATGGCAGAGAAAGAAAATATCGCCTCCTACATTAATAGCGAAATGGCTCGAGCGGTTTTCGAGGCTGAGCTCGCTGCTATGGCAAGAAGCGAGTTTCTAGGACCGATTTTGTGCGCGGGCAGTCCATCCCAGACCAGAATTGCCTTTTGTCCGTGCAAGTGCTTTTTCAAATCGCGCATGAAACGATCAGGCGCTCGTCGTTGTAGCTGCCTTGCCGGGTCTGAAACCAAAGCCGGCATCGCTTGTCGTCCCAGCAATGGCCGAGTGCCGCGCTGACGCGACAGCTTCTTCTAGCCGGGGTCCCCGGCAAGCGATCTTTGCTTGCTGGGGTGGAGTTGAACCAACACCGGAGTCTCCCCATTCGGCGCCCAGGTACGTCTTACGGCAATGTCCCTACCCGCGTTTCCAGCAAATCCGCCAGAAAACGTGCATTGGCGAATTGGCGTCATTCCAGAGGCCTCCAGTCGACATCGGCGTTTATCATTCGATCTGTCAAGAAACTGTACGTCGTTGATTTCTTGTAGATCCCACGCTATCTCTTCGCAGCCAAGCCTCTACGGTTGTACGGGTAGAGAAGCCGCCATTGCAGACGGCATGCGGAGATTCAGAATCTTCGCTACGGTAGGCGCGATCTGACGCATATCGACAACGCCGAGGTTGCGATGATGTGCGATTCCTGTTCCTGCAATAAAAAAGGAGGCGCGCATCTCAGGAAACTCCGGCGAGAATCCATGCGACCCCTTACTGCCGGAGATGGGAGTGACCAGGTTTCCTCTTGTGGCGGCGCCGGTCATGTAACCAGACTTCAGCACTACCAGAAACACCGCATCGGGAAAGCCGCCGGTCTTCATGATTGCATCGCGCTCCAGAATTGCCGCGATGCCGTTGTTTGGGTCGGCAGCCAGCTTTGCGAGCAGTACGCGTACCTGCTGCTCGGTCTGGTGATCGTCAGGATCATGCAGCATGATCGCCGCCATGCCTCCTGCCAGCCACGGTTCGGCCTTCCAGGAATTGATCGTGGGAACCTTGGTCTCCGGATCGAATTTCGCTTGAATCAATCCGGCTTCAAGAAATGGCGCGTACAGGTTAACCGAGTGAGAGACGGTGACAAATCCGTGATCGGAGACGATCACAACCACTGTGTCAGGATCGTTGGCCAGCGCCGCCGAGGCCAGCCGTGCCACCATTCCGTCGATCGCCTCCAAGTCTTGATTGGCCTCTACGCTGAAGGGTGCGTGCTCGTGCTCGGTCTCATCCAGCGCGCTCAGATGAATTGTCATGAAGGCAGGCTTGTATCGGCGTAGTATTTCCAGCGAATAACGCGTCTTGATCTCATCGCCGCCGATGCTGGTGTCCTCAGCCATCATGTAAGGACCAGCCGCGGGCTCCAACTGCTTGAGCAGAGTCTCCGGTCGCGAGAGCGCTGCGATCAGTTCGCGGTCCAGCGGATTTAGTTCATCCGAAGAATTCAGTGTCCGCCAGTACTCAGGAATCAGCCAATCCACATCCATCGCGCCGACACTGACCGGCCAGCCCACGCTGGATGTGCGCAGGCCTGCCTGGTGCGCCACCTGCCAGAGCGTGGGCACGCGAATCTGATCCGCATACCAGTTCCACGCCGCGGCAAAGTGATGCTCCGGATCAAACTGATAATTGTTATAGATGCCGTGCTCGGCCGGTGAAACTCCGGACAAAAGCGTTGTGTGGCTGGGATAGGTCACCGTGGGCCAGACGCCCGACACGCCCTCGGCATAAGCACCGTCACGCAGCAGCGAGCGGAGATACGGAATCCGCAAGCCGTGCGCATCGGCTTGCGTCACGTACTCCGGTTTAAGTCCGTCGATGGAAATCATCAACACCGGCGCGGCTGAGGCCGATGCAGCAGCGGCAACCAACAGAAGCGGAGTCAGCAACGATTGCAATAGAAAGCGGCGAGTCACTCGATTCATCGACAGCCCTTCTCATCTGCCAACGGAAGTTGCCGACAGATTGTCTGTTCAGCAAGAGAATATAGCGGCGTGATGTGCGGAATGTAAACTTCTTAAGAATAGTCGCGCAAATTATTCGCCGGTTTATCGCTAATGCATCGCCACCGCGCTCTTTTTACTCCTTCTTCCAAATTTTACGTCCCGTTAACTGCAATGTCATCTTAGGCTGCGAACGTATACCCAATAAATGTTGGTGAACGGGGCTTAATTCCGCATACGTCACGATTCAATCTGCACCTGTCTTTTACGCGCCGAGGGCGCCTTGAAGAGAGAT
>CAWDQS010000145.1:0-3392 GCA_963804295.1 uncultured Acidobacteriaceae bacterium
ATTCGATACCCAGCTCGAAGTTCTTGAGATGGAATTTTAGCCGGGCCTGCACCAGCTGCTGATGCGCCGAGGCGATCACCACCCTGGCAGCAGCACGGCCTTCACCGCGCGTCATGGGGATGGGCGGCGGCGCCATCAAGGCCCTGGCAGCCTGGCTGCTGCTGCTGCTGCTGGATGTAGGGATTATCGACGCGGACCAGGCAGGGGTCGCCGTTGTGAATCAGACGGACCTCGACCTCGACGCCGGCTGGGGAAATCTTCTCGACGAAGCTCTTGTAGAGGGCGAAGGACTTGGCGGGAGTCATGCCGGGAACCAGGCGCATGGAGATTTTGGCGACGGCCTTGGCGGGGATGACGGTTTTTGCACCCGCGCCGATGAAGCCACCGGGGATGCCGTGCACGTCGAGCGTGGGCCGCGCCCAGGTGCGCTCCAGGACGCTGTAACCTGGCTCGCCGACCAGGGAGGGCGAACCGACTTCGGTGATGCGGTAGTGCTCCTCGTCGAAGGGCAGGCTGCTCCAGGCTTTGAGTTCCTCGGGGCTGGGTGGAATGATGTCATCGTAGAAGCCGGGGATGAGGATGTGGCCGTTCTCGTCCTTGAGCTTGGCCAGCATCTGCGCCAGGGAGACGAAGGGATTGGGGGCCGCGCCGCCGTACATGCCGGAGTGGAGATCGGTCTTTGCGCCGCGGACCTCTAGTTCTGTATAGATCATGCCGCGCAATCCGACACAGAGGGTGGGCAGGCCGGGGGCGAAGAGCTCGGTATCGGAGATGAGGGCAAAGTCGGCCTTCAGCTCGGGCGGCTTGGAGGCGACAAACGCGGCAATTCCCTCCCCTCCGACTTCTTCGTCACCCTCGAAGATGATGCGCACGTTGACGGGCAGTTTGCCCGAGTTCGCGGCCATGAGCGACTCGAGAGCTTTAATTTGCGCCCAGATTTGGCCTTTGTCGTCGGCCGTTCCGCGACCGTAGAGGTTGCCATCGCGCTCGGTTGGCTCGAAGGGCGGCGTGGTCCACTCGTCGAGCGGATCGACTGGCTGCACATCATAGTGGCCGTAAAAGAGGGCGGTGGGCTTCCACCCCGCGGACGAAGACCTGTCCGCGGGGGCCCCGGGTTTCCCGGCGGCGTGCAGCCAATCGGCGTAAACCAGTGGATGGCTCTCGGTTTCAATGAGGCGGCCATGCTCGAAGCCGATGCGGGTCAGTTCGCTGAGGATGAATTCGGCGGCACGGCGGCAGTCGGCCTTGTTCTCGGGCAGGGTGGAAATGGAAGGAATGCGCAGCAAATCCTTGAGTTCCTTCAAGAAACGGGGCTGGTTTTGGCGGGCATAGGCAACGGCGGGTGATGACATCGGCATGCTCCCTAAAAATGAATTTCTCAGTCAAAAAGGAGTATAGGCGCTCCGGCAGACTTTTGTCCGGTAGCAAGAAAGGAAAATTGCTTGTACTTCCTCGAACGTGCAAGTCTGTCTGCCCATGCTACCCTACTTTGCCTCTTCACTGTTCTGCTTCTGAATAATGGAATTGCATACGCACAGGCCCCGGCGACTGCTGAAAGCCCTTACTACGCCAGGCAAACCACCTTCAGCGTTTTTGGCGCCTACTCGGGCGACTCCAGCCACATTCTGATGGGGGATGCCGAGAATCGCAAGCTGCTGGATTTTGGCGTGGCCTACGGGCGCAAGCTCATTCTGAACCGCATCGTCAACTGGCAGTACAACGGGGAGTTGCTGCCGGTGGCGCTGGAGAGCGATCCGGTGGTTCTGAACACCATCAATTTGACGGGGCCAACTGTGCATATAGAATATGAGACCACGGTTCAAACCACGCCCTGTGTCCCCGCATTCTACAGCTTCTACACCTATACCTCCACCCTCACCTGTACCCGCCAATGGACCATGGGCGAAGGCATTTCACCCGTCGGCTTTCAATGGAATTTTCTACCGCGCCATAAGGCACAACCATTCTTCATCAGTCACGGCGGCTGTATGCACTCCACGCGGTCCATCCCCATCCCGCAAGCCGATTCCTTTAACTTCACTTTCGACTTTGGTACTGGGTTCGAACTCTATCGCTCCCATACCCGCTCCGTCCGCGCCGAGTACCGCTATCACCATATCTCGAATCACAACATGGCGAACCAGAATCCAGGCATCGATAACGGGCTGTTTCAGGTTACGTATTCCTTTGGGCGGTAAGGCATAATCACGCTCCAGCGGCATATCCACCCAGGGCACAGTATTCTTGAGAGAGATGCCGCCCATTCTCAACGCGCAGTCAATAACCAAGCAGTTCGGCGCCAGGCCGCTATTTCAGAACATTTCGCTCACTGTGGAGGAGGGTGCTCGGATCGGGTTGATCGGGCCGAACGGAGCGGGCAAATCCACGCTGCTGGCGATTCTTGCCGGGCAGATGGAGCCGGACTCCGGCGAGTTGGCTGTGCGCAAGCGGGCGCGCGCGGCCTACGTGCCGCAGGATTCGCGTTTTTCTCCGGGGCTGACGATTCGCCAGGTTCTGGAGCGGGCTCTGGCCACCGCGCATGTGAATGAGAGCGAGCGGGAGGGCCGGGAGCGCGAGGGCCTGATTCGAGAGTTGGGAGGGCGCGCAGGCTTCGCGGACCTCACCGCCGAGGCTGCCTCTCTGAGTGGAGGCTGGCGCAAGCGGCTGGCGATTACCGAGGCGCTGGTCAGCGAGCCGGAGGTGATGCTGCTGGACGAGCCGACCAACCACCTGGACCTGGCCGGGATCGAGTGGCTTGAGGAGTTGCTCAACTCATCCTTCACCGCGCTCGACGGCGGCGCGCTGCGCGGATGGTGGGCGGAGGTCGCGGAGTGGGGTCCCCCCCCGAAGCCCGCCCGCTTTGTGCTGGCAGCGGGCAACCCGAACCTGCTGTTTGCCGGGCTCACCAACATCGAGCGCCTAGGTCTGCGCCTTTCCGAGTCGCCCTTCGATCCTGCGCTCCCGCTGCGGGTCAGCGTGAACGGAGCGGTGCCGATCGTGCTTCCGGCGCCGCTGCCGCGCGACACCGTGCTCGCCCAGGGCGAGAAGGGATGGGCGTTTGAGGCCGGGTCGCCTGCGCTGGCCTTCAGGCTCCACGCGCCGGGCAGCGCAAGCCTCCTTTACGACGGAGAGCCCCTCCTGATCGTCTACGGGACGCGCGGGACGGACGCCGAGCGGGCCGCGATGCGGGCGGCTGCGGAGTCTGCGAGCAGGAGTCCGAATCCCTCGTGGGCCCCTGAGGGAGGCGAGTCCGGCGCCGACGGTGTGCCGCACAGCCAGAACCTCTACGGCCGGCTCAACACCAAGGCGGACACCCGGGTCACCGACCTGGACATGGCCCGCTGCCATCTTGTCCTGAAGCAACACGCAACTGAAGTTGAAGCGGCTACACA
>CAWDQS010000146.1:0-32076 GCA_963804295.1 uncultured Acidobacteriaceae bacterium
GTTTAGCCGTGCCGCTGACACTTCTCGCTACTCCGTTTGCGTTTTTCCGCAATCTGTTCAGTCGTGCCGTAAAGGTCGCAAATTGAGCTGGGCTTTAGCCCCTGAGGGAATGCTGGACTGCAACAGATTCAATCAGAACCTCTCTACGCGCGATCATGGATGCCGAAAGCTCTAGACAGTAAGGACGATTTGCCTTACAATGAATACGGAGGCGAATCGATGGCCACTCTTACGGTTACCGCCAAAGGTCAGATCACCTTGAAGCAGGAGCTGCTCCGGCACTTGAACGTCGCTCCCGGCCAGAAGGTCGAAGTGGATAAGCTGCCTGATGGACGGCTTATGGTGCAACCTGCCGCGAAGACAGGCTCGATTGACGATTTCATCGGCAGTCTCGAACAAAAGGGCGGGCCAAAGCTGACCATCGCGCAAATCAAGAAGATTACTGAAGATGCCTGGGCGGGTAAACGATGAGAATCGCCGCGGATACGAATGTTCTACTGCGAGCTGCGGTGCGTGACGATCCAACACAAACTCTGCCTGCTGTTCATGCACTGCGGACAGCAGAACTAGTTGCCATCCCCGTGGCGGCCCTCTGCGAATTCGTTTGGGTCATGCGGAACGGTTACAAAATGCCAGCGGCGACGGTGGCTCACTCAATTCGCGCACTGATAGATAGCGGGAACGTCGTGACGAACCGCCCGGCGGTCGAAGCAGGATTGGCGATCCTCGATATGGGCGGCGATTTCGCCGACGGCATCATCGCCTACGAAGGCCACTGGCTGAGCGCAGAAGAGTTTGTCAGCTTCGACAAGAAGGCTGTCTCCTTACTGAAGTCGCAAGGCAAGCGAGCACGGCTGCTCGGCTGAATTGTGACTTCGGATGGATAATGCTTGAATTTTTCTTCGGATGGAGCAGTGGCCTTCAGGCCACTGAATCAGGTTGTCCAATCAGAGTGGATTTAGCCGCGGGCCTTGCTCTTATACTGCCGCTATGCGTTTTGCCGAAGTCAGCACCATATAATCTCGATCGTAAGGAGATGTCGTATGGATGTGAGGTTGCCGCAAGGATTGACGCTTGCATTGGTATTGTGGGGCGTCATTGCCCCGCTCGTTGGCATCTTTGTAGGCCATTACCTGTCTCGCTCATGGCAACGAGAGCAATGATTCAGAGACAAACGCTATGAAGATTACCAGGCGGTATTGAGCGCACTCGTTGCCGCGTATATGCAATCATACGGGCCGATAAGGTGCTTTACTCGGATTCGAGGGGGGCAATTTCTCGTAGTCCAAGTGGCATCACCTTTAGGGAGCTGGGGAAGCAAGAAATCGAAGTAATAAAGGACGATTCAATCCGTGTTCTCCGCGACCGTATCTTCATCGCAGAGGAGCTTAATTTTGGAGGTATTCTCGTTGAATGGGATACCATCGTTACCAACTACGCGAAGCAAACTATCGACGAACACGTATTCGCTGGCTGTTTTTCGGAATGAAAAGCTGGTGCGGATGACACTCAATCCTCCGGAGCGCCCTGGATGGTTCAAACGCTGGCGGTTGAAACGGCTGAGCAGGAAGTTGAGCCGAGAATTGGCGAGACTTAAACAAGGAAAAGTGTAGGTGGTTTTGCAACCAATTCCGCGCTACAATCTATCCATGAACCGCTCTGCCGCAGAAGTTCTCGAAGATGTGCGCCGCCTTCCCCCCAGCGACTTCGATTGGCTGCTTGGGGAACTTCTCGAGCCTGAAGACGGATCGAGCGCCGAAGAGATTGACGCATCCTGGAAGGCAGAGGTCGAGCGGCGCGTCGCCGAAATCGATTCCGGGGCCGTGAAGATGCTCCCGATGGAGGATGTAATCGCACGCATGGACGCGAGGCTTCTGGCGCGGAAACGTGGATGAAGTCCTTGCTTGGTCCCCTAGCCCCCGGCCGCATCGCCGCCATCCTCAAAGCTCTCGACGAAGCCTATCCCAATGTCGAGTGCGCGCTCACCCACCGTTCCCCCTGGGAGCTGTTGGTAGCCACCATCCTCTCCGCCCAATGCACCGACGTGCGCGTGAACATGGTCACTCCAGAGCTATTCCGCCGCTTCCCTACCCCGGCGGCGATGGCCAAGGCTACGCTGCCGCAACTCGAAGCTCTGATTCGGACGACAGGATTTTTTCGCAACAAGGCCAAGTCGATTCAGGGCGCGTCCCGCAAGATTGTCTCGGATTTCAGCGGCCAGGTTCCGCGGACGCTGGCCGAACTCATCACCATTCCCGGCGCTGCCCGCAAGACGGCTAACGTGGTTCTTGGCGTAGCCTACGGCAAGGCTGAGGGCGTGGTGGTGGACACGCACGTCTTCCGTATTGCACGCCGCCTCGGCCTGGCCAAGGGCGATACGCCCGAAAAAGTTGAGCAGGAGTTGATGCGGATTCTGCCCCAAAGCCGCTGGATCAGCTTCTCGCATCAGATCATTCATCACGGCCGCGCGGTCTGCGAGGCGCGCAAACCCAAGTGCGACCGATGCAACCTGGAGCAGATTTGCACGGCGAAGGACAAAACGTGGCGGTCGTGAGCAGCTATAGCAGAATCAGAGTAGCTGTACCGCGGAAGCACTACTGCGCAGTGGCTCTTTACCAAGAATAAACCCACTTTGTAAGGGCACGATTACTCTGATTCCGCTCTAGTCGCGTACCTTACGCATGATTCTTAGGAGGTTGCCAAGGAGTGTTAATCCGAGACCCACAACAAAGATCCCCCAGATAAAATATTCACAAAAGACTCCAAAGCCACTCCCCCAGGCGCCGGCGAAAATATAGACCCCGGTCGTACCTAGCCATACCACGCCAGCGGACAGGACCACGCTAAGAATAAGCAATACGATTCCAAGCCGTAACATAGATTTCTCCCCCGGTTTGCATTTATCCGCCAGTATACCCCATATTACGTTCAGCAAAACACTTGAACAACGGCGGCAATCAGGCCGGGAATATCGGAAGGCACTGCTTCAACGGCAGGCGGCCAGCCAAGCTCGCGCAATGTCTGGCTGGTAATGGGGCCTATTGAGATTGCCGGAACGGCGGCGAAGGGCCAGGCAACTTTGGCTGCGCGGGCGGCTTCGGCCAGATGCATTGCGCTGGAGGAACTGGTAAAGGTGGCCGCGTCGAACCCGGTCCGAAGAGCTTGTCGCAACTGCTCCGGCGCGGCTTCTGGCATCACGTTGCGGTACGCATCCACGGCATCAACCAGAGCGCCCGCAGTCCGCAAGGCCTCTGGAATCACGTCGCGGGCAACGGCGGCGCGGGCCAGCAGGATTCTCTTATTGGATGGTCGATTGTGGAACATTTGCAGCAGCCCCTCGACCAGGATTTCGGCCACGTAAGCCTCTGGGACGAAGGCTACTTTTAAGCCTGCCTTGCGCGCAGCGGAAGCCGTTGCCTCACCGACCGCAGCTGCCTGCGAAGATGCCATCCCGTCCAAAGAGATACCTAAGAAACTCGCGCGTTCCTCGAGCGCATGCACAGTATTGGCGCTGGTCAGAATCAGCCAATCGTAGCTGCCTAACTGGCGCAAAGCAGCATCCAGAGGCTCGAAGCTGGCTGGAGGACGAATCTCCAGCACTGGAACCTCGACCGGTTCCGCGCCCAGAGCGCGCAAGCCTTCACTGAGCTTGCTGGCCTGATGCGCGGCGCGGGTGACCAGAACCCGGCGTCCGGTCAACGGCAGCGCACTCACAACAAGCCTCCGGCTGCGGAAAGCAGCAACCCAGCTCCTGCATCGATTAGTTTTTGCGCTACCAGGCGCCCCAGTGCGACGGGGTCCGCACCGGCATGAGGTGCACGATGATGAATGCGCACGGCTTTGCCCGTCTCCGGAGCAGCGACGACGGCAAAGATTTCGTCCCAGAACTCCGTTCCCTCCTGTAATGCAGCGCGGCAGTAAATACCGATGGGGACCTGGCATCCTCCGCCGAGAGCGGCAAGCGCTGCCCGTTCGACGGTGACGGCGAAGCGCGTAGCCGCATGGTCGAGGAAGGCAACCGCCGCAATCGTCGCCGCGTCATCCTTGCGGGTCTCGATGCCCAAGGCGCCTTGTCCAGCCGCCGGACAAAACTCCTGCGCTTCGAGCCGTTCACGCACCCACTCGGTTTTTTCCAGGCGGTCAAGACCTGCCGCAGCCAGCAGAATTGCATCCACCTGGCCCTCGGCCAGCTTACGCAGGCGTGTATCCACGTTGCCGCGAAATTCGACAGCTTCTATGTCGGGCCGCTCGGCCTTCAACTGTGCACGACGGCGCTGGCTGCTGGTGCCCACGCGCGCGCCCTGTGGCAACGCCGCCAGATTCTCATACTTCACCGAAACGAAGACGTCCCGCGGATCAACTCGCGGAGGCGTGGCAGCCAGCGCAAACGGCTCCGGCAGCTCTGTAGGCAAGTCCTTGAGCGAGTGTACGGCCAAGTCTACGCTTCCTGCGGCCAGAACCTCCTCGATTTCTTTCGTGAACATTCCTTTGGAGCCGACTTGGGCAAACGTGACTTCCTGGAGCCGGTCGCCGGTGGTCTTGATGATCTTAATTTCGACAGAATGACCTTGCCCACGCAGCAGCTCAGCAATGTGGTTAGCCTGCCATAAGGCCAGTTGCGAACCTCGGCTTCCGATGCGTAGGTTCATCGGCGACCCGCCTCGCTGCTCTCTTTTTCTTTCTCTGTTGCAGGATTCTCGGCGCCAGCGGGCAGCGACCATGTCTCGCAAAGCGCTTCCAGGCGCGTTGCATCGTTTTCGCGGGCAGCCTGCTTGAGCGCCTGCATGGGCGGGTGGAGGAATTTGTTGACCAGCCCGCGTGTCAGCGCCTCGACAGCCGCAATCTGCTCCGCGCTCAGCGATCCAAGGTGAGCCTGTGCGCGCTTAAGCTCCACCTGGCGTATCTCTTCGGCCTGGTGTTGCAAGGCGACGATGGCCGGAGCAACATTGACGGCAAGCTGCCGCTGATGGAATCGCTCTACTTCGCCGGCAATCAGCGTCTCGGCTGCATCAGCTTCGCGGCTGCGCTCGGAGAGATGAGCCACGGCTACCTGTTGCAGGTCGTCGATATCATAAACAAAAATGCCCTCCAGCTTGCCCATCTGCGGGTCCACGTCGCGGGGCACGGCAATGTCGATGAAGAACATGGGCCGGTTGCGGCGGCGATGGAGGAAGGCCTGGCCGTGCTCGCGGCGGAAGATGGGGTGCGGCGCGCCGGTGGAGCTGATGACAATGTCTGCCTGACTGGCCGCGTCGTAAAGCTCTTCAAAGGGGATAACCTGACCCGCAAAGGCTTCCGCCATGCGCCGCGCGCGCTCCAGGGTACGGTTGGTGACCAGAATCGCGCCGGCTCCCTGTTGGACGAGATGACGGGCGGCTAGTTCACTCATCTTGCCCGCGCCCACCAAAAAAACCGTGCGCCCTTGCAGCGAGCCGAAGATTTTGCGCGCCAGTTCCACGGCTACCGAGGCGATGGAAACCGAATTTGATCCGATCTCTGTTTCTGTGCGCACTCTTTTGGCGGCGGTAAAGGTGCTCTGCAATAGATGTTCGAGTTGCCCGCCCACGGTGCCCGCGGCGCGCGCCACGGCAAAGGCCTCTTTCACCTGGCCCAGAATCTGCGGCTCGCCCACCACCATCGAGTCCAAACTGGCGGCCACGCGAAAGAGATGTCGCACGGCATCCTGATCGCGATGTTCGTAGAGGTGCGGAGCCAGTTGCGCGGGCTCCAGGCCGAAATGCCGGTGCAGGAAGCCGGTCATATCAATGGTCGGCGACTCCACGGCAGCCAGAATCTCCACGCGGTTGCAGGTGGAGACGATCATGCACTCCGCCACGCCGGGCACGGCGGCCAGTGCGCGGGTAGTTTCCGGCAGGTCTTCGCGAGAGATGGCGATGCGTTCGCGCACTTCGATGGGCGCGGTCTTGTGATTGACGCCGATGAGGAGCAGGGTCATCACGGACCGTACCTATGGACGCGGCTGATGACATTGGCTGCAAAGACTGCCAACATCACCAGGAAGACCACCCCGGAGAGATAAACGGCCCGGCGACCGCGCAAGCCGGCGCTGCGGCGTACGAAGAGCAGGGTGACGTATACGGCCCACATCGCGAAGGAGGCAATCACCTTGGGGTCGAGGAAATAGGCCGCGCCCAGAGGCGTGGCCTGCGCCAACACCGAGCCGATGATCAGACCCACGGTTATGCAAGGGAAACCGAACTCCAGCGTCGCGTGGGCGATGCGTTCCAGTGTGTCGAGGGGCGGCAGCCAGTCCAATGGAAGCCACCATAAGTCCTCGCCGGGTTTGTGCTTGCTCTTGATCCGGCGCTCCTGGATGAGGTAAAGCACCGAGGCCAGCAGGCTGAAACAAAGGGCGACATAGGCCATCAACAGTGCTGCAATATGGGCTACCAGCCAACTGTGGCGCACGCCTTCCGAGGGGAAGGTGTAGCGGTCAGGCCCCAGAGAGGGCACCAGAACCGTGAAAAATGTGATCGGTAAGATAAAGATTCCAAGAGAGATAGCGTCGTAGAGCCACCAAACCAGAAGAAATAGGCCGGCCATGACAAAGCCCAGCAGCGACTCAACCTCGCGCACGCCCAAGGGTATGCCGCGATGGGCCTGGACAAGCATTTCAACGCACGAAACAAAGTGGAAGAAGAAGGCCATGCCAGCCAGGTGGACGCAGGTTTTGCGCCAGCGCACAATGCCGTAGAGCACGGCCGGAAATACGGACACAGCCGCCGACGCATAGAGGATCGTCGCAACTTGGAGCCAGAGGAGATACATTTCGCTTCTCACCTTACTGGTGCAAGAAACAGTATACTGTGACGCAAATCACCAAGCGGAGCTTGGAAGCTAGTCTGGCACAGATGCAATGCACCTTCAGAGAATACGTCAGCAAGAGAGGGAAATTGAAAGCTATTTCTCTGTTATTTCTTGAATACTCTGATGAAGCCATAGCATTCTTGCGTATATACTTTACGAACGTAAGCCTGCGCGAAAGAAGGCATAGCATGTCCGATTCGGCCAAGGAAAAACATCTGGATCCTATGGGATGGAAGATGCTCATCGAGCTGCAAAAGGACGCCCGCATCTCTTTTGCCGAATTGGGTCGCCGCGTGGGGCTCTCCACGCCAGCCGTGGCGCTGCGCGTTCGCCGCATGGAAGACGATGGCATTATCCTCGCCTACCGAGCGGAGATCAACCCTTCGCATGTGGGTTTGCCCATCACGGCCTTCATTCGCATGAGCATTGTGGGCGATGTGCTCCCCAGGCTGACCGCCCAGGTCCGCTCCATGAAGGAGATCGTCGAGTGCTACCGCGCGACGGGTGTCGATTCGTTCATCATGAAGGTGAACGTCATATCGGTCGAGCACCTGAACCACGTGATCGACTGCCTGACACCCTTCGGCACTACCTCAACCTCGTTGGTGTTGGGGTCGGTTGTCGAAAAGAACCTGCTGGGGCCGGAAAATCTCGATTGGCCGGCTAAGTAAAAAGCTGATTCCTAGTTGCGAATCCCGGCCAGTAGCCCTTCAATCTCCGCCTTTTCAGCTCTGGTGAGCGGCAAAAGCGGCGCGCGGGCGCGGCCTCCGTAGTAGCCGTTGAAGTCGCAGGCGTGCTTTACGCCACTAATACCCAACTGGCCGACGACACGCTGGCTCACGGCTGCGATGCGCTCCTGCTTCTCCTTTGCGAGCTTGAGGTCGTGGTCCTTCCATGCAAAATAAACCTCCTGGCAGGCCTGCGGAGCGCAGGCGGCAAAACCGAGAATGGCCCCGGACGCGCCGGCCTCGAGCGACTCAAGAAGCGTTCCGGCCGAGCCGGTAAGCATCTGGAAGCCGATCTCTTTGGTTCGCGTCTTGATTGGCGGAGCCGGCGGAGTTGCCACTGCTCCGCTGGTCATGCCACCGATAGAGATCAGCGCATCGCCGTTTCTTGCTCTGGGCGAAAGCATACGCCCGGTGACGGCATCGAATACGGGTGTCACGGTCACAGTGCGCCGGGGCGCGCTTTTCGCTCCATGAACTAGGGCGCGAATCCGCTCGACGCTGCCGCTGGAGTCCTTGATGCCGAGAATGTTGGGGTGCTGCGCCAGTTCGACAACAATCTCAACGGGAATGTTGTACGGCACGCAGCGGGGAATATTGTAGATCAGCACCGGCAGGGGCGAGCGGTCAGCCACGCTGCGAAAGTAGTGGAGCACGGCTGAAGGCGTCATCTGGCTGGCGTAATAAGTCGGCGTACGGACAAGAACGACGTCGTAGCGGAATTCGGCCGCGGCCTCGGCCAGCGCGACCGTGGCCTTCACGCTCTCGCGACCGATGCCGGCGATAAGTACTTTTTCCGGCGCGGCGGCCTCGGCTGCCACGCGCAACACGTCGCGGGTCTCGGCGTCGTCCAGTTGCGGAGCCTCACCATTGGTGCCCAGAAGCAGCACTCCAGAGAGTAGCGTGCGAGAGTAGCGGGCAATGTTGGCTTCGAGCTTGCGAAAATAAATTCGCTCGTCGGAGTAAAACGGTGTGGGAACGGCGGCATAGATGCCTTCTAGCAGCATGAATTCATTGTAATTGCACGATGTGAGAGGCAAAAATGTCTTCGCATCCAGTCAACTCGATAACTCGCTATCCCGGTGAAGACGAAGCTGACTTGCTGTATTTGAAGCAGAAACAAACAGTATGATTCACTTTATAATCGTGGGTCGGAACATTATTTCTTCGAGGATCGAGCCCGTCAAGAATTCTCGCCCGTTATGCAGAAAATAATCCTTTCATGGCGCATCATAGCTGTGAAAGGGCAAGTGGAAGAGCCAGATTCCGCCGCCGGAGTACGAACCATGAAAAACATCACCGTATCCGTCTGCGACGAAGTCTATCTTGAAGCGCGGGTTAGTGCAGCCCGGCTCGGATCCTCGGTCTCCGCGCTAGTAATGGAATTCCTCGAATCCATGACCGAAAACCCGCACTTTCCCCTGGAACTTCCGGAAAGCGCCCTTGGCCCCCCCACCCCCCCTATTTACTGTGAAACTGTGAAACTGTGAAGCCCCAAGGACTGGCAGATCTCCCAGCACGGGCCTCAGCCAACAGTCGCTGCGTGCAGTTGTTGAAGGGCGTAGACGGTCGTCTGGCGCTGTTGCATGGCATGTATGCCTTCTGCGGCTGCCTGCGCGGCAGCGATGGTGGTGATGGTGGGAATGCGCGCCAGCACCGCTGCCCGGCGGATTGCCTTCTCGTCGAAGAATGTTTCCTGGCCGCGTGGGGTATTGATGATGAGCTGGATGCGGTCGCCCTTGATCAGATCGACGATGTTGGGCCGGCCCTCCTTCACCTTGAAGACGCGCTCCACCGCGAGACCGGATTTCTCCAGTACGTCAGCCGTGCCCTGAGTGGCGACAATCCTGAAGCCCATTTGGACATAGCGGCGGCCCAACTCGATGACGGCCTGCTTGTCGGGATCATTAACGCTGAAAAATACCGTGCCCCCGGCTGGCAAAACCTGCCCGGCCGCAAGCTGCGCCTTGGCAAAGGCCTCGCCAAAGGTAGCGGCCACGCCCATCACCTCGCCTGTAGAGCGCATCTCCGGGCCTAGCACCATATCCGCGCCGGCGAATTTGTTCCAGGGAAAGACCGGCGACTTTACGTAAGAATGTGTCCCCGTATCGAGATCTTTGCCCGAGGCAAGCTGAGCAGGGAGCAACTCGCGCAGTTTGCGGCCGGTCATCAGCCGTGCGGCAATCTTGGCCAGCGGAATTCCGGTGGCCTTGGAGACGTAAGGCACGGTGCGCGAGGCGCGCGGGTTCACTTCAATGACATAGACGTGATCCTGTCCCAGTGCGTCGCGCTGAATGGCAAACTGTAAATTGACCAGGCCAACAACCTTGAGCGCCAGAGCCAGCTTGCGTGTATACGTGCGCAACACCTCCAGCGTTTCTTCGCGGATGTCGACGGCGGGCAGCACGCAGGAGGAATCGCCGGAGTGGATGCCGGCCTCCTCGATGTGCTGCATGATGCCGGCGATAATCACGTCTTTCGAGTCGCAGAGCGCGTCCACGTCCACCTCGATGGCGTTCTCCAGAAAGTGATCGACCAGCACCGGCCGTTCCTGCGAATACTCCACTGCCTCGCGCATGTAGCGCGTCACCGCCTCGGCGTCGTAGGCGATGACCATAGCCCTGCCGCCGAGCACATAGCTAGGCCGGACCAGCACCGGGTAGCCAATGCGCTCGCCGATGGCCAGAGCCTCTTCCACGCTGGTGGCCGTGCCGCCGGCGGGCTGCGGTATCTTCAGTTCATCGAGCATCTTGCCGAAGCGCTTGCGGTCTTCGGCTAAGTCAATCGACTCGGGCGAGGTGCCGATGATGGGCACGCCGGCCGCGCGCAGACGCTGCGCCAGGTTCAGCGGCGTCTGCCCGCCGAACTGAACAATCATGCCGATCTTGGCGCCGGATTGCGACTCATGGTTATAGATGGCCAGCACGTCTTCCAGCACCAGCGGTTCAAAGTAGAGCCGGTCGCTGGTGTCGTAATCCGTGGAGACGGTCTCCGGATTGCAATTGACCATGATGGTCTCGTAGCCGTCCTCCTTGAGCGCGAAGGCCGCGTGGCAACAGCAGTAATCGAACTCGATGCCCTGGCCGATTCTGTTGGGTCCAGACCCGAGAATGATGATTTTGGGCTTGGCGGTCGGCGGCGCTTCGTCCTCTTCGTCGTAAGTCGAGTAAAGATAGGGAGTCATCGACTCGAACTCGGCCGCGCAAGTGTCAACGAGTTTGAAAACTGGAGTAATGCCTTTGCTCTCGCGCAGTTCCCTCACCTGCTGGATGCCGGCGTGGCCTTCCAATTTCCATTCAGTCGCAATACGCTCGTCGCTCAATCCGAGGCGCTTGAGCTGGCGTAATTGCTCGGTGCCAATCGATTCCGGAGTGGTCTCCGCAATCGCCATCTGCGCCAGCGTGATCTCGCGCATCTGATGCAGGAACCAGGGATCGATGGTGGTGAACCGCGCCACTTCGCGCACGCTCATGCCGCGCTCGAAGGCGTAGCGGATGTAGCCCAGCCGCTCTGGCCGTGGCGTAACCAGCATCTGCGTCAGCCGCCGCGGCTCCAGAACTTCCGCGCCGGTCTTTTTACCGGTCTCCAGCGCGCGCCAAGCCTTCATCAGCGCTTCCTTGAAGGTGCGGCCAATGCACATCACCTCGCCCACCGACTTCATCTGCGGGCCCAGTGTTTCGTCGGAGCCGGGAAACTTTTCAAATTGCCACTTGGGAATTTTGACGACGACGTAATCAATCGTCGGCTCAAAGCAGGCCGGCGTCTTGCGCGTAATGTCGTTGGGAATCTCGTCGAGCGTGTAGCCGACAGCCAGCTTGGCGGCAATCTTAGCAATCGGAAAGCCCGTCGCCTTGGAAGCTAGCGCCGAAGAGCGCGAGACGCGCGGGTTCATCTCGATCACCGTCATGCGCCCATCGAGTGGGTTTACCGCAAACTGCACGTTGGACCCGCCGGTCTCGACGCCGATCTCGCGCATCACGGCGATGGCCGCGTCGCGCATCTTCTGGTACTCGCGGTCGGTAAGCGTCTGCGCCGGGGCCACGGTGATGGAGTCGCCGGTGTGCACGCCCATGGGATCGAAGTTTTCAATGGAGCAAATAATGATGACGTTGTCGGCGAGGTCGCGCATTACCTCCAGCTCATACTCCTTCCAGCCGAGTACGCTCTCTTCGATGAGGCACTCATGCACCGGCGAAAGGTCCAACCCACGTGCCAGAATCTCCATCAATTCTTCGCGGTTGTAGGCGATTCCGCCGCCCGTTCCGCCCAGCGTGAAGCTGGGACGAATCAGCACCGGGAAGCCGAGCTTACCGGCAAACTCCAGGCCGTCGCGCAGATTGTTCACCAAGGCCGACTTGGAAACTTCCAGGCCGATGCGCAGCATGGCGTCCTTGAAGAGTAGACGGTCCTCGGCCTTCTTGATGGCTTCGAGTTTAGCGCCGATCAGCTCGACGTTATAGCGGTCGAGAATCCCTGCGTCAGCCAGATCGACGGCTAGATTGAGCGCCGTCTGCCCGCCGACGGTGGGCAACAGCGCGAACTTGCTGGAGGCGGGGTTCGAGGTGAGCATCTCGGATTCAATGCGGATGATCTCCTCGACGTACTCGCGGGTGAGCGGCTCAATGTAGGTGCGGTCGGCGAGATCGGGATCGGTCATGATGGTGGCCGGGTTGGAGTTCACCAGCACCACCTCGTAGCCCTCCTGCTTGAGAGCCTTGCAGGCCTGCGTGCCGGAGTAGTCGAACTCCGCCGACTGCCCGATCACGATGGGACCCGAACCGATCACCAGAATCTTCTGTATGTCATTTCTACGTGGCATTTTTTCTTGAACCCTTTACTTTGGAGGACAAAATTCAATCGGGTTGTCGGAGCCGTGAAAGTGAATCATAATTTTCAGATTGCACTCCTTATCACCGGAGCAAAACAAATTCTTCGGTTGATCTGCTGTCGGAAGTCGCTGAAGCTTTCCATCTTTGAGCCTTACTTCAAGAAAGCGATACTTGCCTGCAGGAACCGTACCCAAATCAAATCGGCCCTTCTCATCCAATTGTGTTGATAGCAAGACTGTTTTCGACTGTGAGTCTCGAATCTGGATGAAGGTTTTCTCAAAGGTGATCGGTGCGCCTGTTGAGTCGAATAAAACTCCAATCAGTTTCACAGGCTTAGTGATCGATAGGTTCGGCAATACTTTCTCATCATCACACCAGCGCATATTAGGGTCGGGCGGGCAGGGTTTTCCGTCTGGACTTATACAAATCGTCTGAGAGAAGGAAATAGAACTCCCCAGCCCTGCCAACAACGCCAGAACTGGGAGCCAGCGCTTCATCCCTTCCACTCCTCCATCATGCGGCGGAAGTCGCGGAATAAGTAATTCGAGTCGTGCGGGCCAGGAGCGGCTTCGGGGTGGTACTGCACGCTGAATAAAGGCAGCGTCCGGTGGCGCAGACCTTCGAGGGTCTGGTCGTTCAGGTCCACATGAGTCAGCTCCACTTCGTTGGCGTTGATCGAATCGGGATCGACGGCGAAGTTGTGGTTGTGGGCGGTGATCTCCACCTTGCCGGTGGCGTAGTTCTTGACCGGATGGTTGCCGCCGTGGTGGCCGAATTTGAGTTTGTAGGTTTTGCCGCCCAGGGCCAGGCCGGTGAGCTGATGGCCTAAACAAATTCCAAAGACCGGCACGCGGCCCAGGAATTTTCGAATGGCGCGGACGGCATAATCGACCGGCTCCGGGTCGCCGGGGCCGTTGGAGAGGAAGACGCCGTCAGGCTTCAGGTCGAAGACATCTTCAGCGCTGGTCTCGGCCGGAACCACAGTCACCCTGCAGCCCTCGCGCACTAACATACGCAGAATGTTGAGCTTGATGCCGAAATCATAAGCCACCACATGGTGCTTCCGCACTCCCGCGCTTTGGACTATAGATGTGGAAAGGAGAGGTTCGCCCGTCTGGCAGCGGCTATCTGCGGAGTCGAAGGTAAAGATCGACTTTGTCGATACGACGCGCGCCAGGTCGGTCCCGTCCATCTTGCGGATTGCGCGAGCCTTCGCCACCAAGACATCCGTGTTGCTCTCAGCTGTAGAGATCACTCCGCGCATCACGCCGTAAGTGCGCAGATGGCGTACCAGGGCGCGGGTATCGATCTCGGCCAGCACGGGAACCGAATAGCGCTCCATGTACTCGTCGGTGACCTGTTCGGAGCGCCAATTGGAGCTGATAGGCGAGAACTCGCGGACGATCAGGCCCTCGATATAGGGCCGAGCCGACTCGTTGTCCGCCTGGTTGGTGCCGTAGTTGCCGATCTGCGGGTTGGTGAGCACCACGATCTGGCCGGCGTAGGAGGGATCGGTGAAAATCTCCTGGTAGCCAGTAAGCGATGTATTAAAAACAACTTCGCCCCCGCATTCGCCCGGGTGCCCGTAGCCGTGACCGCGAAATATGCGCCCGTCTTCGAGCGCTAAGATTGCCTGCATTGCCTCTCCGAGGGGTTGAATCCAACTGATTCTAACAGGGTTTGCGGTGAATATGGTGGCAGAATTAGAACGGTTTTAAACTGCCTATCGCACCGTGCCCGCATCGCTTGCCGGCCACAGTACGAAAACCGCCTTTCCGTAGATGAACGAGTGCGCGACGGGGCCGAAGGAGCGGCTATCGGAGGAGATGCAGCGATGGTCGCCCATCATGAAGTAGCTGTCCGCAGGAACAATAATCTCCGGATAGGAGACGCTGTCGCGGTACTCCTCGGGGACATACGGCTCAGTCTGCTGTAGTCCATTAATCCAGACAGTGCCGTGGTCGATGCGCAGCCGGTCGCCGGGCAGGGCGATGACGCGTTTTATGTAACTCTTCTCTGGGTCGCGCGGGTAATGAAAGACCACCACATCGCCGCGTTCGATGGCCGTGAAACGGTAGACGAATTTGTTGATGAAGAGCCGGTCCTGGTCATCCAGCCGCGGCAACATACTGGTGCCTTCCACGCGCACTGGCTGGTAAAGAAAAACAATGATGAGGACGGCAATGACGACTGAAATGAGTATGTCGCGCAGCCAGAGCTTAAGGCCGCCGGCTTTACGGGGTGGCGTGGGCGCTGGAGCCGGAGGCGCCGGGTTCAACTCAGTCCCAGGCGCGGCAGCCTGATCGGGATTGGAATCGTACTGGGGAAGCACTTCCATCGGCTCTTTCTCGTGTAGATTCAATGGCATACAAGCAAATTCCGGTGAAATCAACAATGAACGCATCGGATATGTGCCTATTTAGAGTGTAATCGTTCTCCATGCATAGGGCCAGCGGTTAGAAAACGTGTAATGTGCTAGCTAATCATTTGGGATAGCCGAGCCAGCTACACCCCTTCCACCAAGCCGCGATACTCTTAAACAAGCGTGATCAGAGAAGATCAACAATCCGGCGCGGCTCCGCAGCCCTCACCTTTGGATAAGATTCCCGCCGACCTGACGCCATTCATGCGGCAGTGGACGGCGGCCAAGAGGGAGAATCCGGATGCGCTGCTGTTTTTCCGCATGGGAGATTTTTACGAGCTCTTCTACGACGATGCGGTGACCGTGAGCCGGGAGTTGCAACTGACGCTGACGGCGCGGGACCGGGAGCGGAACCAACCAATGTGCGGAGTACCGTATCACGCGGTAGAAAGCTACCTTATGCGGCTACTGCGCAAGGGCTACCGCGTCGCCCTCTGCGACCAGATGGAGGATCCTAAACTCACCAAAAAGATTGTCCGGCGCGAGGTGACCCGTGTGCTTTCGCCGGGGACGGCGCTCGATACAGGGTTGGGGCAGGAGCAGAACAATTTTCTGGCGGCTTATTTCGAGACTGGAAGCGTGCAACAAAGCAAAACCCAGGCCGAAACATTGTGCGCGGTGGCGCTGCTGGACGTTTCTACGGGCGAGTTTCGCACGGCGGAGTTTCATGGCGCCGCGGCGCGACAGCAGGCGGTGGATGAGATTGTGAAGGCCGGGTCGAGCGAGGTGCTGGTGGCCGCAAGCACGGAATTGCCGGCGCACCTGGAGCGGACTCCAGCGCGGACGCGCGTTGAGGACTGGGTCTGGACGCGGGAGTTTGCGATTCCTTTGGTGGAGCGGCAACTGAATGTGCGCTCGCTGGAGGGATTCGGACTGACCGGGCATCCGGCTGCGGCGATTGCTGCCGGAGCAGTGCTGCACTATGTGCGCACCACTCAGAAGAATGAGGCGCTGCACATCGACAGCCTGAAATTTGAGGAGCACTCGACGGCGCTGGAGCTGGACCAGGTGACGGTGCGAAACCTCGAATTAGTGGAGCCGCTCTTTGCCGGGCAGGACACGCGTGCGACGCTCTTTCACACCTTGGATGCCTGCCAGACGCCGATGGGCAAGCGCCTCTTGCGGGCCACGATTCTGCGGCCGCTGGTGGACCCTGAAGCTCTGGAGGCGCGCTATGAGGCGGTGGGCGAAGCGCACGGAGATCTGGTAAAGCGCGAGGAGATTCGGCGAGCATTTTACGGGCTTTTGGATTTGGAGCGGCTGCTGGCGCGGCTTTCTTTGGATTCAGCCGGAGCGCGGGACGTGCGGGCACTCGCCGCGAGTTCAAGCCGCCTGCCGGGACTGAAGAGGGCGCTCGACGCCATGCAGTCAGCGCGTTGGCAGGAGTTGGCGAAGCGGCTGGATACGCTGGAAGACGTGACGGCTCAGATCCAGGCAACGCTGGTCGAGGAGCCTCCGCTGACGCTGGTCGATGGCGGGGCGATTGCCGCGGGCATGGACGCGGAGTTAGACGAGTTACGGACAATTTCAAGAACCGGCAAACAGCAGATCGCAGCCATCGAGGAGCGGGAGCGGCAGCGGACCGGAATCGGTTCGCTGAAAGTTCGCTATAACTCGGTATTCGGCTATTACATCGAGATTACAAAAGCGAATATGGCCCTGGCGCCGGCCGATTATGAACGCAAACAGACTTTGGTAAATGCGGAGCGTTTTACAACGCCCGAGTTGAAAGAATACGAGCGCAAGATTCTCTCCGCGCACGAGCGGTGCATCGAGATTGAAAAGCGAATCTTTGCCGAGCTCCGACGGGCGTTGCTGGAAGCCGCGGGGCGAATCAAGCAAACGTCGGCGACAGTGGCGGAGGCGGACCTGCTGGCTTGCTTTGCACATCTGGCTGCGGTACGCAAGTACGTGCGGCCCACAATTTCCGATGAACAAGTGATCGAGGCGGTTGCAGCGCGCCATATGGTCATCGAGCAATGGATGGAGGAGACGCGCGAGGGAAGGTTCATTCCCAACGACATCTATCTGAATGCGTCGGGTGATGGACCGAGCCTGCTGTTGATCACCGGCCCCAATATGGGCGGCAAAAGCACTTATCTGCGCCAGGCGGCAATGCTGGTTCTTCTGGCCCAGATGGGCAGCTTTGTGCCTGCGGAGAGCTTACGTTTTGGGTTGGTAGACCGAATCTATACGCGCATCGGCGCCAGCGACAACGTAGCGCGAGGCCGCTCGACCTTCATGGTGGAGATGACGGAGACGGCGACGATTCTGAATACGGCAACCAGCAAATCGCTGATCCTGTTGGACGAGATGGGGCGCGGCACGGCGACCTTTGACGGGCTTTCGTTGGCTTGGGCGACAGTGGAGTTCCTTCATGCCGAAACCCATGCACGGACGCTCTTTGCTACGCATTATCACGAACTGACCATGCTGGCCGAGAAGTTGCCGCGCGTCCGGAATCTGTGCGTAGGGGTGAAAGAGGGCGCGGACGGGATTGTTTTTCTGCATAACATCGAACCGGGCGCGGCCAGCAAGAGTTATGGCATCGAAGTGGCGCGACTGGCGGGATTGCCGGCCGCGGTCATCGAGCGAGCCAGACACCTGCTGCGGCAACATGAAAAGCAGGAACGGCAGAGCGTGCAAGTCGAGATGCAGGTTGATCCGGTGCAGATGACAATCTTCACACCTCTCTCGCAGCGCATAGTGGATCGGATTGAGGCGGCTGACGTGAACCAACTGACTCCTTTGCAGGCGCTGAATCTACTGGAAGAACTTCAGCAGGAGTTAAAGGGAACGAAGGAATAGGGAGCGCAGCCTGAAATGAACGCAAAGCCAATGACGGTGGCCGGCATCATGAGCGGAACCTCGGCCGATGGAATCGACGTTGTTTTGGTGCGGATTACGCCGGGGAGACTGCGGCATGGGTTGAAGCTGCTGGCGCATGAGGGATTTGCGTTCCCTGCCCCACTGCGGCGCGCAGTGCTAGCAGCAATGAACGCAGCTGCGATCTCGACGGCGGAATTGGCACGGCTTCATTGGAGGCTTGGCCTGGCATACGCTGAGGCGGTGAGCACAACGATGAAGAGGCACGCAGTGAAGCTCGATCTGATTGGCTGCCACGGACAGACGCTCTATCATCAGCCGCGCGCAGAGAGCTACGCGGGACGGCGCTTTGGCTGCACCTGGCAGTTGGGCGAGGCGGCGGTGATTGCCGCGGCAACTGGAGTTCCCGTGGTCTCGAACTTTCGACCCGCCGACATGATGGCCGGAGGCCAGGGAGCGCCGCTGGTTCCGCTGCTGGACTATGTGCTCTTTGCAGACTGCAAGCGCGGGCGCGTGTTGCAGAACATCGGCGGCATCGCCAACCTGACTGCAATTCCTGCCGGAGCCAAGCCCGATGCGGTGATCGCCTTCGACACCGGGCCGGGAAACATGGTTATCGACGCGCTGGCGCAGCAGCTTTTCAATAAACGCTTCGACCGCAATGGAGGCTATGCATCGCGGGGCACGGTGCTCGGGCCGGTGTTGGCCGAGGAGCTGGGCAACCCTTACTTCAAGCTGAAGCCGCCACGCACCGCTGGACGGGAGCAATTTGGGCGCGAATATGCGGCAAAGTTTCTCGCCAGTTGCCGACGGCTCAGCAATCGGCCCGAAGACGCGTTGGCCACGGCAACCGCGTTGACTGCTGAGACAATTGCGCGGAGCTATAAGATATTTGCCCGGCGCGGAATGAGGAACTGTGGGGTGGATTACATTGTCTCCGGCGGCGGAGCGCGCAATGCGACGCTAATGGCGATGCTTGCCGCGCAGTTGGAGCCGATGGGCTGCAAGCTGACCGCAAGCGAAGAGTTTGGCCTGCCCGCCGAAGCCAAGGAAGCCGCGGCCTTTGCGCTGTTGGCCTGGCAGACCTGGCATCATCTGCCGGGGAATGTGCCCAAGGCAACCGGCGCAGCTCGGCCCGCTATCCTGGGGCAGATAACGTATATGTAACTTGCTTGCATGATCCGGCCCTCAGCTTCCCTTAATTGATTTGGCATATTGTTTTTTGACAATAATAAAAAGAATGATGGGACATCTCTCAGATTCCTAAAATGTACATAAATATCCTGAAATTCAGTGCGTCACATCGATCACCACACTATGAAATGGTTTCTTCAACCTTTTGGCGGCCTGACTCGTCTACTAAAACAGAATATGCCATTCCGAACGACGTAGGGCGTTTGCTGGCGGAGTATGGATGATGAAGAGCGAGATGAAGAAACGGTTTCCATTATTGATAGCGCAGTTGGCAGCAGGCATATCCCTGTTGGCCGTTGCGTGCATGGCCGGAGCGCAGGCGCCCAAGCCTTTCCGGGGCACGATCACCGCTATCAGCGGCAATACGCTTTCGGTGAAGACCGATGCGGACGGGGTGCAGCAGGTGTATGTGCCTGCCACGGCGACGCTCAAGCTGGTCGCTCCTGGACAAACGGATCTGAAATCTGCGGAGACGATCCCGTTTACTGATTTGGCGGAGGGAGATCGCGTGCTTATAACGCCCGATCCAACTGCAACCGGAGCGACGGCACAGGCACTTCGTATTATCGCCATGAAGCAATCCGACCTGGCGCAGAAGCGGGAGAAGGATCTACAGGACTGGCAACTGCGCGGCGTGGGCGGACTGGTGAAGAGCGTCGATGCTTCGGCGGGCGTGATTGTGTTGAGCAGCGGCTCGGGAACTACTGCCAAAACCATCACCGTACACACCACCAAGGCGACGACACTCAAGCGCTACGCTCCGGCCTCGGCGCGCATCGATGCGGCATTGCCGGCGCCGATTGACGCGATCCACGCGGGCGACCAGTTGCAGGCACGCGGCGCAAAGAATGCGGACGGCACGGAGATTGCCGCCGAAGAAGTTGTATCAGGCAGCTTCCGCTACATCTCTGGAACCATTGTGTCGCTGGATACGGCAAGTTCGACACTGGTGGTTAAGGATCTGGCAACCAAGAAGCCGGTCACGATTCACATTGCAGCGGATGCACAGATGAAGCGCTTGCCAGAGATGATGGCGCAGTTTTTAGCCATGCGGCTTAAGGGTAATTTGGGCGCGGCTGGAGCGGGCGGGCAGCGCGGCGGCGGCCAAGCTGGCAGCGCTGGCCAAATGGGCGGTCGGAATGGCGGACAAGGCGGCGGATTTTCTGATCCGCAACAAGCTCTCAACCGCGCCCCGGCCATTCAACTCACCGATTTGAAAAAAGGCGACGCGGTGATGCTGGTATCGACCGGCGGGACAGTCGAGGTTACGGCCATTACACTGCTGGCGGGCGTCGAGCCTCTGCTTGAATCTCCCGCAGCCAGCCAGAACCTGCTCTCCAACTGGAGCATGAGTTCCGGTGTGCCGGACGCTGTCCAGTAGACCTACACACAGAACAAGGAATAAAAGCGAGGGATACATGATTTCAAAATTGCATTACCGTACTTATTGCCTGATCGCATTGGCCTTGGGCGTAACCGCAGTATGCGCGGCGCAGGCGCAAGCTCCCGCCGTGCCTGCTACGCCTACCGCTACCGCGACGGTCACCGCCTCGCCGGCAACTCAGGCGTCAACTGCCACTGTGCGCGGGCACATCGCCGACCCGACGGGCGCGCTGATTCCAGGCGCATTGATCACCATCACAACGCCGGCTGGGAAAGTTGTGTCCAAGACGACAGCAGACGAAACCGGACATTACGTGGTGAACGGCCTGACTCCTGGCAGCTATATTGTACAGACCAATGTTGAGGGCTTCGCTCCCTTTGCTTCACAGGCCCTACAGCTCGCGGCTGGGCAGGTGAAGCATGTGGATATCTCCATGGCTATGGTGGTCGAGCAGCAGAGCGTGGTGGTCAGCGACGAATCGCCCGCGGTCAGCGTGGAGGCTGGAGGCAACGCCAGCGCCATTGTTCTGAAGGGCGCTGACCTGGACGCGCTCTCCGATGATCCCGACGAGTTATCCAACGAGTTGACGGCGCTGGCCGGACCCTCGGCCGGTCCTAATGGCGGGCAGATTTACATCGACGGCTTCACCGGCGGGCAACTTCCGCCCAAGTCGGCAATCCGCGAGATTCGCATCAACCAGAATCCATTCTCCGCTGAATTTGACCACATCGGCTATGGGCGCATCGAGATTCTGACCAAACCTGGAACCGACAAGTTGCACGGGCAGTTTTTCATGATGGGCAACGACAAAGCATTCAACACCAGCAACCCATTCGTGCCAGTCATTCCGCCGTATTACAGCTACCAGTTCAACGGCACTGCGAGCGGAGCGATCTCCAAGACTGCCTCCTTTTTCGTCAGCGCGGAGCAGCGCAACATTGGAAGCATCGATGCGTGGTTGATTCCCGATGCGGTGCTCGAAAACAGCTCCGGCGTCTACGTGGATAACTCGAAATACAGCGTTAATCTTTATAATCAACGCATCCGCGACAATGCTTCGGCGCGCATCGATTGGCAGATAGGAGCGAAGAACACCTTCACGGCACGCTATGGATTCTGGTCTGAGTCAGAGCATGGCGATCTGAACTTCGGATCGCTGTCCAGCGCTTCCACTCATGAATCGAATACTGATCATACTGTGCAGATGAGCGACGCGATCATCATCAACGATCACATCGTCAATGAAAGCCGCTTCCAATACGAGCGGCAGAATGAGAATCACTACCCCGACTCGACGGCGCGCACTATCAACATCACGGGAGATTTCACAGGCGGCGGCTACAACGGGCAGAAGAGCCTTGATCACAACACGCGGTTGGAATTCCAGAATATGACGACCATGAGCCATGGCGCTCATGCCATCAAGTTCGGCACCCGCTTGCGTGACTCGCGGGACGCCAATTTCACAAATGCAAATTTCAATGGCTCGTTCACCTTTACCGATACTGTAGGCTCTCCGACAATCTATGCCTACCAAAAGTACATGGCAATGGCCAATGGGCTAAACAGTCCAACTGCTCCCAATACCTTCGCTGAACTGGTGGCATCCGGCGATGGTCCCACCTCCGCGAGCTACACAACAGGAGAGAATTCCGTACTCGCCAATGTCTTCGATATGGCTTGGTATGTGCAGGACGACTGGAAGTTCAATCCCCGGCTCACGCTCTCCGGCGGTCTTCGCTGGGAGTCGCAGAATCACATCTCGGACCACAGCGATTGGGCGCCGCGCGCCGCGCTTGCTTACGCTCTGGACGGGAACGGCAAGGACAAGAAAGCCAAGACCGTTCTGCGCGCCGGATACGGATTCTTCTACGACCGGCTGGGAAGCAGCACCTTGCTGGGCATCAACCGCTCACACGTACAGAATCAGATCGTGCTCAATTATCCGAACTGCTCCACTGCAACCTCGCTGGGCGCAATCGATATGAGTACTTGCTTTAGCACCGCTGGAACTTCCACCGCCTCAACGCCGGTGGGATACGAGGTTGATCCGCACTATCACTCACCCTATAACGAACAGAGCAGCGTCAGCCTGGAACGGCAGCTTTTTACCGCCACTAGTATAACGCTCACGTATATGCACACCTTCGGCATGCACCAACTAGTCACGCGCAACGCTAACCAGGCTACCGGTGGAACTCCGCAGAACAGCTCCGGCGGATACCTCAACAAGACTTATCCTGAAGCAGTCTTCAAGGAAAATCAGTTCATCGCCAGCGTGAATTCCAAGATCACCAAGAATATGAACTTAATTAGCTTTTACAGCTTGTCGTTTGCCAATGGCAACAGCAACGGTGGCGCAACCAACGGCTATAACCTGGACCAGGATTACGGGCGTGCTGGCTTTGTTATGCGCAACTCACTCTTCATGATGGGCAATTACAGCGCACCATGGGGAATTCGTTTCAGTCCGTACATGGTGGCGCAGTCCGGTCGCCCATTTAACATCACGTTGCCCACGGACACCTTGAATAACTTTGGCGATCAACGCCCATCGGCTGCTACCGACCCCCTGGTCTGCGCCAATTCAGGCGACGTGCAGACCTCCTACGGCTGCTTTAACACAACACCAGCAAGCGGCTACACACCCATTGCGGTCAACCTTGGCAACAGCCCCTCGGCGGTCGCCGTCAACCTGCGCATCAGCCGCGGATTCGGCATCGGTCCAAAAATTGCTCCCACGAACAATCAGACAGCTGGCGGACCATCTCCAGGTGGCCCGCCTCCAGATGGTGGCGGGCGTGGCGGCGGGCGCGGCGGCGGTGGAGGACGCGGTGGCCCTGGCGGCGGCGGCTTTGGCGGGCCTATGGGAATGGGAATGGGTGGAGGCGGCGCGAACGCAGCCAGCACCGGCCGCAAGTACTCGCTGACATTCAGCGCTCAGGCGCTAAATCTCTTCAACGACATCGACAAGGGAACGCCGACGGGAACCATCACCTCGCGGTATTTCAATCAATCAACAAATCTTGCCGGCGGGGTCTTTTCCGGCGCCGGTGGCGCGGCGGCGCGGCGCATCACACTCCAGGCCGTATTCTCCTTCTGATCCGAGGAGAGACATCTATTACAAGAAGGCCGGAGCTTGAAGCTCCGGCCTTTTTGTACATCCACGATTAAATTACCTTCTTGCTGAAACCGCGGCGGGCTGGTTATCGGCAGCAAAAGCGTCTGACAGAGAAATAACTTTCAGTTGTGCCTTCAACGCTTCGAGGGTAGCCGTGCTCGAAGCTTTTATCTCCGCCGTCTCGCCCGGCAGCAGGTCAAAGTAGTTGTCGGAGATCTGCACGTCGAGAACGCCGAAGGAAAGATAAACGCTGCGTGCCAACACCGGGGATGTAATGCGAATCTTGTAACTGTCCTTTGCGCCGGTGGTTTCGACTGATAGTTGAGCCGGCTTCAGATGCACTCCCTTGGTTGGCGCGAGATAGACCAAATTGCGCGAAAACTGCGCTCCGCCAGCGGTCAGATCGGCCACGACAAAGACGCGCGAAGTGTCTTGCGCGCCCGCGTCGGCCAGCTTCTTTAATGGCCAATCGAGATAGACCTTGCTGGTAAGCGGCGTAACCTTTACTTCATGCGATTCCTCCAGCAGCAACTTGCCGTCAAAGTCCATCAGGCGCACGCGCAGTGAGGCCGGCTCGATCTTCACCTTGTCGCTGACGATATAGACCTTCAGTGCGCCATCCTCGACGTGCGGCGAAACCAGCACTGGCGCATAGAAGCGCCGCGCATAGTATTGCAGTGCCTTCCAGCGGCCATAGTAATCAATCGACGACCAGGAGGCCACTGGCCAGCAATCGTTCAATTGCCAGAAGATGGAGCCCATGGTCTCTGGCCGCAAGCGGCGGAAGTGCTCAGCGCCAATCTTGATGCCCTCGGCCTGCAACACCTGGCTGACATAGAGAAAACTCGGAAAATCCTTTGGCGCGGGATAATCCTTGTTTGTGTAGTCCTGAATCAACGAGTTGCCTTCGTTGTTTTTCTGGTGGGCCAGCATGATTGGAGTGAAGATGCCGGTGCGGTCCTCGGGCTGAGTGAAGCTCTCTACGGTTCGCATCTCCGGGAAGGACTGGAAGCCGTACTCGGTGACAAAACGCCAGTGGTGCTTTTCGTACTCACTGAAAGGCACGCGGCCGTGCCAGACGCTCCAGTCATGATGATCGCCACTCTGGTAATGGTCGCTGATCTCTTCGTAGTCGGCGCTGGGCGAGCTGGGCCAGTAGGGCGTCTCAGGATTCAGCCGCGCCACCACACGTGGCAGAATGCCGCTGAACTCGGTGAGGTAATCCTGCCACATCTGGAACTTCACATCCGCGGGCAAGGCCGGTCGCGGAGCCCAGCCAAAAGCGCTTTCCGTCTCGTTGTTGCCGCTCCAGATCACGATACTGGGGTGATTGCGCAGGCGGTGCACCTGGTCCTCGGCTTCGGCTTCGATGTTCTGCTTGAAGGCGTAGGTTCCCGGCTGCCAATCGTTGCCGAACATGAAGTCCTGCCACACCATGATGCCCAGTTCGTCGCAGATCGCGTAGAACTCTTCACTCTCGTAGTAGCCTCCGCCCCAGTGGCGAATCATGTTCATGTTGGCGTCGCGCGCTGATTGCAAGATGCGGCGATAATTGGCCGTGGTGACGCGATTGGGAAAACTGTCAAATGGAATCACGTCCGCGCCCTTGGCAAAGACGGGGATGCCGTTGACGATAAATTCAAAGGAGCGGCCCCATTTATCCAACTCGCGATGCAGCACGATGGAGCGCAGTCCGGCCTTAACCTTGCGCTGATCAATTTTCTGCTCGGTCGTACCAACTGAGGCGGTGAACTCATAGAGCGGCTGATCGCCGTAGCCGGCAGGGTACCATAGCTTTGGCTTCTGAATCTCAATGGGTAGATCGATGACATTCCGCCCAGAATGGACGTTGACGGTGCGAAAGATTGCTCCGGGATTCTCGTCGCCATCTTGCCAAACACCGACACGAACTGTTCCCTCTATTGCGGCCACTACTTCCACTTCCGCGTCCAGGTGCGCCACATCCTTACTCACATCGCGCTGGCGAATCGTGAAATCTGCCATGCGTACCTTGTCCCAGGCTTCGAGCCGTACCGGCTTCCAGATGCCGCTGGTTACAAAGCGCGGGCCCCAATCCCAGCCATACTCATAGGCGGGCTTGCGGAGGTAGGTCTTGGCTTCGGTCTTGGTCTTTGGCTGCCAGGGATCGCCGGCGGCAGCCTCGGCGGCGGCCTTCAACGGCGATGGAAAAATAACGCTCAGCAAGTTCTTGCCGGCGTGTAGATGGCTTTTGGCGGGCACTCTCCAGACGCGAAAACTGTTACCTGCACTGAGCAGCTTTGCGCCGTTCAAAGAAACTTCGGCAGCTCCGTCGAGACCATCGAAGACCAGATCGATATTGGCTCGGGCCAGCAAAGCTGGCGTTACCTCGAAGCTCAACTGGTACTCCCAGCTCTCTTGCTCAATCCATTGAAGCTTAGATTCGTTGTCGCGAAAGAAGGGGTCGGGAATCTTCTTGTTGGCCAGTAGGTCAAGGTGCACATCGCCAGGGACGGTAGCAGGAAGCCAGCCGTTCACGGCCTGCGCTCCGCTAGCCGCGATCTGCCGGAACTGCCAGCCGTGGTCGAGCGTCAGAACGACATTCTGCGCCGGACTCTGCACCGCTTTGGCCTGCGCCCGCGCCATCTCTCCTCCCATGCCAACAACTACGCCCAACAAGACGCAGCACACCACATAACCGGCACTTGCAACTCGCATCCGATCTCCTCCAGGCCTTCCTCTGTGCCGATTGATCGGCCAGGCAAGACAATTTATCAAACGTCGATAAGCGTAACATGCGAGGCTGGCAGAGCAAACTCCTTCAGTCTCAGCCAATACTGAGAACAGCCTATCTCCTGTTTATCCGCGTCTTCCGGTACAGCGTTTCCCACTCATCGGCCTTGGCATCCATGCTGAAGTGGGTCACAATACGTTCACGCGCCTTCTGGCCCAGCCTGCGGCATTCTTCGTCCGTCCTCCGCATCATCTCCAGCATTGCCTCGGCCAATCGCTCTGGATTCTTGGCGGGAACGATGAATCCTGTCTCCCCAACCAGCTCGCGTACGCCGCCAACATCGGTAGCCACAACCTGCTTTTCCATGGCCAATGCCTCGCCCACGGCCAGTGGCATTCCCTCCCAGGCCGAGGCCAGCACAAAGCCATCGGCAGCATCCAGAAGGGCTGGCATATCGCGGCGCAATCCCAGCCAGCGAACTCGCCCACGCAAACACAACTCGTCAGCCAGTATAAATAGATCGGAGAGTTTGTCCACATCTCTATCCCCGGCTACCCACAACGTCGTCTTTGAACAATCTGCTGTCACCCGCGCAAAGGACCGCAAAAGATTCGGATAGTCCTTTGCCGGGACGATGCGCCCCGCAGTAAGCCAGATAAACTCGTCGCCCGCGCCCATCTCTTCTCTCATGTGGGCGCGGCGCTCGGGGCTGGGCGCGAACTCCATGGTGTCGATTCCGTTGACGAGGACCGACATCTTGTCTGATGGTACGGCCTTCAGGCGCACATACCGATCTGCGGCGGCCTGGCTTATGGCTGTAATGTGGCGGCTGAGGGGGTCAGTGAGCCGGTAGGCCAGCATACGCGGCCAGCGTCCTTCATAGACATTGTGTACCGTGGAGAGAACCGCAGCCCCCGGAGTCAATATCTTGAGCAGGCGGGCCATCATGTTGGCCGGATAAGTGTGGCTGTGGATTAAATCAGGTTGGAAGTCGCGCAGGAATCGGCGACCTTTCCACAAACAGGCCAGAAAGCTGGCCGGTGTCTTGCACATGTCGAAGTGGACAGGATCAAGAGTTGTGGGCCACTGTTCGGACTGGCGACCACGGATAACGAGCAACGCGACCGTATGGCCGCGCGCCGCCATGCGCTCCGCAAGCGCCAACGCCTGCCGTTCCGCTCCGCCGACACCCAGCGAGGTGAGTACGTACGCGATTCGCATTTCACTCACACCCTGCAATATATCAATTGGGACGATGATAACGCGCGCGGTCAGGCTTTGGCTGCGTTCCGATTTTGGACCAACCGTTGCCCGTGTACCAATTATGTTTCCCGCAAGATGGGATTAGAAAAACGATGATCATCTGCGTTTGGTAATCTGATAAGCTGAAAAGTGTATTTGAGCAATAAAAGGAGATCGCATGGAACTGGGCGAGTGGGTAAAATCCAATGTTGATTATGGTCGGCGGCTGGTGGGTTCCGGGATCGAGGGAGCGCGTTCAGGCCAAGATGAGTTCCTCAACGGAGAACCTCTTGCACCCTATCTTGGTGAGTCGGTCAAAGGCGCTCTGATTCCCGCCGTGGTTGGCGCATGCGTCGGCGTGATTGTTGGCTACCCCATCAGCCGGCGGAAATCTCCGGCTATTACTTTGGCATACGGCCTACTGGGTTGCGTTGTCGGTCTAGGCGCCGGCTTCGCCTGGAAGAGCCGCCATCTCGGCGCCAGTGCTGCCAGCGGCGCGATTAAGAACATCGGCAAGGTGCGCGATGAGCGGTGGCTAACCAAGAATCCCGTCAATTACGCGTAGAATCTGGTCGATAAATAGTTCAGAATAATAAACCCGCCATGAGAGCAACTCTGCTGCCTCATGGCGGGTTTATTATCTTGGATGGCCATCATCCCGTTCTATATATCTTTGGCTTCAGGTGCGCCAAACTTGCGGCGCACCTGAAGTCGCGTTGATCTGACCGGAATTCTGGCCTGTTTCTATTGAGCCGGGGGCGTAGAGTCACCCTGGCCCGCATCGCTTTGCGCATCTGTCTCTGCCTGATCGGCCTGCTGGGTCTGCTGCTGAAGATCAGCCGAGTCCTGAGGACTGACCGGAGGAGCGATCTGGGCATATTCGGTCGGGGTCGGCGGAGTCTGAGCCGAGGGCGGAGCCTGTGGAATTCCTCCCTTGCCCTGCTTGTTCTGCAGTTCCTGGAGACCTGTGTCGATCAGTTCCCTCATGCGGTTCTGCATCTCCTGCAAGTCGGTCAACTGCACCGTCACCGTGTTGGATTTCTGGCACTCATTGCCGCCTTTGCTGGCCAACACCACCAGGTCAGCCGCTGTTGCGTCGGACGGAGGCGGGCTTATCAGAGCCAGCACATCGCCGTCGCTTAGAGCGCACTCGTTTAGGTTGGAGTCCGTCACATCCAGCGCGCTGCCGACCACAAAAACGTGCTTGTGACCGTCACCCAACAAGCGCGCAATCCCGCTTGAGCCGGGGTCCACATCCTGATGCTGCGCGGTCTGTTGCGCCTCCATGTTTTCCAACGCCAACTGGTTCTTCACCTCGTCGGCGATCTGCTGCTTCACGTCTGGCGTCAGTTCCGGAACACCACCCGCTGAGGACTGAGCGCCGTCCACTTCTCCGGCCTCCTGATGGGCCGCATAGGCGGTCTGCAAATCCTCGGAGATCATATAGTCCGTAAGCCAGAACGCGGCGCTGGGATACACAGGGTAAGGCGCAAAGTAGCCTCCATAGAAGCCGAACCAGGGACTGCCTCTCCAGCCCCATCCATAGGCGATCGGAGCAGCCCAGGGATGGTATGCCCAGCCGTAAAAACCGGGACCAAAGTAGAAGCCCGGCGCGTAGACGTCCAGATACAACCCGCGGAAGCCATATCCGCGATAAAAGCGGTTGTATTCATGGCCATGATAGAAGTACGCCCGTCGTCCAAAATCATGGCCGTGGTAACTATACCCGCGTTGCGCATATCCCGGACGGCCCCGCTCGGAAACCAAGCGGCCATGGCCAGGACGCTCTGACGAGATCCTCCGGTTCCCGTTCAGTCCGTGATGCACATCCATGCCCCGCCTGGCGTCGTGCACATCGCTAACCCTGCCGTTGGGCCGTTTTGTGATCGCGCTGCCGTTCCTGGCGACATGCGTATTGCTTCCCTTGGGCGCAATACCGCCGGTCGCCGTGTGGGGTCCGCCGCCAGCGGTGTTGTGGCCGGCAGTGCCACCGGAGGTTGGTCCATGCGTAGCGCCTCCGCCAGTGGTCGTGGTGTGGCTCGTAGTGGTTGTAGCCCCGCCGGTAGTCGGTCCGTGCGTGGTAGCCCCACCGGTCGTTGGTCCGTGTGTGGTAGCCCCACCGGTCGTCGGTCCGTGCGTGGTGGCTCCGCCGGTCGTTGGTCCGTGCGTGGTGGCTCCGCCGGTCGTTGGTCCGTGCGTAGTCCCACCAGTCGTAGGTCCATGCGAGGCACCGCCGCCAGTTGGTCCGTGCGTGGCGCCGCCGCCGGTCGGTCCGTGCGAAGCGCCGCCGCCAGTCGGTCCATGCGAACCACCACCGCTCGGTGCATGCGATCCACCGCCGCCTCCAGGAGCAGGTTTATTTCCCGCGGCTGCTTTGCCCACAGCGCCGAAGATCAGGAGTCCTGCAAGAATCAGTACTGTGGAACTATTTTGAATGGCCCTGCGGAGAAGTTGTGTCGTCATCGGAATCCTCATTTCCTTTTCATTCATGTTCCTGGTTTGCGTTCCTTCCGCAAAACTCATCTTGCTGTGTAAACCTGGCGTGCCCGTCCCGCGGCGCGCGCCGTTGTCCGCGCATACTCCTTACTCCACATTGCTGACTTTTCCGTTGGTGAAGGTCACCTTCATATCCTTGTAATAGTAGATTTCCTTCACGCCAAGCTTGACGATTCTCGTAGGCTGTCCTATGACGGCAATCACCTCATCCTTGGTCTGGTGTAAGGCAATGGTCGGCGGCGGAGTATCGGCCGGCGGAGGCGGAGGAGCAATCTCCGGCATGGGAGCCGGTGCCGGAGCCGGGGCGGGCGCAGACTCAGGTTGACTGGCTTGATCGCCGGAAGAGACGACCTTCAACGCCTCTGCCACCGTCTGCAAGAATACATCCGCCGGCGGCACTGTCTTTTTGTTGGAAAACGGTATCTTCAGGTTCGCATAGAAGCGGGTGTCGTTGTAAGGATCGCTGTAAAGCTGGAAAAGCACTCCGTCCGGTTGGACCTGAACACTCGTCACCCAGCACTTCTCCCCCACCACGAACGTGCGATGCGGATAATCGTTGGAGGTAGTGCCTTCCCCCGACCGCATTGAAATCAGCAAATCTTTGCCGAAACCACGCATGCCTTGTGTGATAAGCCCGTTCTTATAGGTGTTCGACGGCGGCAGCGGCGAGGCCACGGCATACATGACCAGTCCGGGCTTTTCAATCTCCAGCACATCGCCGGGCGTAACTATATCAGTTCGGTCGGCCGTAGTCGTGGTCAATTTGAACTGCGCGTTGAGCTTGAGTTGAAGCGCTGCCGGATCGCCCGCCTGCGCATGCAGCGCGATTCCGGATATCAATGCAATGAAAGCCATTCCAAAAACACAAATCCACCGCGTCTTCGCCATTTTCGATTCCCTTTCATGGGTTTTTGGGGAAACCATGTACAATCGAAGGATTTTAAGACGCTGTACCATCATTGTCAAACGAAATCAATGCGCGCCCGCAAACCCATTCCGATTTCGACACAAGGCTTGACAACAAGTTTCGATTATCTTTTCATTTGATTGTGAACAAACTATAAAGAGCCTGCTTACTCGCCCGGTTTCTCACTCCGGACAGCGGAGGCTTTCGACTCAGCCTCGGCCAACGCCTCGGTATCCAACCCATGTTCATGGCGATAGAATTCGACCGACATCTTGCCGTCCCACCATGCCCAGTTCATCGGATAAACATCGGGGTCGAGGAAGATCTGGTAGAAGTGCCACACCACAATCGCCAGCGCGGCCAGAATCGCCTCGTAGAAGTGAACGGCTGTGGCCACATCAACCCACCAGCGCGCCAGCAGATTTCCCGTCGACACGTTGGCCCACATCATCACGCCGGTCAGCGCCATCAGCGCCGTGCCCCACACCAGCGCCCAGTATTCTGCCTTCTCCGCATAGTTGAAACGGTTGAACTTGGGTTTTTCGCCACCCAGGCCAAGGTAATAGCGCATCGTCGCCCAGGCATCGAAGGCGTCTTTGGGCCGCGGTGCAAAGTCGCATATCAGTCTCCGTCCTTCTTTGGACATCGCCAGATAAAAGATGTGATAGATGCCGGCGGCGATCAGGATGACTCCCGCCACGCGATGCGTGATGCTGCGCAGCCTCTCGCTCATGGCCAGCACATCGGCCAGCCATGAATTGGGAAACTTGAGAGCAAAGCCGGTGATCACCAGAATAATGAAACTGGAGAGCAGAATCAGGTGCTGCCAGCGCTGGTTCGCGCTCATGCGCGTCATCTTGGGATTCTGCATAGCCCTGAGCGTCCTGGCCTTGCTCTGCCAAATGATGGCGTTATGGAGGAACATGGCGCCGATCACAAGAATTATCAATGCCAGATAAAACCATCTCACCCAGCGCAAGGCTATCGAGCCGATATCTTTGGCTTTGCTTCCGTCCCCGTGGACCTTGGTCAGGGTGAACTTCTGTGTAACTCCCTGGTGGCACTTGCCGCAGGTGGCATCCAGGTTGGCTTTATTGATGGTGGAGCGGGGATCGCTGGAAGGCAGAATATTATGCACGCCGTGGCAACTGGCGCAGTTTGCCACTACCTCCGAGCCGCCCTCGGAGGCCAGCCCATGATAACTGTCCAGGTAAGTGGAGACGCGGCCTCCGGGCACGCCAAACTCCTGCGAGAGGCGCACGCCCTCGTGGCAGCGCGCGCAGGTTGTGCGTGCAATGTTCTGCTCGGAGACCGACGAGTTGGGGTCGATGTGCGCCTTGATGGAGTGAATGCCGTGGCAATCGGTGCATACCGGGGCAAGCCCGTTGC
>CAWDQS010000147.1:0-48452 GCA_963804295.1 uncultured Acidobacteriaceae bacterium
ATGTCAACGACGATGCGCTTTGTCTTAAGGCGGGCCGCGACTCTGATGGGTTACGTGTGAATCGGCCCACCGAGGATGTTGTGCTGCGCAACTCGATCATTCGCCACGGCGCGGCAGCGATCACCATTGGCAGCGAGACTTCGGGAGGCTTCCGCAATATCGAGGCCTACAACATCACCGCGCTCAGCGGCGTTCCTTCAGGCGTGCTCTTCAAGTCGGCACACACACGCGGCGGAACGGCGAGCAAAATTCGCATACACGATTTAACGCTGACGGGCGTCGCCATTCCGATTCACATCACCATGAATTGGAATCCGAGTTACAGCTACGCAACGCTGCCGCCGGGGTTGAAGGATATTCCGCCGTATTGGGTGGTACTCACCACCAAGGTGGACGAGCAGCAGGGACTTCCCCACTTCAGCGATGTGCACATCTGGAATATCAAAGCCACTGGCGCCAAAAGCGCATTCAATGTGAGCGCCTATCCCAATGCCACGCTCGACGATTTCCGCATCGACCATCTGGACATTGAGGCGGCGACAGCAGGCACGATCGCCAACGCCAAAAACTGGAAGCTCATAGAGAACCAGATCAAGACAGCTGATGGAAGCAAGGTGGTTTTCACGGACATGGCGGGAAATAATTCCAGCGACATACCCTACGGCGAGCCCAAATAAAATGGCGCCGGCAGTTCGCGATCTTTCGCCTACTGCCGGCGCACAGTTTTTCTTATTACATCTTCAGATAATTTCCGTAGCCCACAATCATTGTGGAGCCGACCAGCGTGACCAGCGTCAGAGCCACCAGCACCTTGGTCCGGCGACTCACTCCGTGCCATTCCTTCAGCGCGATGCCCCACAATGTGCTGAAGATGATGATACTAGCCATCAGCAGCGTCCAACTGGAGAATTTGTAGTCGCCCATCTGCGATTCGCCCATGGTGTAAAAGAAGAACTGCATGTACCAGATGGCGCCGGCAAGGAAGGAAAAAAAGTAGTTGCCGATCATGGACGGCGGCTTGATTCCGGCCTTCACTTCGGCAGCGGGAATCTTCAGGTACTCGCCATAGCTGCGGTTGCGCGCGTTGAGTATGGCGCACCAGATAAAGTTGGTGGTGAAACCGCCGGCCAGCGCCACTACCAGCACCGGCAATCCCTGCCAAAGTGCGCTGCTTCCGTGCGCCACCACCAGGTCTTTGATGGGCGCGCCCGCATCCAGCCCAAAGGCAAGGCAGGCGCTCATTACGCCGGCAAAGATGCCCAACGATAGGCCGAGCTTGAGGTCGAATTCCTTTACGCTGGCCTGCTTGGCCTCTGTGGAGAGTTCTTTTTCCTTGGAGATGCCGGCCATCCCCGCAAAAACGATGCCCACAACGCAGACGGCGATGCCCACCAGCGTCACGATACCCGAGCGCTGCGTGAGCAATTGGCCAAACTGGTGGTGAAAGATAGGCGGGATCAGCGTACCAAAGACCGCGCAGTTGCCCATGCACAAGGCCATGCCCAGCGACATACCGAGGTAGCGCACGGCCAGCCCGAAGGTCAGGCCTCCGACGCCCCACAAGACGCCGAAGAAGTAGGTCCAGAAAAGGACCGAGGGCGACACGCCGCGCAGAACGCCCAGCAGATCATGCGTCAGCAACAATGCGCCGATCCAGGGCGCGATGATCCAGCTCATTACGCCGCCAACCAGCCAAAAGGTCTCCCACGACCAGCCTCGCACCTTGCGAAATGGAACGTAGAAGCTGGCCGACGCCACACCGCCCAGCCAGCAAAGAAAAACTCCCAACAACGGATTCGCGTTCATCCTATTGCCTCTGCATTCCCCATGAGAACACGCGGCTTTTGCCGCGCGCTTCACAGCATGGCTTTATAAAGATTGATCATCAGCCCTGCAGCAGATATTCCCTCTCAATCGAGATGGAATACCTCCTGCAAAGGAAACATATTCTCATCCGCCGCGCCCGCCATCGGCTCAAAAAACGGTGTCATCTCCGCCTGCCAGCGCGCATTGACCGGGTATTTCTGCATATCGGCGCAGGCTTTTTCGAAGTCATCTGTCTCCAGATAGCCGACCATAAGCCCATCCGGCCTTAAAAACAGCGAGTAGTTGCGCCAGCCGGTCTGGCGCAGGGCTTCCTGCATCTCAGGCCAAACCTGGGTATGGCGCTGTTTGTACTCCTGCAACTTGTCTGGGCGAATTTGTAGTAAAAAGCAGATACGCATGAAATATTCCCTTCAATTTGAATTGCAATCTTTGTAACAACTTTCAGTCTTCATCTTGCGGCGCCGTCAGCGCTCTTGATTGATGCCGGCGCCGCCGGTGTCGTGGGTGTTGCAATCTCCGGCCATTGAATGCCCTGAGCCAAGTATCCAATCAGCGGGGATTGTGTAGCCCGCAACGCCTGAATAAAGATTTGAGCGTTGAGTTCCGCGCCATCCACACTGCTGTGAGTGTGGTCGAGGGGAAAGAGCAACGCGGTTTTTTCCGGGCCAGCAGCATCCAAATGATCGGCTTCATAGTTTGCCATATCAATGAGAAGGACTTGCTGGTCGCTGGCTAGCTGCCGGATTGCGGCATCATAGCCCATGTCGCGCTCAATGCGCTGCCTGCCATCCGCTCCAGGAGTCCAGATGTTGCGAATGGTGAGGGTGAGCAGAAAGGGAGTGGCATGTTTGGCGCGGCTCTCGGCGATATATTTGCGCATGTACCAGCCGTATGTATGTACGGTTTCCACATGGCCGTCCATCAGAGTCACATCTTTGCTCTCGTCACCAAGCCCTCTGATGGTGCCGCGCGGCTTGGGGCCGTCCAGCGCGCCGCTGTCGTTGTGGCCCAGTTGGAGCAGCACATAGTCGCCAGGTTTCATCTCGGCGAGAACCTTGTCCCAGTGGCCTTCGTTCATGAATGTCCGGCTGCTGCGCCCGGCTATAGCGCGGTTGACTACATTGATGCGGCTAGTGTCGAAATAGCGGGCCAGATGGTCGCCCCAGCCAAGATTGGCTTGGTTGCGTGCCGTTGAATCGCCCACGATGAAGACCGTTGGAAGCGCGGGGTTCAGCGCAAGCTCTTTGGCAACAGAGGTTTGCACGGGGGCTGGCAACGGCTGGGCAATGCTTGCTGGGGGCGCTTGGGCATGAACTCCGATTGCAGTGAACAGCAGCAAAGCTGGTAGAGTGTCGGTGAGTACTACGGTAATTCTGGAACTGAACATTGAGTAAAAGCCTCTTGTAGAAGCCGTCTTCAAATCCTAAATTTGGAGTCGGCGATTTCCATATAGAATTGTATTGCGTAATGGAACTGATTGGCTATTTTCTTTTCAGTTTACTGCGTTTTTTTGTTTGGAGGAGAAATTATGAAGAAGTCCGGTTTGCTTGCATTGGCTCTGACGAGCCTCAGTCTTCTCTCTAGCGTCTGTCTGGGGCAGTCTGCCGTGGCCCGCGTCAAATACAATTTCAACTCCGACTGGAAAGTACTGGTGGGCGACCCGCAGGGGGCTGATCAGCCGGGCTTCGACGACTCCCAGTGGAAGCGGGTCACGACGCCCTACGCCTGGAATGAGGACTCCGCCTTTCGCGTCAGCATTCACGACCTGCCGACCGGCGTGGCGTGGTATCGCAAGCATTTCCGGCTGCCCGCCGGGAGCACAGGACAGAAGATATTCATCGAGTTCGAGGGCATTCGCCAGGCCGGCGAGGTCTACCTCAATGGCAAATTCATCGGGCGGCATGAAGACGGTGTGATGGCCTTCGGCTTCGACATTTCGGACACCGTAAAGCCCTCGCCCGCAGAAAACATTCTGGCGGTGAGAACCGACAATCGCTGGGACTACAAGGAGAAGGCCACCAATACGCCCTATCACTGGAATAACACCAACTTTTATTCCAACAACGGCGGCATCAGCAAGAGCGTCTGGCTGCACGTGACCGGCAAGCTCTACCAAACCTTGCCGCTCTACTCACAGTTGGGGACGACCGGCGTGTATGTGTGGGCCAGCGACATCGACATACCCGGCAAGAGCGCCCGCATCACCGTTGAGTCCGAGGTGCGCAATGAAGAGAGCGCGCCTCAAACTGTCAATTATCAAATTGAAATCAAAAACCTTGACGGCAAGATCGTGAGCCGTTTTGACGGCGGCAAGACGGAGCTGGCCGCCGGAGAGACACGCACCCTGACGGCTTCGGCAGTGGTGCATGATCTGCACTTTTGGAGTTGGGGATACGGCTATCTCTATACAGTGACGACCAAGCTCGTCGCCGGCCACCGCACGGTGGATGCGGTCAGCACGCGTACCGGCTTTCGCAAGACGGAGTTCGCCCATGGCATGGTAACGCTGAATGATCGCGTCATCGATGTGCATGGCTACGCGCAGCGCACCACCAATGAATGGCCGGCTGTCGGCCTCTCTGTTCCGCCGTGGATGAGCGACTTGAGCAATCGGCTGATGGTCGATGGCAACGCTAACCTGGTCCGCTGGATGCATGTGACTCCATGGAAACAGGACGTGGAGTCGTCAGATCGAGTAGGCCTGATTCAATCCATGCCGGCGGGCGATGCGGAGGGCGATTCCAAGGGACGGCAGTGGGAGCAGCGAGTCGAGTTGATGCGCGACGCCATCATCTACAACCGCAATAACCCCAGCATCCTCTTCTATGAGTGCGGCAACAAGGGCATCAGTGAAGAGCACATGACGGAGATGAAGAAGGTCCGCGACCAATACGATCCGCACGGCGGACGGGCCATCGGCGCGCGCGAGATGCTCTCCAGCAAAGTGGCCGAGTACGGCGGCGAGATGCTCTACGTGGACAAAAGTTCAACCAAACCGCTGTGGATGCACGAGTACTCGCGCGACGAAGGCTCGCGCAAGTTCTGGGACCAGTTTTCGCCGCCCTTCCACAAGGATTCGCCCTACTACAACCGCAATCAGGATTCGTATGCGATCGAAAATGTGAAGCGCTGGTACGACTATTACATTGCGCGTCCCGGCACCGGAACGCGCGTCAACGCGGGCGGAGCCAAGATCATCTTCGCCGACTCTAACACCCACTATCGCGGCGACAACAATTACCGCCGCAGCGGCGCATTGGACGCCATGCGCTTGCCCAAGGAGGCCTACTTTGCCAATCAAACGATGTGGGACGGATGGGTCGATATCGAGCATTTTGGCATCCACATCATCGGCCACTGGAACTATGCGCCGGGCACGGTCAAACCGGTCTACGTGGTTTCAACTGCTGCCCGCGTGGAATTGAAGTTGAATGGCCGCTCCTTGGGCGACGGTGTTCAGTCCAGTGGCTTCCTGTTTACCTTCGACAAGGTTGCCTATGAGCCGGGCACGCTTCAAGCCATCGGTTACGACGTGCAGGGCAAGCAGGTAGTGGCTGCCGAGTTGCGCACCGCTGGCGCGCCCGCGGCTCTGCGCCTCACGCTTCACACCGGACCCGGAGGCCTGCACGCCGATGGAGCGGACATGGCGCTGGTCGATGTGGAAGTGTTGGATGCGGCGGGGAATCGCTGTCCCACGGCGCTCAATCCGGTTCACTTCAAGCTCAGCGGAGCAGCGGAATGGCGCGGCGGAATTGCACAAGGCTCGGCAACTCCCGTCCTTGCCGATATTGCCGATAAAGATAGGAAGATGGTCACCCAAAATCCGACGCCGTTCCTGCATGAGGACAACTACATCCTCTCTAAAACGCTGCCGGTTGAAGGCGGAGTAAACCGAGTAATTCTACGCTCCATGCCAACAGCCGGAAAAATTGAGCTTCGTGCTGAAGCCGACGGCCTCGTGCCTGCGCAAATTGAACTCGCGTCGCTGCCGGTGCTTGTAGAAGATGGACTCTCCACCCAGATGCCGGCCGCAGCTCTGCCTTCCAATCTGAGCCGCGGTCCCACGCCGCTGGGACCATCCTTCCATCAGAGCAGGTTCCCCATCGCCATTGCATCGGTCACCGCCGGCTCCAACGCGGACCATGCTACCCTGAGCCATGACGATGACGATTACACTTCCTGGGCCAGCGTGGGGCCTATCGAAAACGCTTGGATCGAATATGTCTTTGCCAAGCCGGAGACTCCCGGCCAGTTGGACCTCAAGCTCTCCGACTTCCGCATGTTGCGCTATCCTCTGCGCATCACGCTGGACGGCACAACGGTCTGGGAGGGGATGACGCCCATCAACTACGGCTATTGCACAGTGCAATTGAAACCCGCTTCCGGCACTCATCTGCGCATTGCTCTAACCGGCACACCGGTGCGCGAGTTCGATCACATCATTGAACTCACGGCCGCATCCCCTCCGCACGTCTGGCCGCCGGTCAAAACGATCCTGACCATCTCGGAGACGGAGATATACAAGGCGCAACCTTAAAATCAACCCCAATGCTGCAATTTTGCGGCCCGGGATGGATAAGGTGTAAGTACCCCAGGACAATAAAGGGTAACCTCCATCCCGGGTTTCAATACCTCGCGCCGGGTTACTTACAGGCTGCATGGCTGCGATTTACCACACTGCGAATAGCTCAACAGGCTGCTCTGTAGAAACCGTATAGACCTGTGTTACGACCTATGTTACTCCGATGAGACATAAATGGTTTTCCTATTGACATTTCATCTTCATGAGGTGTACTTTTTGTTGTGAATCCAAATAGCGTGGGCTTTTTATTGCTGAAAAGCCAGTTACTCACAGATTAACCTTGAAGGGGGCTATCCAAGAGGACATATGAACAAAATTTCTGACATCGTCGAGACGCGGTGTATGCATCGCGGGCTCTGCACAAACGTTGTTGCTCTGGTACTCGGGCTATTGATATGCCTGGGATGGGCGGCCCTTCCGGCCGCTGCACAGGCCGGCGGCGCCATTGAAGGGACTGTGACTGATTCACTTGGCGCTGTCCTCCCCAGTGCAACCGTCACAGCCACGAACGTAAGCACAGGCATTTCCACCACCCGTAAATCCACCTCGGCCGGCTTCTTCAGCATCACGCTGCTCACTCCGGGAACATACACCTTGACGGTGTCCGCCGCTGGTTTTGAGACCTTCAAGCAGGAAAACTTCGTAGTTGACAATGAACACGTCTCTGGATTCAATCCCAAATTGCAGGTTGGCTCGCAGAGCGAGACCATCACCATCACGGATACGCCGCCCGCTCTTGAAACCACGAACGCCAACCTTGGCGGCTTGGTTCGCAGCGACGTCATCACCCAATTGCCGATTATGCTGCTGACCGGCGGTTCCTCCTCGCAGCAGCGCGATATTACGGCTGTCTCGAACCTTTTGCCTGGCGCGCAGATGCCCGCCGGTGGACGCTTGTCCCAGTTCAACGGCATGCCGCAGCGCACCGCCGAGATGTACCTCGACGGAATGCCCATGACCATCGCCAGCGCTCAGGCTGAGAATCGCAACGTATATAATGTGGTTCCCCTGGAAAGCATCGACCAGGTCCAGACCATGAACGCCGGCTTCACCTCCGAGTATTCGGGCGCAGGCTTCGTGGGCTTTTCCACCAAGTCAGGCGGCAGCCAGTACCATGGCGCCATCTATGGGCTTGTCCGCAATACATTTTTTGACGCCTGGACTTTCGCCAGCAAGTGCGGCACCCCGGGTGGCCCCCTTATCGCCCCCACCTGCGGCAATTTTCAGACAGTGATCCAGGGTGGCGTGGCTACCAAAGTTGCCGGCGTCAAGCCCGGCGAGCACCAGGACGAGTACGGCATCACCGGGGGCGGTCCCTTGAAGCTCCCACATGTCGCGGCGGGCCGCGACAAGATCTTCTTCTACGGCTCCTATACCCGGTTTCGCCAGACAATTGGCGTGAACCCCTCTGCGGTCACCATCCCCACCACGCTGATGCAACAGGGAAACTTCCAGGAACTGCTCCCGGTATCCGCCACCACGGGCGGCCTCGGCAACACGGCTGGCGCCAACTATCCAATCTATGACCCAACTACTGAAGCAACATGCCAGTCACACAACACCACTGGCGGCCTCGGCACCACCCCATGCCGCTATCAGTACGGTTATGGTTTCAGTGGCACCAATGGCGCGGGAGGCGGTCAGAGCGCACTTCCGAATTCCATTGGCGGCGTTCCTCAGGCCAATGTCATCCCAACAGCTGAGCTCTCGCCCCAAATGATGTACATGGCGAAGTTCATGCCGACGCCCTCCAACAATGTTGTCGGCGCGATCACAAGCAATTTAGTCGGCGGCACGCCCACGGGCTTCAACAACTGGCTCTGGTCCGCTCGCGTTGACTATGTCCTCTCAGACAAACACCGGATCTTCGGGCTGTTCGCCGACGGCGACCGTCTCTCGGTGCCCTACAACGGGAGTTCGGTGCTTCCCTTGCCCTATCTGACGACCTACAACGCCCACGTCAAAGGTCACTACGCCGAGATCCAGGAAGCCTACAACGTCACTCCGAACCTTATCAACCAGCTCCGGTACAGCTACGACTACTTTGGCGGTCCGCCGACTGCGAATGCCACAGAAGGCATCGCCCAGTATGAACCCGCCGCCGCCGGAATCACCGGCCTTCCCCCCGGTCAGGCCTCCCTGGACTTTCCTTCGGTCAGCTTCAGCGGCTCCAACGACTCAACTACCTGGGAGAGCTACTCATCCAACACCACCTACAGCCAAACCTTTGAGGTCGTTGACAACGTGCTGTGGACCAAGGGCCGCAACGCCTTCAGCTTCGGTTTCCAGTACCAATGGCTGCAAACCAATGCCGACTCTGCGGACTCTGCTTCGCCGCAGTTGGCTCTTCCTATGAGCACCAATGAGACCGCCAACGTGTCATCCGCAAGTGCCTATGTAAGCGGCGGCGGTTACGCCTACGCCAGTTATATGATTGGCGCGATCGGCAGCCCCTCCGTGACCCAGCAGCCTTTCTCGATCTATTCCATGCGCTTCCACCCCTTCTCTCCTTACTTCCAGGATGACTTCAAGGCCACCTCCAAGCTCACCCTGAACCTCGGCCTGCGCTGGGACTACTTTCCCACCTTCCGTGAGGCGCAGAACCGCTGGTCCTTCCTGAACCCCACTGCCAACAATCCTTTTACCAATCCGACTGGCACCGGTACCGGTCCCGGCAATTTGGGCGCGCTGGAGTTTGCCGGAGGCTGGGGCGGCACCAGCCTCGATTGCAATTGCACCTCCCCGGTCAACGAATGGAAGAAGAACTTCGCTCCGCGCGTCGGCTTCGCATACTCCCTGAATAGCAAAACTGTACTCCGCGGCGCATATGCCATCATGTATACGCACGCGGGCGGTGTCGGCGGCGGATCATCGAATGACGGAACAGGCTTGAGCGGCTTCAATGTCACGACGCCCTTCTCCGACAGCCCCGCTGGCCCGTCCTTCTACCTCAACAGTAATCTTGGAAACGTCAACTTCGGCGGTCCCGGATTCTCCTTCCCGTCAGTCACCAGCGTCATCATGAACGCCTCTGGCCCCGGAAATACAGCGGGCGCCCTCACCGGAAATTATGTCTGCAACGGCCAGACCATTTCGCCCTGCTATGGCAAGGTCGGCGGTTATGCGTCTGCAACGGCCATCAGCTACCCTGATCCCTACTATGGAGGCCGCGCTCCTGAGATCCAGTACCTCAACTTGGGCGTGCAGCGCGAAGTGACCAAGGCAATGACCATTACAGCGAACTACGTCGGCACCTTTGGCCACCTCCTCGCCGGCAACAATAACCTTCGCGGCTTGCAGTCCAACCAGATCAACCCTTCGTACCTTTCCTTGATCGGCGCCGCCAATCTGAACTTGGCGGCTACGGCGGCGAATGTTGCCACGGTCAATACTGCCTGCGGCAACTGTCTGCCAACCAGCTCCTATTTTACTGGCGCAAACGGCTATGAAGCCGCGGCGGCTCTTAACTCCGCAGCTTCCATCGGCCATATGCTCACATGGATGCCGCAGTACTCCGGAGTCAACGACACCTTCATGCTGGGCGCCAACGCCGAGTACAACTCTTTACAACTCAGTCTGAACCAGCGCTATTCCAATGGGCTGACCTTCACCGTGAACTACACCTACTCGAAGACCCTTGATGATACCGGCACGATTCGCAGCGGCTTCGCCATCCCGGCCTCGGCTTTCGCCTGGTATGCGCCTCAGGTTGATTACCCGGCAGACCGCAAGGACCGTTCAAGGAGCACTTCGGACCTTCCTCAGTTGCTCAACATCTTCGGTGACTACAAACTGCCCTTCGGCAAAGGCGGCTACGGAGCCAGCAACCGGGCCGTGCGCTGGGTAGCGGGCGGCTGGGGGCTCTCAGGGGTTTCCACGTACGCCTCCGGCTTGCCTCTGGCTATCGTCGGCAGCGCACAATCTGGGACTGCTCAGAACATCGGACAGGGCCAGGTAATGATGGATATCAACCCCAACTTCCACGGATCTCCTCGCATCAACGGCAAGTGGGGTTCGCAGACTACGGCGTCGAATATCGGCACCCTGTCCTACATACAGGGCTACATCAGCAGCACAAATGCGGGACTGGGAACCCTCAGTAATTCGGCTGGATCTGGCACTATAACTTGCACATCCAGCGTCGGCCCATTCTGCAATACGCAGCTGAGCACCATCGGAGACTCCGACCGCGTCGCGCCTTATGGCCTCCGCGGTCCAAGCAACTTCCGCCTGTTGTTGTCCCTCAGCCGCACCTTCGACATCACTAATCGCGCCAAGTTAGTCTTCCGCGTGGATTGCAATAACGTAACCAACCACGTCAGCTTTGGCAACAACTACGCCAACAATTCGATCGGCGTCAACCCAACCAGTGCCACCTTCGGCACGGTGGGCATAGCCAGCCCCGATGCGCGCGCCTTCCAGTTCCAAGGGCGCATCAAGTTCTAACTGCCTGATTGTTTTAGCCTCAGAGCCGGATGCGATGTTTCCAGCGCATCCGGCTCTTTTTCTCTCTTCGAGAGTACCATCACATCTTCTTGCTAGCCGGATCTCTGATGTATGATAATTCAATAACTTTATGATTATTAAACACTTATAGCAATTTCTTTTGGCCATGACTGGAGTCCGCTCCGGATCGCATCACGGTGGATAATAAGGTGTGCTTTCCAGTCGGAAGATAAATAATTTTTCTATTGACATTCGCGCCTTAAAAGGATTTTACTGTCTAACGTGGCGGGTTTTATCATTCCGTCACCGCAGAAATCACTCACTTGCAAACTTGAGCATTTCTGTATCTTTTGGAGGCTTCTCTTGTTATTGGGGGGGGGGCTGAATATGTCGGAGGAAATGATGACGACTGGAAATTCTCTCTGTAAACGTCTTGCCTGGATGGTGGCAATCGCCTTGGTGATTGCAGTGTCTTCCACGGCGCGCCTAAACGCACAAGGATACGCATCAATTGTCGGAACCGTCACGGATCCAACCGGAGCGGTCATATCGTCCGCTACAGTTACGGCGACACAAACCCAGAACGGCAACGTATTTACGGCGAAAACTGGAGCGAACGGCTCTTATGTTTTCCCCTCGCTTTTGCCTGCCAACTACTCGATTACGGTCACTGTATCGGGCTTTGAGAGCTACAAGCAAAGCGGCATTGTGCTCGAAGCCGATCAGAATGTGACTGTCAATGTCAAGATGGTGGTCGGAGCATCCTCGCAGACCATCAATGTGACCGCCGATGCGCCGCAGGTTGACACCACATCGGGCACCTTGTCTCAGGTCATCGACGAGGATCGCGTGGTCGATCTTCCGTTGAACGGCAGAAACGCTGCCTCGCTCATCACCCTGGTTGCAGGTGTATCCAGTGCTTCCAACGAGGGCAACGGCACCGACCAGGGCATCGGCAAGACCTTTCCCGCTGCCGTAGTCACCACCGCCAACGGAACCTCTCCGCAGCAGCAGAATTACCTGCTTGACGGCGGCAACAACGTGGACGAAATGACCAATGCCAACGGGCCGTTTCCATTCCCCGACGCAACGCAGGAGTTCAGCGTTCAAACCAGCAACTACAACGCGGAATTCGGCCAGAGCGCCGGCGCTGTGGTCAACATCGTCACCAAATCCGGCACCGAAAATTTCCATGGCGACGGATTTGAATTCCTGCGCAATGGCTTCTTCGACGCCCGGCCACCTTTTACCAATGCGACAGACATCCTGCACAGGCACCAGTATGGCGGCGTCATCGGCGGACCGGTCATTATCCCTCACTTCTCCAAAGGGAAGAGCACCCAGTTCTTCTTCGGCTATCAATATACGATCTATCACCAGGGTTCGAATTCCTCTACAACAACGGTTCCAACCGCTGCGGAAGAATCTGGCAACCTCGGCAGCATCTGCACTGGCAACGGCGGAACATTCACGGCTGCGCCAGCTTCAGCAAACAACAACAACGGCGCTAATGAGTACTGTTCCGTCGCAAAGTACCAGATTTACAACCCGTTCTCCGGCACAGAATACGCAAATAACGTGATTCCCGCCGGCGCTCAAGATCCCGCTTCTTTAAAATTCCAGGCGGCGTTTCCCACATCCGCATCGGATAACGTGGCCGGCGCACTCGGTGGCCCAGTTCATTACTTCAAGCCCACGACGGAGTTCTACCGGGAGTTCATTGCCCGCGTGGACCATCAATTCGGCGACAAAGACCACCTCTTTGGCGACTACTATCAGAACTACTTCTACGATAACCCCATCTATAACCCCACTAATCTGGCCAGCTACACGTCGTACTTTAACACCCGTTACCACAGCGCGACCCTGGCCGAGACGCATACCTTCACCAATAACATTCTGAACAACCTGATCGTCAACTATCAGCGCGAAATCTCCCTCCGTGGCGGACCTCCGGGAAGCCAAGACATCACCGCCTTTGGCGTGGGTGCGGGCACAACTCCGGCATTCTGGCAGCCAACGGGAGCCGGCGTTTATATGGCCGCGAGCGTCTCCGGCTTTTTCGGGGAAGGTTCATCGGCGTTTGCGGGCTGGGAACGCAACAACTACACCTTCAACGACAACCTGCACTGGGTAATAGGCCAACATAACTTTGCCGTCGGCGGTCACTACGAAATCAGCAAATTCGACGTGACTAATGTCTACCAGTCCTTCGGCTCGTTTGGTTTCGGCCTCACCGGCAGCAGCATCCCCATCGGCAACGTCAATGCATATGGCAACTTCCTGATGGGCTTCATGGGCGGCACCAACGCATTCCAACAAGGCAACTTCGAGCAGGTGAATGACCGCAACCACTTCCCCGGCTTCTATGCCCAGGATGTTTGGAAGATCTCTCCCAAACTGACGCTGAACTACGGCATACGCTGGGAGGATTTCGCTCCCTGGGCGAACCGCAACGGCGTAGAGCAGGAATTCATGCCCGCAGACTACACGGCTGGCAAGAGTTCACCCCAGTACGCCACTGCCGCTATCGCTACGAATAATGTTGCCTACCCGTCAACCTTTGTCGGTATGCCTGCCGGCACTATGCTCTCCGGCGATCCGGGAGTACCGAGATATGGCATCGATAGCAAGTACATGCAGTTCATGCCTCGCGTCGGCTTCTCTTATGACGTCTTTGGCGACGGCAAGACAGTGGTGCGCGGTGGCGGCGGCATCTTCTACCAGGATCGTATGCCTGGCTTCTTCAACCTCAGCCAAGCCAGCTTTGATCCCAATACCATCACTGTTACGCTAACTAACCCTGGGCTGAACGAAGCTACTACCCCCGGTTCCAACCTCGGAGGGCCATTCAGCAATCCGTATTGCTCACAGATCGGCAGCGCTTACACCGGTTACTGTTCGGCAGCGCAAACGCAGACCAATCCCTACCCATTCACGTTGCCGTTCGCGAGCACACAGGCCTTCCCGAACGGGATGACGGTCGTGGAGTACGATCCATCCGGCAAGTTCCGTACGCCGGTTACCGATGACTTCAACCTGACTATCGAACATCAGTTAGCTCCCAGCTGGGCGGTGCGGGTCGCGTATGTCGGCTCCGTTTCCCGTCATCAGTTTGTCAACCTCGAGCTCAATCCATCCGTTAACACCGGCACAGTGGTGGCTGGTAAGTTGACATACCCTAACGGTACTTCGAGTGCGAATTCCAGAAGGGTGTATAACACAGCTCCCAACGTCGGACCATGCCAAGCAAATACAACTGGTAATTACCTCGGCCCAGTGGCCGGTACCGGATGCGCTGCAAACTACTCCGACATCATCGAAGCCAGCATGAGCGGTTCGGCGCACTTTAACTCGGTGCAAGCCTCGCTGGATAAGAAGATGTCCCATGGCCTCTCGCTGCTCCTCAATTACGTCTATTCGTCGGCGTTTGACAATATGCCGCAAGCAACCAGGGTCTCAAACACTGAGGACCTGAATGCGGGCGAATCATATGTCTATCCTGTGTATCCCGCAATTGCGTCAAATATGCCAGCGGGGGCCTATGCCTTCCCGGACTACAAGGCGCTCGACCGCGGACGTTCGGACATTGATAAGCCTCATGTCATCTCCTTCTCCTATGTGTATGAGCTTCCCAAGCTGCACAATGGAAATGTCGTTCTCAAACAGGTTGTGAACGGCTGGCGCACCAGCGGTCTGATTCAACATCACTCCGGAGATTCCCTGACCGTGTACACGGGATCGGATAACTCTGGAACCGGCCTGAGCCAGGATCGCGGGCAACGCGACTTCACGCAGTCGGCTTATATCAATGAAGGCTTGAACACTGGCGGAAATTGCGCAACACTTAACGCTGCCAAAACTAATTATTGCCGCACATGGCTGAATACCAGCGCGTTCTCGATCCCGGTTAACACCGGCGCAGGCACCGGCTTTGGCAATGTGATCAAAGGCTCGCTCCGCGGCCCTGGCTACACCAATTGGGATGCTACCGTCATTCGCACCTTCGCGGTTTATCGCGATGTGAAGATTGATTTCAGGGCTGAGTACTTCGATCTGCTTAACCACACCGAACTCAGCAACCCCAACGTCAATGTAACCAGCGCTTCCTTTGGAACCATCACAGGGGCGGGCGGCCCGCGCATCGGCGAATTCGCGCTGAAGGTTCTCTTCTAACCTGACGCTTCAATAACCCCAGAGGGCGGGAAATCCGGAACACCGGGTCTCCCGCCACTGGATACAGCAATTATTCATCCATTCAATATCCAGCCATTCTGAAAAACAAGTCGAGGTAGGGTCATGTCATATCGAGGATTGCACCGCATGCTCGCCGTCGCGGCGGGTATTTTTTTGTTTGGAATCCAGTTGCAGAGCGCCCACGCGCAGCGTCCGCTGACTCAACGTGAGCAATCTACCATTACCAATAACCAGATGCGCCATTTCGGCGACGCCCCGGAGAATCCCGGCCCGCTGGCCACAGACCTGTCAACCTCGACCAAACCCAAAGCCGTGGCAATAGCCATGCGCAAGGTGGCCGACTGGCAGCTCCAGCGCTCGCAGCCCTACTTTGACCGCCTCTGGACCTGGAGCGCGCTCTACGACGGCTTTCTGGCCGCCTCCGATTCGCTCGGCGACCCTAAATACAGCGACGCCATGATGGCCATGGGAAAGAAGTTCGATTGGAAACTCCGCGCAAATCTTGACGATCACGTGCACGTACCCGATGCCGACAATCAGAGCCTTGGGCAGGCGTATCTCGATCTGTATCTGCAAAAAAAAGATCCGGTCATGCTCAAGAACACGCGGCAAGTGTTGGATATGATTCTGGCCGCCCCGCGCACCTCCATCATTCCCGGCAAGGAAATCGCCTGGTGGTGGTGCGACGCGCTCTTCATGGCCCCTCCCGTGTGGGCGCGCATGTATGCCGCCACCGGCGACAGAAAATACATCACCTATCTGGATGAGGAATGGGCCAAGTCCTCCGCCCGCCTCTACGACACCCAGGAACATCTCTACGCCCGCGACTCCACTTATCTGACCCGCACCGAGGCCAACGGAAAGAAGATTTTCTGGTCGCGCGGAAATGGCTGGGTCATGGCCGGAATCATGCGCACGCTACCATACCTTCCGCAAGACGATCCCGCGCGCCAGATGTACATTGCGGAGTTCCAACAGATGGCCGCGCGCGTGGCCCAGTTGCAAGGCCCGGATGGGCTTTGGAAGTCCGGCATGCTCGACCCCGATGACTATGACCTGCCTGAAATGTCGGGCTCGGCCTTCTTCACCTACGCGCTGGCTGCGGGCGTCAATGAAGGCTTGCTGAATAAGAAGGTCTACCAGCCGGTAATCAGGAAGGCATGGGCAGGGATGATTCATCACATCTATGCCGACGGGCGATTGGGCTGCATCCAGCAGACCGGCCCGGAGCCCGCACACTTCACAGCCAGCGCCAGCTACACCTACGGAGTGGGAGCCTTTTTGCTTGCAGGCAGCGAAATCCGCCAGATGAATGGTATGAAATGATGGGGATGGCTGGCATCCAATTACAATAGACAAATCATCTCTCTATCGAATATCATAGAGATGATTTTTGTTGCCGTACTGCTGGATTTGAGGCAACCATGCGCGCTTCGCTGTTCATCACTTGCTATAACGACACGCTCTTCCCGGAGACCGGCCGCGCCGTGGTGCGGCTGCTCGAGCGGCTGGGCGTGACGCTCGATTTTCATCCAAAACAGACCTGTTGCGGCCAAATGCACGCTAACACCGGCTTTCGCGGCGAAGCCTTCTCCCAGGCCAAGCGCTTTGTCCGCCTCTACCAGGATGCCGAAACCGTCGTCATTCCCTCCTCCTCCTGTGTAGCCATGATCCGAGATCAGTATCCCGGCCTCTTTGAAGAGCTGGGAAACGAAACACTCCGCAAGGACTTCGCGGCGCTGGCACCGAGGGTCTACGAGCTGAGCGAGTTCCTCATCGACCGGCTGGGCGTCGAGGACGTGGGAGCGACCTTTACTCATCGCGTTGTTTACCACGCCAGTTGTCATGGAGTCCGCTCGCTGCAACTGGGCGAGCGGCCGTATAAGCTGATGGCCAAGGTGCGCGGCCTTGATCTGGCCACCCTGCCCAACGTGGATCGATGCTGTGGCTTCGGCGGTACGTTCTCGGTGAAAAACGCTGAAGTCTCCTCGGCCATGATGACCGCCAAACTCCAGGATGTGCTCGCCACCAAAGCCGAATACTGCACCGCGCTAGACAACAGTTGCCTCATGCACCTGGGCGGGGCCATGCACCGCGAGTACGCAGGCATGAAGACCATTCATCTGGCGCAGATTCTGTCCAGCACGGAAGCGGACAGCGAAGACAAACGGACGGAGGCCACGCTATGAGCCACTCCAACCCCGGACGCGTCAGTCTCGACCCTCGATTTGCTCCGCCGTTTCCTGAGGCCGCCTTGATCATGTTGCGCAATCCGCAACTGCGCAAGAATGTGGGCCACGCCATTGACGTCATTCAGGCCAAACGCGGCAAGCTGGTCGTCGAAAAAACCGATTGGCAGGAGCTGCGCTCCGCGGCATCGGCCATCCGCTTCCATGTGCTCGACAATCTGGGCGCATACCTCGAGCAGTTTGAAGCCCGCTGCACCGCAGTTGGAGGCCATGTTCACTGGGCCTCCGACGCCGCAGAAGCGCGCCAGATCATCCTCGACCTGCTCCATCAGGAAAACGCCACCGAAGTCATCAAGATCAAAACCATGACCTCGGCCGAGATTCAGTTGAATCCCTTTCTCCAGGCCGCGGGCGTCAAAGTTTACGAGACCGATCTGGCGGAAATTATCCTGCAACTGGGCAATGAAGAACCCTCCCACATCGTCGTTCCCGCGCTGCACATCAATCGCAGCCAGGTGCGAGAGATCTTCGCCCACGCCATGGGCCTTAAAAACCTCTCCGATGATCCCAAGGAACTGACTAACGCCGCCCGCACCTATCTTCGCCAGAAGTTTTTAACCGTTCCCACGGCCATCAGCGGCGCCAACTTCCTGGTCGCGGAAACCGGCACAGTCTCTGTAATCGAGTCCGAGGGCAACGGCCGCATGTGCCTCACGCTGCCGCGAACCATGATTAGCTTGGTGGGCATCGAGAAGGTTCTGCCACGCTTTCAGGATCTCGAAGTCATGCTCCAGCTCCTGGCCCGCTCCGCCACCGGTGAGCGCATGAACCCCTACACTTCATTGTGGAACGGCGTCACACCCGGCGATGGACCGCAGAAATTTCATGTCGTCCTGCTCGACAATGGCCGCTCCAGCATCCTCGCCAAAAACAAAGAGCGTCAGACGCTGAAGTGCATACGCTGCGCGGCCTGCATGAACAACTGCCCGGTCTATCGCCAAACCGGGGGCCACGCCTACGGCTCGGTCTATCCCGGCCCCATCGGCGCCATACTTACTCCTCAACTGATGCAGATGAAGCACGCCCAGACGCTTCCTTATGCTTCATCGCTCTGCGGCGCATGCTACGAGGTCTGCCCCGTCAAGATCAACATTCCTGAGGTGCTGCTCGAACTGCGCTCTCAAGTCGTCAACCAGGAACGTAAGCAGGCGGGCCGCATCTTCGATCTCATGTATCTCGGCCTGCGCATCGCCGACCTGATCTTCGCCACCGCCTGGGGCTTCCATGCGGCGCAGCGCATGGGACGCATCGGCCTGCGCTTCTTCACACGCAAAGATGGTTGGATTCATTCGCTGCCCAGCCTGGGCGCGAAGTGGACCCAGACCCGTGATCTGCGTGGCCTGCCCAAACAAACCTTCCATCAGTGGTGGGCCGAGCGCGCCAAGGGGGAAAAATGAATCAGTCCGACCAATCCCGGCAATTGACTCTCGACCGCATTCGCGCGGCTACCCCCTCCGCCGCCAAAGACGCCTCGCAACTCGCCGATTCTTATGCGGCTCTACCTCGAACCTACATCCTTCGTGGCTCTTTATCCGCGTCAGCCCGCCTTGAGCTGATGATTAAGCGTCTGCGCGAGTACGATGCCGAGGTGGTCGAATGTACACCCGCCGAACTGGCCGACGCGATTACTGCACAACTAGCAGCCAGCGGCCGGCATCTATTTGTCGCGCCGTCGGGAGCTCCGCCTGAGTGGTTGGTTACGTCTGCGTATCAGATCAAGGGATTGGAATGGACCATCGACCACGGCCTCGCCATTGACGAAATTGAAAGAACCGAAGGCGTCGTCACTGCAGCCACATGCGGCATTGCGGATTCGGGGACCATTGTGCTTCACCACTCATCCACCGAGGGCCGCCGTGTGCTGACCCTGCTGCCTGACTGGTATCTCTGCATTCTGCGTGCCAGTCAGATTGTAGAAACCCTACCCGAGTACTTCAGCCTCTTCCAGCAGCCGCCCGCTCTCGCCACTTACATCTCCGGACCCAGCGCCACGGCGGATATTGAAATGACGCGCATTAAGGGTGTGCATGGGCCTCGCATTCTGGTTGTGATTTTAGTGCGGGACAACTAACCAATCCGTTGCTCTTCGTTGTTGAATCCGCCAACTCCATACTCATTCAATACATCCTGTAGCGTCACAACGCCTTCGAGTTTGTGAATATCTGCCCGGTTGACGACCGGCAAGATATCAAGATGGTACTTACCCATGCGTTCGAGAGCCAGATGCAGCGGATGATCCGAGTGGAGATGCGCAACTTGGAGGGTTTCCACAAGGTCTTTGAGTGGCTGTTCTTTTCTTCCATCGACAAAGGCACACTCCAGAGTCTCTATGGTCAACATTCCCAGAAAATAATCCTTCTCGGTAACCGGCCAGATGCAGAATTTACTGGTGCGAGTATGTTCAATCGCATGCTGAACAAGCATCTCCGCCGGGAGAATCTCTGGACTCCTCCGTGTGATCTGAAGCACAGTGCGTTGGTTGAGCTCATCGCTTGTGCTGCGACTGGGTAAATGAATGCCGTCCTGATGAGCCAAAGCCTCGTAGATCGGCTCCTTCTGAAATCGTGAAGAGATATAGAGGCTAGTCAGGTTTGCGATCATCAGCGGCACAATGACTGCGTAATCCCTCGTCATTTCAAAGATCATCAATACCGATGTCATGGGAGCGCGCACGATCCCCGCAAAGAGCGCGCCCATGCCAACCAGCGCGTAAGCTCCAGGGGTTGCGGTGTATCCCGGCAACAAGCCATGGGCTACGGTGCCGATGGCCCCGCCCAGCATGGCGCCGAGAAATAAACTCGGGCCAAAGATTCCACCAGCATTTCCGGAGGCATAGCTGACAGTAACACTAATGAGCTTGAGCGCCACGAGGAGCAGCATCAACTTGAGCGCCATCGTTCCATTCAAAGCGCTGCCGACGTAGGTATATCCGACACCCAGAACCTGCGGCACAAACCAGCCCATCAAACCAACCGTCACACCGCCCGCGACGGGATGCCACCAGCGCGTTCTCTTGGGCAGGCACAGAAAGAACCTGCGCATTCCCAACAAAAGCCGTGTAAAGGCTACAGACAGAAAACCGCCGGCGATGCCCAACAGGGCGTAAATGGCGAGTTCCAGCGGGTGTACCAGAGTGTATTGCGGCACTTGAAAGAGCGGGTTATTACCAAGCAGTAGGCGCAAGACGGCCCAGGAGGTGGCAGAGGCGAGTACTACCGAACCCAGAATAGGCGCGTGCATATCGCCCATCACCTCTTCGAGGGAAAACAACACGGCCGCCATCGGCGTATTGAATGCCGCGGCAATGGCGGCAGCGGCTCCCACGGGAATCAGTGCCTTTACTTTTTCCTGGCGTAATCCGAGCCATCGGCCAAGGACCGATCCGATTCCGGCGCCCACCTGGACAGATGGACCCTCGCGGCCCAGTGGAATCCCGCTCGCCAGTGTGGTCGCAGTGCAGAAAAATTTACCTAGAACAGTACGCAGGGAGATGAACCCATCCCGAGCGAATAGAGCAGCCTTGGTCTGTGGTACGCCACTGCCCCTTGCGTTGGGAAAAAACCGGTAGAGTAGAAAACCCATGGCCAACAAGCCTGCCACCGGTATGAGTACTCGCCTCCACGCTGCGCTATCCGGCGGATAGAGGCGCATTCCCAGCCGTTCGGTGAGCACTATAAACGCGACAACGGCTAGTCCGGTGAGCGCTCCAATCAGCAGAGACAAAAGAAGAAAAACCTGCTCCTCGCGCTGTTGAAGATGAGCTATCAAACGCGCCCGGATGACCGTGATCCAATTCATTTTCAGATTTATCTCAGCGATGGAAGAAGACGACATAAGTACAGTCTACGCGAGCTTCATTGCAAGCTCCAGTGAACAACGCCAGGCACCATTAATGGTGCGACTGCCGATACTGTTGTACAGTTCACAAGCGGTCTGGCAATTGAGGATTCTCCGCAACATTAAGTCCGAATGCAGATAGGCCGGCTCGGGTAGATTTACAGTCCGTGTGTAGAATGCTTTGAATTCCCAGTCCTTTCGCGATCTGAACGAACATCGGAGTATTGTCGAGATAGACAGTCTGCGAGGCCTGCACCTGAGCTATGTCCAGAGCAAGTCTGAAAATGTCAACATCAGGCTTGCGGATGTGAACGAAGCAAGAGGATATGAAGCAGTCCACAAACCGATCCAGATTGAACCTCCGAATCCGATATGCATTCAGCTCTCGCCCTTCGTTGCTGACTATGGCTATCTTCATTCCCAACTGGAGCTTAAGTTGCTCAACCAGAGCGATCATATCCGGGAAAGGTTTCGACTGAGCAAACATGAAGCGCTGAAACTGATTATGGGTGAACGGCCTCTTTTTGTGGAAGATCACGAGACTCAAGTATTCTTGCAGAGTGATTTTTCCCTCTTCGTAAATCTCGAATATGAGATGGTGACGATCCTCCATCTCGGCCCACTCCAGCTTGAAGTTTTTCGCCGCCCGCTTGCGGGCCAGATGATCCCAGCCATCGGTCAGCAGGACACCGCCAATATCCAGAAAAGCACATGAGATTGCAGTTGTTTTCTTCATCAACTACCCTTTCGCTGGCCCATCCGAAGGAAGCCCTTCGAGATTTCGCTTCCTTATTATCGCCGTATTTCCTCCTTTGCTGGCGGTGAATTTGTTCATCTGTACTCCTCAAGAGTCGCGCTTACCACCTCAAAGATTCGCGGCTGTTGACCGTCGTCCAAACAAGCGATGATTGCTTCGATCACCCGCTTGGTCTCAGTGGGGCCGCGAACTGGAATGGATATAACACCTGCCTGCTCAGCCGGGTAGTCGTTTCCTCCTGCGAACAAGGCATCGCCTACATAAATCATTTCCTTTATAGAAATGCCAAGCGTATCGCGCAGCTTTTTGATCCCGTATGCTTTGTCAATTCCCGGCTTGGTGACATCGATCGATGTCGCGCCACCAAGTCGCACCGAGAACTCGGTAATGAGAGTGTCGAGGATTGCTTTGATCTTCTTCCGCTTGGCGAAATCCGCATCCCATTTCTCCTTCTCCTCCAAGGGAGCCTGCTGGCCAAGTGCGGAATAGGTTATCTGGCTTCCACGATCTTCAATGGTCTCTCCCCACGTCTTTTCGACCGGGAAGCCCGCGGTTTTTACAGCTTTGTTCAGAGAACTAACGATCTTCTCTGTTTCGTCCGTGGTGATATCTTCCGCATAGAGCCGCTTCCACCCGCCGATGTATTGGAAGAATTGTGTTCCACAGGTCGGGAGTATAGATAGCTTTGCCAGACGTTCGTCCTGGGGAAGATGCGAAAGCACCTGCTTTTCAAACTGCAACCATGCGCCTCCGGAGATGATTGCCACCTTGACAACACCAAGCAGGTCATGCAGGAGCGACGACATCTCGTCATCGAGTGATGATTTGCTTGCGGCGAGCGTTCCGTCTAGATCAAATACAATAAGCTTCTTCACCATTCATCCACCTCAGATGACACGACTTTCCCAATCTGCATTGTCGATCAGTGCTGCCAAAGAATTTGTCCTGCTTCCAGGGGAACAGATGCATTTGTATGGCGGGGAATGATGCGCGCAGTGTAGTCGCTTGCGGCACGAGTTGCGGGCACTTGGGCCGAGTAGGTCAACACGCCTGAAGAATCGGTGCCGGGTTTGGGTGCAATCATCACCTCAAGAGCTGGTTGGCCGACCTGAACTGAGTCTGCGTAGAGTTCGACTTGCAGTTGATCCGGACTAAAGTCGCCCGGAAGCACCTCTACCTGAAAGAAATGCCGGCCGTCGTGCGTCTCGATTTTTACCTTTCCAAATCGCACTGTGCTCCAATGTCGATCAATCTCCTGTTGCCAGCGAAGCAAACCCGCGCCAAGCACGCTATCCCCTGCTGTACGCTTGCTGTAACTGGATGCCGCGGGCAGATAGTGATTCTCGGTATATTCGCGGATGGCGCGGGTAGCAGAGAATTCCGAAGTAAGTCTTGCCATGCTCTCGCGGACACGTCCTAACCACTTTTGTGGTAGGCCTTTTTTATTCCGCTCATAGAACTCCGGAATGACTTCATTCTCCAATGCAGCATAGACGGCCTCCGCCTCTGTGCGATCCCAGGCAGGATCGTCACCATGCTCTTTGCCGTCACCGATGGCCCATCCCACTTCAGGAGAGTAGGCCTCAGCCCACCATCCGTCCAACTCCGATAAATTCAAGCCGCCATTGACAAGAACCTTCATTCCACTCGTTCCGCAAGCCTCCCACGGACGGCGTGGGGTATTGATCCATAAATCGATTCCGTGAACCATGTGCTGCGCCAGCATCATGTCGTAGTCGCTTAGAAAAACGACTCGCAAACGAACCTCCGGGCGCCTGATGAAATCTTTCCACTTCTTGATCAATGCCTGTCCAGGCAAATCCTGAGGGTGTGCTTTGCCGGCAAGAATCAGTTGTACCGGCCGTTGAGGGTTGGAGAGAAGCCGCACCAGCCGCTCAGAATCAAGCAGGAGTAGATCTGGCCTCTTATAGGTCGCAAAGCGCCGCGCAAATCCTAGAGTCAGCGCATTTCCGTCGAAGATATTGTTCGCATCTGATGGGTCTCCGCCTTCTGAAGCGAGCTGACGGGCATACCGCTTACGCAACCGGTCAATCAGCGTCTTCCGCTCCGTGGACCTCATCTGCCAGAGTTGCTCGTCGGTGAGGTTCCGGATGTCATCTTCAACCGGGCGATCCCCACGCCAGCGCTTTTTACCGCAGGCTGTGGTCCACAGCGTATCGGCCTCAACCGAATCCCAGGTCGGCACATGAATGCCATTGGTTACTGAATCAATCGGGACTTCCGCCTGGGGCCAATGCGGAAAGAGTGGTTGGAAAATCTGTCGGCTCACTTCGCCGTGAAGTTTGCTCACACCATTCACGCGGCCGCTGCCCCGCAGAGCAAGATTGGCCATGTTGAAGGGCTCTGCATTGTCGGCGGGGTTTTGCCTTCCGATCTTCAGCAGATCATCAATCGAGATGCGAAGTTCATCCTGCGCATAGTGATCAAGATACTGCCGGATGAGTTGCGGATCAAAGCGATCAAAGCCAGCAGAGACTGCGGTGTGTGTCGTAAAGACATTGCCAGCCCGCGTAACGGCCAAAGCCAGATCAAATGGCTTCTTATGATCCTCCATATAGCAGCGCGCCCGTTCGAGCACCGCAAACGCTGCATGGCCTTCATTGAGATGGCACACTTCGGGTTGCAAACCAAGCGCCCGTAGCAAGCGCCAGCCACCAATCCCAAGAATAATCTCCTGTTTCAGCCGCATCTCCGCATCGCCACCATAGAGTTCACTGGTGATTCCGCGATGCGCAGCAGTGTTGGCGAAATCGTTTGTGTCGAGCAGGTAAAGCTTTGTTCTTCCAACAGAGACCTCCCAGCAGCGGAGCCAGGTTAGCGCTCCCGAAAGGTGAATCTGTAGCCGCAGCCACTCTCCATTTTTCTGCCGCAGCGGCCTGATGGGCAGTTGACCAGGATCATTGACCGGATAGAGCGCCTGCTGGCGGCCTTCTGAATCAAAGTCCTGACGGAAATATCCTTGGCCGTAGAGCAGTCCAACTCCTACCACTGGAACACCCAAATCGCTTGCCGCCTTCATCTGATCGCCAGCTACATTTCCAAGCCCGCCTGAATAAATGGGCAATGCTTCGCTCAACATGAACTCCATGCTGAAGTAGGCGATGGCCGTGAGCGCGGCACCTGTGTGCATGTGCTGAAACCATGCGTCAGATTGATAGGATTCCCGATTCTTATGGAGCAGACTGCCGAGGCGCTGACGAAACTCCGGCTCTCCCAGCACGGCTTTGATCTTCTCGTGAGAGACCGTTCGCAAGATGATCCATGGATTTTGTGTGGACGCCCATAGTTCCTTGTCGAGACTTTCCCACAACTCGTCTGCCGCATGGTTCCAGGACCAATAAAGGTTAAGCGCCAACTCAACCAGCGCATCGATTCCATCAACCTTGAACCAATCGGATGGTGCCTTCGGATCGTTCAATATCTCCTCCTGAATGCCAGAGTCCTGGAAGCGGAGGCGGCTATCGCAAATCGCTTGCGATAGCCTGCCTTCGCCTCGATTGTAACCTGACGCTGATTAACTGTCTGTACACATTGCTTTCATCGGCGTCGAGACTATTGCCTTCCTGCTCATTCTTTTAATGAACGCGGAAGGTCTTTTGAGTCCGCCGGGCGGGTCAACGTCCGCAATCGGCAGAACCACAACTCGGCGTGATGCCAGGTTTTGCGTCAACCACCAATTAAGTGGCTAAGCCAGAGTGAGTAAATGTACGATAAACTGCTATATAGAATCAATTTCTCCATTGTCGCAACGCTTCGATCAATCGTGCGACCTGTGTTCCCAGTTCTGGAATCCAGCGCGCAACCTCCGTCATGTCACCAGCCATACCGGCTTGTTCTATTTTCAATGCTACGTCCCTAAGCGTTTCTCCTCCCACGTTCGCTGCTGAGCCTTTCATCTTATGAGCTTGTTTCCATATCGACTCACAATTCCCCCGATCGATCTGCTCCTTCAGCGTATCAAGCATTGCGGGTAACTCCTCCAAGAATCCGGCCGCAACATCGTGAGCGAATTCTTCATCGCCCATCATGCGCTCTAAAAATATCTTCCGATTGAAGACCATCGACTCGCTTGCCGGCTTCACCGGCCCCTTGCCGACGGCGACAGATTGCACGAGTTCATTTTCGGCGGCCTCATGCGTTTTTCGAGTCAGCCACTTCTCCACCACGTTGGCTAGTATTTTGGGATCGATCGGTTTGGAGATATAGTCGCTCATGCCCGCCGCCAGACATCTGTCGGCATCTCCTGCCATGGCATGGGCGGTTGTAGCGATGATGGGAATGTTGTGATTAAGCACCGCAGAGTTCGGATCGCGGATGTTGTGGGTGGCCTCATATCCATCCATCTCCGGCATCTGCACATCCATGAGCACCAAATCGTAGGAGTGCGCCGAGAGCGCCTGCAAGGCCTGCTTGCCATCGCAGGCCACGTCCGCATGCCAGCCCAGACGCTTGAGCATTCCGCAGGCCACTTCCTGGTTGGTGAGGTTGTCTTCCGCCAGCAGAATGCGGACATTGCTTCGGCGCACTTCCCGCAGGCTATGGCGGGTCACCAGAGAGCGGCTTTTGTCGTGGCGTTTTCCCGTCAATACTTTCGTCAGGCAGTCCAACAGGTCCGACTGCCGCACCGGCTTGATCAGATAAGCCGAGAAGCCGATTTCTTTGAAGTGCTGGGCATCCCCGCGCTGCCCCATGGATGTCATCATCACCAATGGCGTTTTCTTCAGTGCTTCATCGGCTAGAATCTCGATGCCCAGAGTCTCTCCATCCATGCCGGGCATCATCATGTCGAGAACCACCAGTTGGAATTGCTTCCCGGCGGCGATCGCATCGCGCAGGCAGGCCAGGGCCGCTGGACCATCCTGCACCGCGGTCACATCCGCGCCCCAGGATTGCAATTGAGCGGTCAGTACTTCGCGGTTGGCGGCATTGTCATCCACCACCAGAATGCGCTGATCCCGCACCGGGACAGATGGCGCATCTACTTGCTTGTCCGACTCCTGCTTGGCAAGCCGGAGAGTGAACCAGAATTCCGAGCCAACGCCCTCCTGGCTTTCTACCCCGATGCTGCCGCCCATCAGTTCAACCAACTGCTTGGAGATCGCCAGACCCAGTCCGGTGCCGCCATACTGGCGAGTCGTTGAGGCATCTACTTGAGTGAAACTGGTGAAGAGCATCTGTAATTTGCTGGCGGGGATGCCGATGCCGGTGTCGCGGGCGGAAAAACGCAATGAGACGTCAGTCTCGCTTTCCACTATCAGAGTCACACGTATCACAACCTCGCCCTGATGCGTGAATTTGAAGGCGTTGCTGGCCAGATTCAGCAGCACCTGGCGCAACCGCCCCGGATCTCCTCTTAGAAGCGCGGATACATCGGGTGCTACAGCACAGACAAACTCCAGCGGCTTCTCGCCGATGCGCCCGGCCATCATCTCGGCGAAATCCTCCATCAGGGCGCGCAGATTGAAGTCCACGATGTCGATTTCCAATTTTCCGGCTTCGATCTTTGAGAAGTCCAGGATGTCATCAATCACCGTCAGGAGGGATTTTGCGCAGGCATCAACCACTTCCGCCCAGTGCCGCTGCTCGGCGCCAAGTTCGGAATCAAGCAGCATGCCGGTCATTCCCAACACACCGTTCATGGGTGTGCGGATTTCGTGGCTCATGTTGGCCAGGAACTCGCTCTTGGCCTGGCTGGCGCTGGCCGCCTCCAACGCCAGTTCGTTGGCTCGGGTCGTTGCCTCCTGGAGTTGGCGATTGCTTTCTCGGAGCTCATTCTCGACCTTCTTGCGTTCGGTGATGTCTCGAAAGAACCATGCGCGCGCCAAATATTCGCCGGCATCATTCCGCAAGCTGGTGGAATAGCGTTCGAGTGTTCTGCCATCCTTCAATGCGATTTCGCACTGGTCGTTCATCTCTGGATGAGCATAGAGTTCCAGCACCCGTGCTGAGAAAGCCACAGAATCCGTGACCCGCTCCAGAACCGCCGACAAAACCGGCTGATCCAAGACACCTACTGGGGATTTGGAAATATCCGATGGCTGAATTTGCCATACGTCCAGGAACCTGTTGTTATGCGATACCACAATTCCATCGGCGTCCACCACAAGAATTCCGTCGAGCGACACCTCATGGATTGTACGAATGAGAGAGTGTTGAAACTGGCGGTCCTTTTCGGCCTTCTTGCGGTCGGTGATGTCCGCTTGAAGCCCTATGTGGCCTAAGTACTCGAGTTGCGGCGAAAACCGCGGTTCACCGCGAGAACCCACCAGCCGCCACTCTCCATCGACTCGCAGAACTCGTCCTTCCGCGCTGAACGATGTGCGTTCCCTGATCGCGCTGTCGAATGCCGCCAGATAGTCGGGCGCATCGTCCGGGTGTAGCAGCGAGCGCCACTTGCCCGCCTGAACATCCTCGCAAGTGAAGCCGGAAAACTCGCGGTATACCCGGTTGATGAACGTCAGCTCACCTTCCGCGTTGCTGACCCACATCATGGACGGGCTACTATCCGCCATGGAGCGGAAGCGCTCTTCGCTTTCGCGCAGCGCCATCTCTGCTTGCTTGCGCTCGGTGATGTCTACCATATGGACCACGGAGCATGGCGGGATGCCTTCGCCGGATCCTAGTAATGAAATGGTTATCTGGCACCAAACGGCCGTTCCGTTGTGATGTAAGAAGCGCCGTTCCGCTTCCGCAATTTTGGCCCCGTGGTTCAGCAACTGCCTCTTCCTCCGCATGGCTTCGGCCATGTCATCGGGGTGGCAGAGGTCCGGCCAGAATTTAGCGAGCATCTCTTGCTCGGAGTATCCCAGCATCCGGCACGCTGCTTCGTTCACCTGGATCAACCGTCCATCCGGCCCAGCCACGTACATGCCAACAGGAGCGTCCTCAAAAATTGCCCGGAAACGTTCTTCACTTTCGCGAAGTTGCCGTTCAGACTGTTTACGTTCAGTGATGTCGCGGAGAATATTGGAGATGGCTATTACTTCTCCATCAGAGTTTCTTATGGGAAATCCTGTGATGGACACTTCGATCTTGCAGCCATCCTTGCGGAGGCAAAAGCCTTCATATTCAGAGAATCTCTCGCCTTTCCGTAACTTCTCGGCAAGGTGCTCCAGTGCAGTCGACCGTTCCGGGGGCACCAGCATATACATATGCTGCCCGATCACTTCTTGGGCAGAGTAACCGAAAACTGCCTCCGCGCCGCGATTGAAGGCACGGATGGTCCCCTCGGGTGTGCAGGCAATGATCGAGTCCTCGGAGTTCTCCACAATTGCGGCGAGGAAGGCTTGCGACTCCTCGCCTGCCCTCCGCTCGGTGATGTCCCGCTTGACCGCGATGAAGCTGACAATTTCGCCATTCAAGCCTAGTATAGGCGCTACTCGCATCTCCTCGTGATAAATGGTTCCGTTCTTTCGACGGTTGGTCAACCTACCCCGCCAGACCTGTCCAGACAGGATGGTGTCCCAGAGATCTTTGTAAAACACCTTGCTATGAAGTCCCGACTTGAGGACGCGCGGATTCCGCCCCACAGCTTCGTCGGCGGTGTATCCTGTCATCGCGGTGAACGCGGGATTCACATACTGGATCTTCCCACCAATGTCGGTCACGACGATGCTATCCGCTGCCTGTTCCACAGCCGCGGCCAGTGAGGCGTATTCTAACGCGATAGAAGAGATTCCGGGACTCATAAGTTCGCCTTCATGCCTGCCCCTTCCATTGGTAAAACACCGAGCGCAGGTAGCGTTTGGGTTCAAGATCCGGACAAAGCCCGGAGATGGACTCGGTGGAGCCGATGATCAAGCCGCCGTCTCGCGCCAGGTACTTGGCAAGGTTCCGGAACAAGCGAGTCTTGTCCGCCTCGGTGAAGTAGATGGCCACATTCCGGCAGAAGATGATGTCGAACGGGTTGGGAAATGAGAATGGCTCCAGCAGGTTCATTGTGCGAAAGGAGGCCATGGCGCGAATCTCATCGCGCACTCTCCACCTGTCGCCGGATGCGGTAAAGTGGCGGACCAGTGTATCCTGCGGCAGGCCCCGTTCCAGTTCCATGCGGTTGTATTCGCCGTAGCTTGCATGGGCCACAACTTTATTGGAAATATCGGTGCCCAGGATGCGAATGTCGTAGCGCGTAAGATCTCCGAGCAGTTCCTTGAGCACAATACCCGTGCTGTATGCCTCCTGCCCGGTGGAACAGGCGGCGCTCCAGATGCGGATGGGAATCCGCGCGCCATTGCGGTTGCGCCGGTCGATGATCTCGGGGATCAGTTTGTGGCGAAGAAGCTCAAAGGGAGAGGTATCGCGAAAGAAGGATGTTTCGTTGGTGGTGATCGCTTCGATAATTTTCCCGCGCAGTTTGCTGGAAGCATCTGCCCGCGCCTTGTAGAAGAGTTCGGAGAAATTCGTAGCGCCGACCTCAGAAAGCAGTCCGCTCAGGCGCGTCTCGACCAGGTAGCCTTTGGACTCATCCAGATGAATTCCGCAGATCTCTTGGATGTAGCGGGACCAAACCGGCATCTCTTCGCGCGTGATCGCTGCTGTCATCCACGGCCTCCCTTGACGATGGAGGCGATCCGGCCGGCGATGGATTCCAGGGGCAGGACAGCATCTGTGACACCAGCGTCCACCGCTGCCTTCGGCATTCCGTAGACGACGCAGCTGGCCTCATCCTGGGCAATGACATAACAGCCGTGGCGTTTGAGCAGACGCAAGCCGAGCGTGCCGTCGCTGCCCATTCCCGTGAGGATCACAGCCATGGAACGCCCCGGAAAACGGTTGGCAGCCGAGCGAAATAAGTAATCCACGGCGGGCCGGCAATTGTTTTCGGGAGGGTCGTCGGTCAATTCAATGATCGGCTGATTGCCGGCTCCCGCGGCCAATCGCATCTGCCTGCCTCCGGGCGCGATATACACCGTGTTTGGTTCGGGAGACTCGCCGTAGACCGCTTCCCGGACGCGTACCGCGCATTTGGTTGCCAGGCTGTCGGCGAGCGCTTTGGTAAAGATTGGCGGCATATGCTGCACGATCAAGATGGGCACACCGATGTCGCGCGGAATGGCCGGCAGCAGCTTGGCCAGAGCGACAGGGCCGCCGGTGGAGACGCCGATCAGAACCATATACGGCTTCTCGGGGTTTGACAGCCGCTGCATGCGCATGGCAATTCCGTCGAGGCTTGCGGCTCCTGGCGCGCGTTCGCCGGCGAGATTCGATGCGGAAGCTTCAGAACGGACAGGGGAGGATTTGCCGCGCAGGATCGAGCGCACCTCAATGCGATGAGCAACGGCGCGCACGCGCACAGCCAATTCGCGCCGCAGTGCTTCGCGCCCTTGTTCAGGAGTAGCCGCGTCCGGCTTGGTAATGAAATCGAAGGCGCCCTTCTCCAGAGCGCGCATGGTGAGGTCGCCTCCACGCCGGGAAAGAGCGCTCACCACAATGACCTCGACCGGCGGTTCGCCACTGCGAAATAGCGCGTCCAGGACTGCCAAACCGTCCATCTCCGGCATCTCGATGTCGAGAGTGAGAAGATCGGGCTTCAGTTCCCAGACTTTTTGAATGGCGATCTTTCCATTGGACGCGCTGCCCACAACCTCAACATCCGGCAGCGACGCCAGCACTTCCGCTAGCAGCCGCCGGAAGAGGACCGCGTCGTCGGCTACCAGAACCCTCACGTTCACCCTCTCATTTCATCGTTTGACAACTGTTTTCCGCCGCGGTCATCGGTGCCGAGCACCGCCGCCAGATCGAGCAATGCCGCCAGGCGCTCGCCGCTGCGAAAGACCCCGAGCAGCTTCTGCATTTGCACTCCATGCAGGTTAGGAGGCGCGGGCTCCAGGGCGCCAGCCTCCACTTCGATGGCGTCCGCTACCCGGTCTACCAGCAGCCCGACAGGTTCGCCTTTCCAATCGGCAATCAGAATGCGGCTCTCCGGGCCGATTTCCACGTATCCCAGGCCCAGCCGCACACTTAAATCGATCACGGTAATGATGCGTCCGCGCAAATTGCGAATGCCCGCCACATACTCTGGAGCGTGACGCACGGGTGTCAGTTCGCCCACCATCACCACCTCCTGAATCAAGGAAGCGTCGATTCCAAAGACGCAATCGTCGCCTCCCAGTTGGAAGGTTGCGGTCAGCAGATTCTCGCCGGCTTTTGGATCAAGAATACTCGTTGCCATTACAACTCCCTCATATCTGGAACTGCGCCACCTGCGCGCCCAGCGCTTCTGCTAGTTTTGACAGGTCGACTGCGCTTGCCTGCACCTGCTCGCCGCCATGCCGGATGCCGGTTACCGCCTTGTTGACGCCGGCAATGTCGCGGGCTATGCTCTTCGATACCTCTGCCGTCTGCGCGACTCGCTCATTGGCATCGCGCACTCCGCTCGAGGCTTGCGCGATGTTGCCGGCCACATCCTTGGTCACCGTCGCCTGTTCCTCGATGGCCGCGGCAATGCTGGAGACGATCCCGCCAACATCTCGGATGACTGCCGTGATCTGGCCAATATCGACTATTGCCGTACCGGTCGAGCCTTGTATCCCGGAAATTCGCGCCTTGATGTCCTCGGTGGCCTCGGCCGTCTGCTTGGCCAGTTCCTTGATCTCGTTGGCGACCACGGCAAAGCCTTTGCCTGCAGAACCCGCCCGCGCCGCTTCGATCGTCGCGTTCAACGCCAGCAGGTTGGTCTGCGCCGAGATGTTGGTGATGGTCTCGGTTACGTTGCCGATCTCCTGCGCCGCCTGGCCCAGTTTCTGCATCTGTTCGGTGATGGTGTGCGCCTGGCCGGTAGCCTGTTCACTGATGACGCGCGCACGGGATGTATTGGCGGAGATGTCGCCCACTGTGGCGCTCATCTCTTCTGTGGCGCTGGCTACGCTGGAGAGGCTGCTCGACGATTGCTCCATGCCCGCGACTATCGACATGGTATTGGCGCTGGCCTCTTCGGCCGCCGCCGCCACCGCATTGGCCTGGTCGGACATCGATGCCGTCCCGGTGGCCGTTTGCTTCGAAATAGCCGACAGCTCCGTGGCAGCGGAGGCCAGAGTCTGAACACCGCCTGCGATGCCTTCCAGCAACTTTCTAAGACTATCGCTCATGGCCTGTGAGGCAGTCGCCAGTTCTCCAAGTTCGTCGGGCCTGTCAAGTATCTTTTCGGACAGCTTCGCGCTGCTCAAGTCGCCGGCGGCAATGAGTTTCAGTCGATCCACGACGATCATTAGAACCTGCGCGATTTTGCCGCTGAACACAAAGGCGACTGCGATGCCCATCGCCATAGCCAGCAAGGTCGATATTGCCAGTATCCAGCGAGTCATGCTCTCGCTTTGGTGAAGATTGTCGACATCGTCATTCATTAATTGGGTGTTGCTTTGCCCCAGCCCCTCGATGAGATCACGAGCAACCACTCCATGCGGCTCGATGGTCTTCACCAGGTAGTCGTCAATGGAGGCGATACGCTTCGGCCCTCCGGCCAAAGCCTCATCAGCGATCTCCATCTGCTCCTGCTGAAGCCCCGGCAATTCGGCGGCCAGCTTGGCCACCCTGTCCTTGTTCTCCTGCAATGTGAAACGCTTGCTGATCTCCGGTAGCGGAGCAAAGGCCGCATTAGCTAGCTTCCAGTCGTCTTGCAGCTTCTGCTTGTAGACCTTTGCCTGGTCCGGCTTTCCGTCGTAGACAAATAGGAGTACTCGCCGGAGGTCGGATCTCGCCTTCATCAAGTCCTGGTCCAATGTACTTGCCTTCAACATGACAGGAATTCGCGCTTCTTTGAGATGATCGAGCTTCTGGCTGACATCACTCGCTTTCCAAAAGACAATTCCCGAAGAAATGAGCACTTGGCCGAGTACGACAGTAAAAGCCAGCACCAATTGTGAACGAATCTTCAGTTTCATTGCAGTTCTCCTTCGTGCTTCATCGTTGCCTCTCCGTCTAGTCACTCGCATTTGCAGCGCAATCAAGCGGCCGCATAGCTTCCGACAGCCATCCTGGCGTGCGGATGCGCCTCGCCCAAATACTCCCGCAGCCTGTCGAGCAGTTGGTCCCGGTCTAGCTTTGTTTGGTAATCGTCAATCCCCGCGGATTTGCCGCGCGCAATATCGTCGTCTCCGGCCAGGGAGGTGAGAGCGATGATCGGCAGGCGCGCGGTGCGTTGATCGGCCCGAATGCGCCGCGCCAGCCCCAGCCCATCCAGGCGCGGCATCTCGATGTCGGTCACCACTGCCCGGACCTTATCAAGGCTCTTGAGCAGCAGCTCCCAGGCGGCTTCTCCATCCGGCGCCGCCAGCACGCAGTAGCCTTCTTCCTCAAGGAACCGGCGAATCTGGCTGCGAAAGAAATCGGAGTCCTCGGCAAGCAAAACCGAGGTCTCCCGCACGTTTTCCGAGCGGGGCTTGGCGGACAATTGCTGCTCCGCCCACTCCGGCCAGGCGGCATCCACCAATTCGTATAGGTCTACGATCAGCGCCGTGCGATGTTGAATGATGGTGGAGCCGGCCACGCCTTTTTGGCGGTGGGTGGTCTGGTCGATCTGCGCCGCGGTTTCGATCACGTCCACAGGCATCGCCCCCAGCAAACCCACCTCATGGCCGCGGATGTTGGCAATCATGACCGCCAGTTCCCTGTCCTCACCGATCGGCTCGACCTGCGCCGCGTCGGCCAGCGTGACCAGCGGCAACAATCCGCCGTGATAGTGCATGGTGCGCCGGCCGCCAATCTTCTCCACCTGCCTGGGCGCAATGTGTTCGATGCGCGTTACGGTATCCAGTGGAAGGACGCAAAGCACATCCGGAGCATTGTGAAATAGGACCAGGGAGTGGGTGTCGACAAACTCTTCCGCCAAGCTGTCTTCCGCTCGCGTGCGCGCGCGAGAGAGATTGACGGCCGTGCTCAGGTCCGCTTTGGCGGCCAGTCCCGCAATGTCCAGGATCAGCGCAACAGTGCCATCGCCGAGAATCGTCGCGCCGGCGTACTCCTCTAATCCCTTCAGGTGAGAGCCCAATGGTTTCACAACAATCTCTTCCGTGTCATGAAAGCCGTCCACCAGCAGACCGTAAGTCTGTGTGCCGGTCGTCACGACCACTATCTCCAGCGCCCCGCCGATGTGACGCCGGTCTGAATCATTGCGGGGATGGAGCGGCGCGGGAGCCGACGCTTCCAATTTTTCTTCCCCAGGAGCGGGGAAGTGATGCGAGCGCCGGTCGGCGATATGGATGCGACGATCGATTTCGCGCTGGTTGGCTTTGGGATCGGCATAGGTTGGCACCACCCCTAGCACGTTGGCAAAACGCACCAGCGGAATGAGGCGGTCGCGCAGCAGCAGGATCTCGGCATCTCCCACCACCTCGATGCGGGTCTTGGCCTGGCCCGGCAGAACGCGCCGAATCTCCTCGACGTTGATCTGCGGAATGGCGAATCGTTCCCCTTCGACGGAGACGATCAAAGAGGGGATAATGGCCAGGGTTAGGGGCAGCTTGATGCGAAAGGTTGTGCCCTTCCCAGGAGTGGAGAGGATCTCCACCTTGCCGCCGAGACGGTCAAGGTTGGTCTTGACCACGTCCATGCCCACCCCGCGCCCCGAAACGTCGCTCACTTGCGTATTCGTGGAGAGGCCGGGAAGGAAGATCAGGGCGGTCTTGTCCTTGGCCGACATGCCCTCCAGCTTCTCCGCCGTAAGCAGTCCTTTTGTCAGCGCCACTTTGGCAATACGCTCCGGATCGATGCCTTTGCCGTCATCGACGATCTCCACCACCACTTGGCCGGCTTCGTGACGGGCATCAATGCTGATGTTTCCCTGACGCGGCTTGCCCGCCTTGACGCGATCCTCGGGAAATTCGATGCCATGATCAACGGCATTGCGCATCATATGCGTCAGCGGATCGGAGAGGGATTCGATCAAACTCCTGTCCAGGGCCACATCCTTGCCGCGAACATCCAACTGAATATCCTTGTGCAGCGCGGTGGCCAGATCGCGCACCAGGCGGGGGAATTTTCCGAAAACATTGCCGATGGGCTGAAGCCGGGTCTGCATGACGACATCCTGCAACTCGGAGGTGATTTGATTGATGCGCTGGTCGGCGGCCTTCAGCGCTCGCGAATTATTTTGAGCGATCGAGGCGCGCAACTGGTTCCGTCCCAGCACCAGCTCGCCCGCCAGATTCATCAGCATCTCCAGTGTTCCCACGTTCACCCGGATGCTGTCTTCGACGACGGACGCGGAGGCGGCGGGAGCGGCCTTGGCGGCGGCGGGAGCGGCCGCTGGAGACTCCGCTCGCGCCGGTAACGGCGGCGTGGGCTTAACCTCGGTGTACTGAACCTCGGTGTGCTGAATCTCGGAGACCGGAGTTTTGTCCGGCACAGGCGCTATCGTCTTGGAAGGTTGGGCCGCTGTTTGAACGGCCACCGCTGGAGCTGCCGCGCCAGGCGGGGAGAGCAGTTTGACTTTGTCAGGATTGTGGGGAAACAGACGGCCAATTTCATGGGGCATAATCGGAGCTGCCAGGATCAACCGCAGAGGCAACTGGTTTCCGACCGGATTGTCCAGCGTGCCGATAGCTCCGAAGTTCACCTCGCAATCCAGGATCTCTCCGGATTTCATCAGATCGTGGAAGACTTCAAGCACATTCAAGCCCCGCCGCTCAATGTCGTGGATTAGGTCGTATTCGATGGAATAGAGGCAATAGCTGTTCTCTTTCGCGCGTTCATAATCCAGCTTGAGAAGGACGATCGGAGTTCCTCCGCCTTCCGGAATCAGCGCAACCGTCTGAGTAAGGGAGGCTTTCTGTTCCTGGGGCAGATAGGAGGAGGCCAGGCCGGTCAGATTCATAACCAGATCGTCGATATCGGCGTCGGCGCTCTCCTTGGGGTGGTTTATCATCTCGCGCAGTTGATCGAAGGCCGTCAGAAGCAGATTGGTAATTTCTGCGTTGGGCGGCATCTTCTTCGACCGGATCATGTCCAGAACCGTCTCGGCGCGATGGGCCAGCTCCTTCACCTTGGTCAGGCCGAAATAGCCGCTGGCGCCCTTGATGGAGTGAGCCGCCCGAAAGACTTTATTCACCAGCTCCGAGTCGATATCCGCTCCACCCTCCTCAATGGCCAGCAAGTCGGCCTCGATCGTGGTCAGGTGCTCGCGCGATTCATTGATGAACTCCCCGAGTAATTCGTCGTCCAACCCCAGATCCATCTCCGTATCCATGACGACTCTCCTATTCCGTTTTTCCGCTGACGTTGAGACGCGCTGTCAACCGCATGCTTTGCAGCAGGCGGAAAATATCTGGGCTGACGTTGGTCACATAGACTTTGCCGCTGTGGGTAGCGAGGCTGTTGGATGCCGCGATCAGCAGTCCCATACCGCTCGAGTCCAGCATCTTGGTGCTTGCCAGATCGAATTCCACTTCGCGTACACCCATATTCAGCATTTCCTTGAGGCCGGCCTGAAGATCCGGGACCAGGGTCGCCGTCAAGTCCCCCTTCAACTTTACCGAGCCTTTCTGGTCATTCAGATCCAGAATGTAAGCAGACATATTGCCTTCTTCCTTTCCTCTTCGCTTCGATTTGCGTATCCAGAGTGTGATCTGGTTGCCGCTGCGGTTGAATTGCGCGCGCTCGGCATACAATTCGTAAAATTGCAGCCCGCGGCCGGAACAGGCAGCCGTATCCAATTTGCTATTGCGCTTCTTTCTCCAGGCAAATCCCGGGCCGTCATCGCTGACCTGCAAGCGTATCCACGCACGGCCCACCGAAAGGCTCAGGACGATGGATTTATCGGCGTCGTTCCGGTTTCCGTGAATTACCGCGTTGTTCAGGCACTCCCGCGCCAGCAACTCAACCGAAAAGCAGTATTCGCCAAGGTCATTCGTCTGAAGCAGATGGCGAATCTTCAGGCAGAGCCGGTCCACCTCATCGATGCGCGAAGGTATCTTTTCGTGAAAGGAGATGGGAGTGTACTTCCGTGGAGAGTTCATCTTTCCACCCCCAGCAACAGCGTGTCGTCCGCGGCGGTGATGCCGGTCATTACTGAGTCAACAACAGCAGAAACTATCTCCTGAAGCGTCAGGCTCCGCCGCGTAAGACAAGCCTGGGTCAGGCGCTGCAGGCCCTCTTCATAGGAACCGCCGGTTTCGATCAGCCCATCGGTATAAAAAAAGATCCGGTCACCCTTCTGCAAAGTTGTCTCGGCGACGCCGAATACCGCGTCGGTGAATGCGCCAACCACATCTCCCTCCTGGCGCAGAATGATCGGTTCATTCTCCTTGAGGCGAACGATAATGGCAGGCGGATGACCGGCGTTTACCAGCGAAAGGCGGCCGGTCTGATGGTTGAGCCGGGCATAGACGAGGCTGAAAAACGAGCCGGAGGGGAGAATGCGGCACAGAGAGCTGTTGATGGCGCGCACGATCTCCACCGGCAGATTCAACGGGCCGGCGTATTCGGCGGCCAGAGCCTTCAGCGAGGCGGTCCAGAGAGAGGCCGCCAGATCATGCCCGCTGGCGTCCGCCACCAGATAGTCCACAACGCCCTGGCCCGCAGGTATCACATCATAGAAATCTCCGCCCGCAGCGAGCACCTGACGAATGGAAACCTGAAAGTGCGCATCGGGGAAGCCTTCCGGACGGGGCATCAGGGTCTGCTGTGCGCTGGCCAGATTTTCCACTCGCTCTGCTTGGAGTTCGGCCAGCCGTTCATAAGCCTGCTTGAGCCGCAGATGGGTGCGCACCCTGGCTAGAACCTCCGCACCGACGATCGGCTTGGTGATGTAATCCACGCCGCCGATCTCAAATCCATGAACCTTCGTTGAGGTATCTTCATTGGCGGAGATAAATAGAATCGGGGTCGTGAATGTGGAGGCTTCTTTTTTCAGATCGCGGCAGACATCGAAGCCGGAGCCATCCGGCAAGTTGACGTCCAACAGGATCAGGTCCGGCCGCTGCTCGCGGATTCCCTTCAGAGCTCCTGCAACGTCTTCGGCGCTGGCCGTCCGGAATCCGGCACGCTTCAGGAAGCCATCTATCGTCTGGACGATGCTGGAATCGTCATCGACGACAAAAACCAGCGGTGATAAATTTCGTCCTCGCATCAAGGTCTCCAACCTTCCTGGAGTTCAACGTCTTTTCATTCAGGCCTGCCCTTTCAGGCCTGTCCGTGAAACAAATGAATCTCTGCTCTCGATATCGCCGGTATTTCGACTTTCATCGGAGCTTTGTGAGAGTCTTCTTCTATCGCCGAATTGGTGAACAATGTTCCAGATCTGGTGCTAGTCCGCGGAAATACGCCTTTGAGATTGCCGCGGGAGAAGGTCCGAAAGTGTGCAGCCGGCAATCACTTCCAGAATTTATCCCGGTTTCATATCCCGGCTCATGTTCATCATCTTCATGAAGGGAAGAAGGCATTTCATTCCGCGTGCATCAGATACTTTGCTTCCATTTTTGCGCTCCCTGGTGCGTTTTAGAATTTGCCTGGCGCTGCACTCTAGCATGTTGACGTTGCCATCTGGAACGAGTGCTATGCGCTTCGTGCATCAACTAAAGTATGGATGGGCTGTAAGATGCACCGCGGCGATACAGAGCATTATCCTGCCTGTTATTCCTTTCTTGGCTTGATCCAATGAGGCATTCCTCTTGTGGGAAATCTGTGCCGTGAAACTTGCTCTCGTTGTGCACGCTCTCTGTTTTCTCCGCGGGAACCTCCGGTCCCGCTCTGCACGAAGCACTTCCCTACGACGATGTGCGGAGACTGCGGCAAATCACATCCCATGAATGAATTAATCGCACGGCAGCGGGCCTGGGCGTAGTGAATGGCGGGGTTAAGGCAAAATAGCGCGACATTGCGGGGCCGCTCGGCACAATGTGTGCCGGCTCACTACGTGAGGATATTTTCGTTTCCGAGGATGCGGTAGAGGGTGGAGCGGCTGATGCCGAGCTGGCGAGCGGCGCGGAGCTTGTTGCCGCGATTGAGGTCCAGAACGTACTGCACGTGATGCTGAACGACGGCGTCCAGGTTGAGGCTGTCGGCGTGCATGGCAGGCCCTTGACGCGACTCAGTAGGGGATTCCAGGCCGGAGGGGAGAGCCAGGTCGTCGGGGCGGATGATGCCGTTGACGGCTTCCAGCAGGGCGGTTTCCAGCACCGAAGCAAGCTCACGCACGTTTCCCGGCCAACTATGTTGCAAGAGGCGGGCCAGTGTCCCGGGAGCCATAACCACGGGGCGCTGCTGGTAGCGGGTGCAGATGCGGTCCAGCAGGGACTGGGCCAGGGGGACGATATCTTCACGGCGCAAGCGCAAGGGTGGAATGGCAAAGCGTACGGCGGTAAGGCGGAAGGCCAGATCGGGCAGCATCAATCCTTGGGAGGCCATCTGCCGCAGCGAGGTTTGAGAGGAGGCCAGCAGCACGGCGCGTCCTGCCGGACGGTCCTGCAGGGATTTAAGCACACTCAGCAACAGGCCCTGTCCGGGAGGGGCGAGCAGGTCCACACGATCCAGATAGGTGTAGCCGGTCAGGGTGGCTGGATCTGCGTCGGAAACCAGCCATTCGCGGGCATCGTACCGTTGAAAACTGCCGCCGGCCAGAGGGGAGCGGCTGAAGAGATAGTGTGCCAGGGTATTCTTGCCGGCGCCGTGTTCTCCCTCGATGGTGGCCAACTGCACATAGGGCGCGGCCATATCCGCCTGCGTCAGCAGCTTGCGCCATGCGGCGCTGACTCCCACAGGCTGCATTTCTGGATGCGCTTCGACATCCACAAGGGAGAGGCCGGAGACGGAAGGCTGGTACTGAGCGATGCTCTGCATGGCTATCAACGTGCCCCGCCTCCGTGGCTCAGAGAATGATTCCTAAGCCTACAGAGGTTTCATCGGCGATAGAGGGAAAAACATGAACCGGAAAGAGAAGACTTCTTTCCGGTTCGGGAGGAGACGGGATTTTGGGGTTATTTCAGGCTGTTTAATCTTTTTGGACGTAGCGCTTTGAGGGTTCGTCGGAGTAAATCTGCCCGTCACGGATATGCACCACGCGATGGGCATATTCGGCGATATCCGGCTCGTGGGTCACCAGTACAATGGTGTTGCCGTTGGCGTGCAAGGTGTCAAAGAGGGCCATTATCTCCAGGCCGGTCTTGGAGTCCAGGTTGCCGGTGGGCTCGTCGGCCAGGATGATGGAGGGCCGATTGACCAGTGCACGGGCGACGGCCACGCGCTGGCGCTGGCCTCCGGAGAGTTCGTTGGGCTTGTGGTACATGCGCGCGGCGAGGCCTACGTCAGCCAGCGATTCCTTGGCTCGCTCAATGCGCGCCGCGGCCGGGGTGCCGTTATAGATGAGCGGCAGCTCGACATTGTGCAGGGCGGTGGCTCGGGCCAGCAGGTTGAAAGTCTGGAAGACGAAGCCGATCTCCTTGTTGCGAATACGAGCCAACTGATCGTCATCCAGTTCGCTGACCAACTGGCCGTTGAGCCAGTAGCGGCCTTTGGAAGGCGTGTCCAGGCAACCGATCAGGTTCATCAGGGTGGACTTGCCGGAGCCGGAGGGTCCCATGATGGCGACATACTCGTTGTGCTTGATGCGCAGCGAGACGCCTCTGAGCGCCTGCACCTGCTGCTCGGAGCCCATGTCGTAGGTACGCCAAAGGTCCTCGACGATAATCAGGTCGTCGCTGGGCGGCGCCGTTGGCAGGGCAAGGTCTTCGGTAGTGGTGTCGATTCGAGCCATCCGCATCTCTTTCTTGAACTATTGTTAAGAATTTCTGCCTGTGGGCGGGGTAACCGGCTTGGTGGTGTCCCTCTTGACAAGCGCGTTGTTTTTGAGGCTGCGCAGCGTCTTATACGGGCCAGTGACAATTTCCTGGCCTTCGGTCAATCCGCTGATTACTTCTATGTCCGTGGCCCCGGTGATGCCGGTAGTTACGGGGACGAACTTTGCGCGCAGCTTGCCACTCTTGTTTTCTAACACGTAGACGCCCTGCACGGGCGTGCTTTTAGCGGCGGAGTGAGTGGAAGAAGAAGCGGCCAAGACATTGTCCTTATTGGGTGCTTTGTCATCGTCAGGGTTATACATGGTCAGCGCCTGGATGGGCAGCGTGAGTACGTTCTGCTTTTGCGCGGTGGTGATCTTGGCGGTGGTCGAGAGTCCGGGGCGCAGTTCGGCGGTGGGCGCGTCCAGCATTACTACTACCTTGAAGTCCTTGGCCTCCTCGGTGCCGGTGGTGGACTGCAAGGTGGCCATGCCCGTGGAGCGCAGCAGGGCCTGATCACCGGCCAGGGTTACATGGCCCTTGAAGACCTTGCCGGGAAGGGCGTCCACGGTAACTTCTACGGGCTGGCCGATGCGGATGTTGACGATGTCGGTCTCGTCCACCTTGACCTCGGCTGTGACCTCGCTCATATCCGCGAGGGTCATCAGCGTTGAGCCAACGGTGCTCTGGATGCCCGGAACCACTGACTCTCCCTCGCGGACAACCTGGTTGGTGACGATGGCGTCGAAGGGTGCCACCAGAATGGTCTGGTCGAGCAAATCCTGGTTGGAGCGCAAGTTTGCCACCTGGATTTGCAGATGCCCGCGCAAGGAGTCGGTTTGCGCACGGGCCTGATTTAGCGCCGCTATACATTGATTCAGCGTGGCCACGTCGGTGTCGTATGCCGACTTCTTGGCGTCGTAATCCGATTTGGCCACAATGCCTGCCGTGTAAAGCGGCTGTTCGCGCTCCCAGTCCAACCGTTTCTGCTCCAGATCGGCCTTAGCCTTCTCGATGTTGGCTTCGGCTGTCTTTTCCGCGGCAACACTAGCGGCAATATCGGTTCTTGGCTGCAGAGATGGCAGCCTGCTGGCTGTCAACACCCGCTTCCTGCTGCACGTTTTGGATGGTGGCTACAATTTGGCCCTTCTTGACCAGGTCACCCTCCTTCACATAGAGGTGGGTGACGCGGCCCTGGGCATTGGCGCCCAAATTGGCATAGGTCCGGGGCTTGATCTGGCCGGTGCCGCTGACCACCGTAGCCAGCTCCTGGCGCGTGACCTTGGCTGTGAGAACCTTGGTGTAGCCGGCCTGCTGCCTGTAAATGAAGAAGGCTAAAAGTCCAGCGACAACCACAGCGGCGAGAATAATCAATAGGATCTTTTTCATGCGGGTAAGAACTCCGGGGAATCCCCAATTTCAGTGTACGCAATCGGCGCCGGAACAGTTCCCGAATCAGGCCAACCTGCCCGCAGGAGCCGGATGTATCACATCATGGGCTGACGGTCTGTGCAGAAAACTGAGACGCGTCGCAAGTGCCTCAAAATAAATTGGTAGAGCCCTGGAACCTGAATTCTTTCTGGGGACTCTGCCTGGCGGGACTCAAAATCAATCCTGTAAATAGTTTATCAGTTTCATGGACCCATATTCTGCTTACCCATGGCACGTATTCACGTCCAATCGTTAGCCGACTCCTCGCGGTATCTTGCTCATCCCATTCTGTACCCGTAGAATAAGGAGTCGCAGGAGTTCTCAACGCAAATGATGCTTAACCGTTCTCATCTTCTCTTTGCCGCACTGGGCTGCGGCCTGTTTTTTATCCCCGCAGCCCGAGTTGCCGCCCAGCAGACGGAGACCCCGTCAGCCCAGGCGCAACCGTCCAACGACCAGAATAAGGAAGTCGACCCGCTCAAGCGCCCGCGCACCGACAAGCAACAGGCGGCCGCAATCAAGCAGTCCCGCATCGAGATCAAGGGCGCATACAAGTCGTGGCTGGAACAGGATGTCGCCTACATCATCTCCGATGAGGAGCGCAAGGCCTTCAGAACCCTCTCGAACGACGAAGAGCGCGAGGCTTTCATCGAGAACTTCTGGCTGCGGCGCAATCCCAACCCGGATTCACCGGAAAACGAATTCCGCGAAGAGCACTATCGCCGCATCGCCTACGCCAACGAGCACTTTGCGGCCGGCAAGCCCGGCTGGAAGACCGACCGCGGCCGCATCTACATCTCCTGGGGTCCAGCCGACTCCATTGATGCGCATCCCTCCGGAGGCAGCTACGAGCGGCCCATGGAAGAAGGCGGCGGCGAAACCTCCACCTTCCCATTCGAGACCTGGCATTACCGTTATCTGGAGGGCATCGGGGAAAACGTCGACCTGGAGTTTGTGGATACTTGCCAGTGCGGCGACTACCACTTCACCATCGACCGCAGCGAGAAGGACGCTCTGTTGCACGTCCCCGGCGCCGGCGCGACCATGGATGAGGAGACGGGCAAGAGCAAAAAGGTCGACCGCTTCAAGGGCGGCATTGAAAGTCTGGGATCGGGTCCGATGCAGGAACAGCAGCAGTCGAAGGAGTTTGACCGCATCGAGCTGGCCGCCAAGATCTTCGCGCCGCCCCCTATCAAATTCACGGACCTGGATGCCTTCATCTCCGAGCACCAACTGCTCTCCGGCCCTGTCTTCCCGTTTGACGTGCGCACCGACTTCGTCAAGGTAACGGAAAGCACGGTACTGGTTCCGATCACGATCCAGATGAGAAATCGCGACATCACCTTTGTGACCAAGGACAACGTGGCCAAGGGCGTGGTGAACATCCTGGGCAAGGTGACAACTCTCACGCACAAGACGGTGCAGACCTTCGAGGATACGGTGGAGGTTACGCAGCCCGCCGAGTTGCTTGAAAAAAGCCTTGACCACCAGTCGGTTTATTGGAAGGCGCTGCCCCTGCTGCCCGGACTATACCGGCTGGATATCGCGGTCATGGACATGAACAACAAGGACCACAAGGGATACTACGGCCGCAGCCTTGAGGTGCCATCCTATCGCGACGAAAAGCTGGGCACCTCCTCGCTGATTCTGGCCGACCAGATGAACACGGTCGATTCCCACTCCATTGGCAGCGGCAACTTCGTCATCGGCAACACCTTTATCCGGCCTCGCGTGAGTACCTCCACGCCAACCAACCCGAATCCCCCGGCCAAATTCCACCGCAACCAGCCGCTCAACTTCTGGATGCAGGTTTACAACCTGTCAATCGACGAGGCTACCAAGAGCAGTCAGGCGACGGTGACATACCAGATCACCAAGTCCGGCGCCGCTACTGCCAGTACGCCGGCCACCGACACGGTGATTCTGGAAAAGCAAATGGATTCAAAGGATATTGGTGCGCATAGCGACCAGATGACGGTGGAGAAGACCTTGCCCATCGCAGGCCTCGAGCCAGGTAAATACAAGGTGACGATCAAGGTAAATGACGCAATCTCAAAACAAGAGATTGCGCAATCGGCGCCTTTTGTCGTGGAATAATGGGATGTATCCCGTACAGGAGGGCTACCGGACACAAGATTCGGAAGCCCGGGTGAGCTTGATTCGAGGAAAATTGCCAGCGACGCTGCCGGGTCACCCCGATTTGTGATGACACGCAGAGTCCATCTCGTTGTTTTTGCTGTGCTGATTGCCCTGAGCAGCGGCCCGATCAGCGGAGCTGCCCCTGGATCTGGAGTGGGATCAGGGACGGTATCGGGAGTTGTGCGCGACTCTGCCGGCGTTCCTCAGATTGGTGCCCAGGTGCAGTTGCTGCGCGTCGATCTGACGGTCATCGCCAGCGTCTATACCGACTCGAGCGGCCGCTATCTCATCTCTTCAATTCTGCCGGGCCGCTACGCGGTCAAGGCCATGGGCGCCTGGTTACTTCCTTCTCTGCGTGAAAACGTCCGCGTCCGCAGCAATACAGTGGTAAATCTGACTCTGAACAGCCTGTACGAGGCAATGCAGTGGCTTCCGGCGGAGCCACGCGACGGCAACTCCCAGAAAGACGATTGGGCCTGGACTTTGCGCTCGGCAGCCAACCGCCCGCTACTGCGCTGGCTGGAGGACGGCCCGCTGGTGGTGGTAGCCGACGAGGCTGGCACGCATCCCCGGCTGAAGGCTCGCCTGGTGGCCACAGGCCAGGAGGGCGCCTTCAACGAAAGCGGGGAACGCATCTCAGCAGCATTGGAAGAGACGCCGTCCGACAGCCGCGAGCTGCTGGCCCGCGTTGATTTTGCTCCCGACACCGATGGCGGCATGGAATCCATGCTTGGTTTCCGCCAGGACCTGGGCTTTGCCGGTTCGGTGCAGTCGGTGGCGGCCGTGGCAGTTCATCCGGAGGTCTCCTCCGCAGGCAGGGCTGAAGGGCTGGATGAGGCTGCCGTTCGCAGTTGGGAGACGATATATCTGGGCGACGAGTTTGAGGGTGAGGCGGGCTCCAGCCAGGTGCTGGCACGGCTCTCCTCGACCTCTCCGCAGACCATGGTGGCCGTGCTGCCCTTTGCCTCTGTGGGATGGCGAGACGGCAACTCGTCCGTTGGCTATCGCATGACGACGTTTTTGCCTGGTACTCGGGATGCTGGAGATACGGAAGCCCGCTCGTGGCTGCCCGGCCTCTCGGCTCGCGACGGCAGCCTGGCAATCGAACACGGATTGCACCAGGAACTGGGCTGGGAACGGCGAACCGACCTTTCCGGGCTCTCCGTTGCGGTCTTTGCCGAACGCCTCGACAACCCGGTTCTTGAGGCCATGAGCCACTTTGCGGCGGGCAATTCCATTTCCTCGGCGGTGCTTCTGGACCCCATCAGCGGCTTGATTCACGTTTCCGGCCCGGGGTTTTCCACCGCCGGAATGGAGGCGGCTTTTGGGCGGCGCATGCCGGGCGGAAATCATCTTCAGCTCAGCTATGCCAACGGCAACGCCCTGGTACTGAGTGGCGCAGCTGAGTTGCCGCAATCGGCATCCCTGGCCCAGGTGCTGGCCAGCGCCCAACCCCGCCGCACCCAGACGTACGCGCTTTCGCTCTCCGGCACGCTGGACGGCACCAAAACGCGCTGGCGGGCCAGCTACCGCTGGCAGCCGGAAGATACCGTCACCCAGGTAGCTCCCTTTGCCGTGGACGCCTCCGCGCCCTGGCTCAACCTGCACCTTCGCCAGCCCATTCATCTTTGCCGTAATGGTTGCCGCGACATCGACGCGCTGTTTGAAGTGAATAATCTGCTGGCCCAGGGTTACCGGCCGTATTTTTTAAGTGATGGCTCGCTGCTGATCTTCGCTCAGGATCAGCGCAGCATCCGCGCAGGACTGGCCTTCAGTTTCTAAAACGCGCGCCTGGCACGTACACTTCGTATTTTGAGCAAGCCCTGCGGCTGTGCTATATTCTTGAGGTGAGAGAAGATTTTTGTATCTGCTCACGCCGTGTGCAAGCCCCTCCGCCGCACGGTTTTCTGGTGGCCTGGACGCGTAGCTCAACTGGCAGAGCATTCGGCTCTTAACCGACAGGTTGTAGGTTCGATTCCTACCGCGTCCACCATAAAATCAAGCACTTACAGCAACCTCCTCTTCCGGCTTCGCCGAACTTCGCCGAATTACCTCAAGACCCCTCAGATTCCTCCCTTTTAGCCCCAACTCTTCAATCGGAGCGTTCCGGTTTTCGAGTACTGCTGAGGTGCGCGAGTTCACAGCATCAAGAACGCTCTGATCGATCCTCTGAACGTACACGTCTCCAGTTGTCTGGATGCTGGCATGGCGCAAGATGCTCTGCGTGTCCTTGAGCGTGCCGTGCTTCTGCATATCGGTTCCCAGCGTCCGCCGCAACACTTGGAAGGTGACGAGGCGATCCGGGATGCCGAGTTTCCGGGCAATCGGGCGAATGCGCCATTCGAGAAAGTTCCTGCTCGAACGCGGCACCGCCTGCCCCTTCCGCTTCCCGCGCCCGAAGGTGGGAAACATCAGAGCCTCCGGCGAGGCGTCGGAACAGATACGCCGCCAGGTTTCGATGACCGGCCGGACCAGCTCCGGAACCGGGATCGCCGCCTTGCTTTGCTTTGTCTTGAATCGCCCTGGGTAGAACTGCCCGTCATACACCGTGCCGTATGGCATCAGCGCCTCTCCGGTCCAGGACTTCCATTGCAGCCCCAAGACCTCGCTGGCACGCGGTCCACAGAAGATACCGATATGCAGCAAGCAAAGATCATGCACATCCTCGATAGCCCCAAGAAGCGCCTGAATCTGCTCCCGCGAGATCACGGGCCTGATTATCGGCTTGGTCTGAGGCATGGTCACGTCTTCTCCCGGATCTTCGGCCAGATATTTCTGTTTCTTGGCCATGTGCGTAATCGCGCGGATGTTGGTGAAACACTGGCGAACCGAGGCTTGCGAATAGTTCTTGTTTGCCATTCCGTTCAGCCAGACCTGGATTCCAAAGGTATCCAGCTTGCGGAGCGGAAGATCGCCAAACTGCCCGATCATGTAATGCTCGATGTGATAGGTGTTTGTCTTCCGGTAGGCCGGACTCCACTTGCCCTGCCGCATCGGGATGTAACGCTCATGGACGAACCAGCGGAACGTCACTGAATCATCCGGCGACAGTGTCGGAACCGGGCCGACGCCGTTGCACTCCTTCAGGATCAACTCTCGCAACAACTGCTCCGCCTTCCACTTAGGCGTATTCGCTTTGGGGCAGATGGCGACGTTGCGGTGTCTGCGAACCTCCTTCCCTTCCTGATCGTGCCCGTAGACAAGGTACTTCCCGTACCACTTCTTCACCTTCTGCCCTTGCAGGTAGACGGTGCCCTGCT